>JBOHFJ010000018.1:0-25667 GCA_050699655.1 Pseudonocardiaceae bacterium
AGGTACACGAGCTGATCATTCGCGCGACCCTCGACGGGAACCTCTCCCCGCTCCAGAGCTGGCTGGAGGACCGCTATGGCCCCGGCGAGTTCACGGCGCTCTTCCGCAGCAGTGCGTACAGCGGCGTACGGGCGATGGGGACCGCGACACCACGTCGGACTGTCACACCCGTGCCGTGACGGTCTGCCGGGCCATCCGGGCGAGGTCCCGAGCGTCCCGGCCCGGCCGGACCGTCAGCGCGACAGCCAGCGGTTCGAGCTTCCCGCGGACCCGGACCGAGCTGAGCTTGCTCACAGCGGTGATCGCGTCATGGGCCAACGGCAGACCACCAGGCTCCCCGGCCCGGACATGCACCGTGGCCAGTACGATGCTGTTATGGGCTTGGCCGCGCTGGTTGACGCCCTCCCAGCGGCGTACCGACGCCACCGCGAGCGACTCCGCGACGTCCAACCGCCCCTGGCGCAGCGCCAGCCGCGCCGCTGGACCGTCCAGGTCACCGTAAAGATCAGCGGGACTCGCCGACCACAGCTCCCGCGCCACCGCCATCTCCCGCTCGGCACCACCCAGATCCTCCATATCGGCCAGGGCGTTCGCGATCCCCACCTGCGCACACGCCTGCACGGACACCCTCCCGACGGACCCGACAACCACCGCGCGCCGCTCGTCACTAGGGATGTCCCGAGCCTTGAGCCATCCGAGCTGCACCATCTTCAACCCGTCATTGGGGCGGCCGAACTCTCTGATCGCCATCCCGGCCTGGATCATGGCCTCGGCCTGCAGGTAGGTATCACCGGCCTCGGCGGCCAACGCCAGCGCGACCGTGAAGTGGTGCATCATCCGGTCATAGCGCCACGCCTCGAACCCAGCCCACGCCGCCTCCATGTGCAGCTCGGCCACCGCCACCTTCAAAGCCCTCTGGACCGGCTCGGCACCCGAAACGCCCAGCAGTCCGCTCGCCCACTCCGCAGCGGCACTGAGCACCTCCGGGTCCGTATCCGCGTTGCTCGCATCGCCGAGCCGCCGAGTGAGCTTACGCACCTGCGCCACGTGGATCCCATCGATCCGGGACGGCAGCGGCACCGGGCCGGGCAGCGTCGGCCGCCTTTCCAAACTGGGCACCTCGCCAGCGACCACGCTGAGCCCGTAGGCCAGCAGTACCCGGCGGCGCATCGCCTCAGCCACCTCCTCCGGCACTACGGTGCCCCCGCTAGCGTAGGGGCCCACGCCGATCTCGGCTCCGCCCGCCAACCGCATGTACCCCCGAGGCACCCCCAACCCATCACAAACCCGCTCCAGCACGGTCACATTCAGCACCTGCCGGCCCCGCATAATGTCCGACACCTCCGACTGGGACTGCCCCGTACGCCGGCCGATCTCCCGCTGACTCACCCCCAACCGCTTCAACAACCGAAACACCCCAGCCACATCACGAGCACCCAACACCACCCGCGCCTGCGGCTCCTCGTACCACGCAGACCCGTCACCCGCATCCACCACCATCACCGCCTCCCTGTGGTCTGATTGTCGGCTCCGCCGACGGTGGTCTGATTGTCGGCTCGGCCGACGGCGAACTGTTGGTAGGTCCGCGCAATGCCCGTCGCGATGCTGGTACCTGGGTTCCAGTGGAGTTCGACCGCCGCCTTAGTGGAGTCGAGTGCGCTGTGCCGAGCCTCGCCCGCCCGCGCCGGTGCGAACGTCGGCTCAACAGCTGTTCCCGCGGCGGTGTTGACGATGTCAAGGAGAGCGCTGACGGAGGTGGGGTTGCCAGTGCCGATGTTGAACACCGCCTCGTCGCCAGGGTAGTCAGTCGCCGCCAGGAAAGCGTCTACGATGTCAGCCACGTAAACGTAGTCGCGGGTCTGCTTACCATCCCCGTAGATCGTCGGTGTTTCGCCGCGACCAATCTGGCCGCAGAAGATGGCGACCACACCCGCTTCGCCGTGTGGGTCTTGGCGAGGGCCGTAGACGTTACCCAGCCGAAGAGCGATATGGCGTCCCGCGTGCAGTCGATTGAACAATATGAGGTACCGCTCAGCGCAGTATTTCGAGATGCCGTACGGAGCCAGGGTTGCCGGCGGGCAGGTTTCCGGCGTCGGCAGGGGAGCGCCGTCGCCGTACATGGCGCCGCCAGTGCTGGCCAGGATCAGCCGAGCGCCGGTGGTGGTGGCGGCATTGAGGAGGTTCATCGTGCCCAGGATGTTGGTGGTGGCATCGGCTACCGGATTGGTTACCGAGCACCGGACGCTGATCTGGGCGGCAAGATGGTAGATCACCTCAGGCTGGTAGGCGGTCACGACGTCGGTGACCTCACGGGCGTTGCCGATGTCGGCGACGTGCAGCGCCACGTCATCGGGAATACGGTCGCGGTGGCCGGCGGACAAGTCGTCGATCACGGCGACATGATGACCGTCGGTGATGAGCCGGTCCACGAGATGTGAGCCGATGAACCCGGCGCCGCCGGTGACAAGTGTGCGCATGCCGACGCACCCTATCTGTTCGCCGCTTCGGCGTCCTCGCATCAAGCGATGACGCCGCACGGGGCAGCGAGCTCCCGCAACCCTGGCGGTGCGGGTCCCGGTGAGCGCGCGGACGTTCGGCGGAGTTCCTCAGGAGCGCACCGCCGCGCGACCCGCAGGCCTGGAAGCAGTTGCCGGCGTCGCCGAGCGCGGTGTGCACCCCGATCCGGTAGATCGCCACGTTGGTGGCGCTGAACGGGTTGTGCGGCACTCGGGCGGCGCCCAGCCGGGTGACGGCCGCCCAGACCGGACCATGTCGGGCGAAGTGCGCCCGCAACCGGGTCATCAGGGCTAGAACCTCGCCATTTGGCGTAGAAGTCAAGAGAAGCACTCTTCACTCGGGGGCGCGACCGCGAGGACGGCTCCGCGCCGCGACCGGTCCGGCGGGCTGAGCAGCCGGACACGTGGCTGCGGCTGGTGTACCGGGATGAGCCGATCATCACCCAGATCTCCGAGATCGTCACCGAGGCCCCGGACGGGATCCTGTGGCTGCTCGACCAGTGGTCACGCTCCTGGGCGGCGATACACCACCAGCCTGACCAGCCTGGACCGTACCGGGTACGCCAATACGGGCCCCGGCGACTGTTCGATGAGGTCAGCGCCGCCTACCGGGGCTGGAAAGCCGCCGGAAAACCCCCAGCGCACACCAGAGGGCCAGCGAGCCGAACTCACGGGGGCACTGTCAGGTCAACCTTGACTTGTTCTTGCTGGCTTCGCCGGCCCAAGCGACTTAGTGGGTTACCGCGCCGGTGTCCGGGTCGAGCAGTAGAGGTGTGGTGTGCGCCGGGGTGGTGAAGTCGAACATTCCGTCCGGACGCGAGAACGAGGGGGCGGACTCGTCATAGGAACCGTCGCCGATCCGGCCGAGTGACCAGTTGTCCTCAATGAACCGCAGTACTGAGTCCTGAGTGCTCAGGCCGTGATCCACATAGTTGACCCTGCTGTACGGGGATATGACCAGGAGCGGCAGCCTTGGGCCGTAGCCACAGCGGTCCAGGTACCCGTGCGAGGCCGGTGTGGTGTTGCACGGGGCGGAGTCCCGCGCCGGGTCGTTCGATCCGTTGACCAGCGGCGGCATCACGTGGTCATACCAGCCGTCCGAATCGTCGTAGGTGACGAAGATCGCTGTCGATGGCCACTGCGGGGACCGCTGAATCTTGTTGATCTCATCGACCAGGAAGCGCTGCTCGTCTATCGGGGTGGAGTTGCCCGCGTGCGCGTTCCGCGACGCCGGCGGTTTCAAGTAGGTGACCGAGGGCAGGTTCCCGGCGGCGAGCGCGGCGTCGAAGTCGGTCAGGTCGTAGTTGTGGTTGGCCTGGTCGGTGCTGCCGATCGCGGCCACCGACGAGGGTGGGAGGTGTCCCGGGTTCATCGTCGAGGCGAAAAACTGGAACGGGTCGTGGTGCGGCACGTAGTCCGGCACCATGTTGCCGCCGGCGTTGGGGTGACTCGCCCCGCACACCGCCTTGCCCGAGGCGTCATGACTGGTCGGCTTGAATCCGCCATGGAACCAACCCCAGGTCAGCCGCTGGTTGTTGAGCAGGTCTCCGACGGTGCGCCCGGTGAAGTCGGCCAGCGTGTCGGAGGTGGTCCGATTGACGTCGGAGCACTCGTCGCGCAGCGGATCCGGATCAAAGATCAGGGTGCCCACCCCGTTGGCATCCGGGCTCGCCGAGATGGTCAGATCGGTGGTCGGCTGGCCGGTCTTCGCGTCGTACACCCGGGCGCCGTGCGTGTTGCCGGCGACCATGTTGAGCGCTCCCGGCGAGGACGGCCCGTAGTTGGCGGCGAAGTAGTTGTCGCTCATCGAGAAGTGCTGGGCGTAGTTCCACAGCGCGGTGACCGTGTTGCCGTCGTAGTAGTCCAGGTCGATCCCCGGCTCGCCGAACAGGACCGGCTGACCGGTGCAGGTGGCCACCTCGGTGTTCTGCACGAACTTGTCGACCGCGCCGTTGTCGTAGGAGCGTTGTTCCTTGTCATAGTTGTGTAACTGGTCGCAGGTCAGTGCCTGGTCGTGGGTCAGCCGCTTCGGGTTGTGCAGGTTGGGGTTGTGGGTCAGCAGCTCTGGGGTCAGGCCGTTGACCCCAGAGCTGCCCGGCGCCGCGGTGAACGGCGTGCCGTCGGTGTTCGCGGCGTGGGGATAGGTACCGAAGTAGTGGTCGAAGGAGATGTTCTCGTCGAACAGCACGACCACGTGCTTGATGGGCGTCGCGGTCTTCGCCTCGGCTGCGGCGATGGGGGGCGAACCGGCCGGTGGCCCGCCTGCGGCCGGACCGCCCGCTAAAGGACCGGACCCGTGGCGCGTCAGCACGACCAAGACCACGACGAGCACCACAACAACCACCGCGGCGACACCGAGGATCACGCCCCGGCGTGACCCAGCTTTCGGGCCGGTCATTCAGTACCCCCTGTTGTGAGCCATGTTGTGATCCGCCGACGCCGTCGGCGGCTGGTCCAGCAGGTGTTGCCCCCAGTAGGACCGGGTGTCCCGAACGCCGGGGAGCACGAAGAAGTACCCTCCGCCGTTGGGCTCAACGTAGTCGACGAGGGGCTCGTTGATCAACCGTGTCTGTACCGCCTCGAACTGGGCGGCCAGATCACGCTGGTAGCTGATGAACAGCAGGCCCATGTCGAGGTTGCCGGCACCGTCAACACCGGCGTCGTAGTTGTAGGGCCTGCGTAGCGGCAGGCTGGCATCCGTGGCCGGGGTTCGCGGGTTGGCCCGGCGGATGTGGCTGGTCAGCGGGATGGACGTGCCGACGGGATCCAGCGCGTAGTGGGGGATGTCGTGCTCGGTGCCGCCGTCCAGCGGCGCCCCGGTGTCCCGTCGCCGACCGATCATGTTCTCCTGCTCCAGGACTGACACCCGGTCCCAGAATCTGTCGAGCCAGCTCGCGCAGCACGTAGGCCACCGTGTCCGGTGACTCCGCGCAGATCTGCACGCTCAGGTCACCGTGGCAGCGCGCCGGGTCGAGGCGGTCGTTCGGGAAGGTCCGCATCGGGACCAGCCCGCGCGGCCGCCGGGCCGCCAGCCCGTACCGGCCGTCGAACAGTGACGCGCCGACTCCGACGGTGACCGTGAGCCGATCCGGCGGCGGGTTCGGTCCCAGGACCCCAGAGTCCACGGGCGGCCCGGCGATGTCGCGCACCACCGGGTCACTGCCGGCGCACAGCGTCCGGGCCCGCGAGGTGAGCGTGCGCATCAGGTCGGTCAGCTCGGTGCGGTCCGCGGCGGTCACGTCGAAGGCCACCACGGCGGCGTTGCGCTGGGCCGCGGTGGTGACGCCGGCCTGCACCGGGCCGTGGAACGCGATCCGGTCCGGCCGCGGCCGCGCGGTGTGGGCCGGCGCACCCAGCTCACTGACCACGAACCCGGTAGCCGCTCCGGCGGCGGTCATCCCGGCGCCGGTCAGCAGGCCGCGCCGGCTCACCCGTCCCGCTTCGTCGTCAGTCACGAAGTCCGCCTCGGCTCGCAGATCGCCGCGATCGGCGCCAGCAGCTCGACGGCGTGGCCCGTGTCGGCGTTGATCTGTTGGCGCCGCGCGTGATCCAGCGCCTGGACCGGCGTCCAGGCGCCGCCGTGGTCGGTCGCGTCCAGGTCAGCGGCCAGCCGGCGCAGCGCGGGGTCGACCTGGGGCAGCGCTGGGTATCTGGTCACCAGCAGCGGCAGCAGCGGCTCGAGTGCCAGCTGGGTGGCCCGCACCTGGGCGCGCGCGATGGCGAGGCTGGACCCGCTTCCCTGGTCTAAGCCTCCGGTCAGCTCGAATCGCTCGGTGTCCTCCAGGATCTCGTGCACCCGCCGGGTCAGGTCGAGCCCGTCCACGGGCATCTCCGGAGCCTGGTCCCGCAGCCTGGCGACCGAGGCCGACAGCGCATCGGCGACCGGCACCAGCGCGGTCATCGGCTGGTCGCGCCACAGCCCGTACTCCAGCCTGCGGAACCCGGTGAAGCGCGAGTCGCGCACACCTCCAGGCAGGCCGTCCGGGGTCCCGTCGATCTCGGCGTCCAGATCACCGAAAGCGCCGTATGCGGCGCCGAGACGCTGGTAGTCCAGCATGGCGGGCAACCATGCCCGGCGCGCCACCGCACGATCGCCCGACCGGACCGCAGCCTGGAGCGAGGCGACGTCGACGACCAGCGGCGCCATGCCAGCCACCACCGAGGCCTGATAAGCCTGTACCGCGGGGATCAGATCAGCGCGGGTCACCGGAAGCACTCCCACCGGCCCGGCCGGACCAACAATACGCACGGTGGGACCGGTCACCGCGCCCAGCTCGTCGAACACACAGCGAAGCGCGTACCGCCCGCCACCCAAGCTGACCTGAACCGGCACCGTGGCGCCGGACCCGATGCCCTCGACGTCGATGAGTACCTTCCCCGTGGTCACGTCGATGAGCTGCGCGTCGGCGGCCACGCCGCCAGTGTTGCGCAGTATCAGCGTGTGCGCACCCGGCTCCCGGTCGGTCCAACCCCGCCCGCAGGCGTTCTCGGCGACGACCACGGTGGACACCTCGCTCGCCTCATCCGTAGCCGACCGCCGGACCAGCGCGAACACCCCCAGCACCACCGCCAGACCGATGACGAGCGCAGCTCCCAACCAACGCCACCAAGCGAGACGCACCCGCCACCCCTTCGTCGGCGCGATGTATTCGACGTCCCGGTTGCGTCCAGGCCGACGTCAGGGACGCATCAGGGCGACGATGCGCTCCAGGTCGTCCACTGAGCCGAACTCGACGACGATGCGGCCCTTGCGACGGCCTAGTTCAACCTTGACCCGGGTGTCGAAGGCATCGGAGAGGTTCTCCGCGAGCTGCTGCAGCCCAGGCGCTCGCATCGGGCGGGGCGGCGCCGCTTTCCGAGAGGGCTGGACGGGCTCCATGCGGCTGAGCGTGATTGCTTCCTCAGTGCCGCGGACCGACAGCCCTTCGGCAACGATCCGCGCCGCCAGGGCTTCCTGAGCGGACGAGTCTTCCAGGCTGAGCAACGCTCGCGCATGCCCGGCGGAGAGCACCCCGGCCGCGACCCGGCGCTGCACCGGCACCGGCAGCTTGAGCAACCTGATGGTGTTGGTGATCACCGGGCGACTGCGCCCGATCCGTGACGCCAGTTGCTCGTGCGTCACGCCGAAGTCCTCCAAGAGTTGCTGGTAGGCGGCCGCCTCCTCCAACGGATTGAGCTGGACCCGGTGGATGTTCTCCAGCAACGCGTCACGGAGCATCGCGTCATCAGCCGTGCCGCGCACGATCGCCGGTATGCGGTCCAGCCCGGCCTGCTGCGCTGCCCGCCACCGCCGCTCGCCCATAATCAACTCGTAGCGAGCGGCCCCTGGTTGCCCGATCGCCGGCTCAGCCGGCAGTGGGCGGATCACAATGGGCTGCAGCAGCCCGAATTCTCGGATCGAGTGCGCGAGCTCGGCCAAGGACTCCTCGTCGAACGCCTGCCTGGGTTGCCGAGGATTGGGCACGATGGCCCCCATCGGCACCTCTTGGTAGACGGCTCCGGCCACCAGAGCAGTCGAGGAGTCCGGAGGAACGTCTGAGTGGCTGGCGTGAGACGGCTCAAAAGCTGGATCCCCGGTGTCGACGGGTCCGGTAGGGATCAGCGCAGCCAGTCCGCGACCGAGCCCCCCTTTCCGCTGCACGCCGGGGAGGGAGGACGCAGGAACGGGAGATCCAGGCGTGTGGGGGAGTGCGCCGACGGGGGGCATCAGCGTGACATCCCGTGGCGGCCCGACTGAGCGGCATCACCTGGACGGCTGGGGGCTGGATACCCGGGAGCTGGATCACCACGATCCAGGTAGCTGCTATTCAGTGCGATTTCCCGCGCGGCGTCCAGGTAGCTGAGTGCGCCGCGGGAGCCGGGATCATAGGCCAGCACAGTCTGCCCGAAGCCGGGCGCTTCGGAGACTTTCACGCTGCGGGGGATCACGGAACGCAGCACCTGATCGCCGAAATGCTTGCGGACCTCGGCGGCGACCTGGTCAGCCAGCTTGGTGCGCCCGTCGTACATCGTCAGCAGGATCGTGGACACCGTCAGTGCCGGGTTGAGGTGCGCCTGCACCAACTCGATATTGCGGAGCAGCTGTCCAAGTCCTTCCAGCGCGTAGTACTCGCACTGGATGGGGATCAGCACCTCGGGCGCGGCAACCAGGGCGTTCACGGTGAGCAGCCCGAGCGACGGGGGACAGTCGATAAACACGTAGTCGACGCCCAACTCGTCCAGCGCCACACCGGACAGCGCCCTGGACAGGCGCGACTCCCGGGCGACCATGGACACCAGCTCGATCTCGGAACCGGCGAGGTCGATCGTGGCGGGGATGCAGAGCAGGTTCGGCGATTGCGGGCTCACCGCGACGGCATCACCAATCCCGATCTCCCCCAGCACCACCTCGTACACCGACGGAGTGCCGGCGCGGTGCTCGACCCCCAGCGCGGTCGAGGCATTTCCTTGCGGGTCCAGGTCGACCACGAGCGTGCGCAGGCCATGAAGAGCCAGCCCAGCGGCAAGATTGACCGTACTCGTGGTCTTGCCGACACCACCTTTCTGATTCGCTACCGCAAGTACCCGGCGCCGGACCGGGCGAGGCAGCCGGTCGGTGGGGTGCTTCACCCGGGTCGCTCGTTCCGCCTCCTCCGCGATCGGCGTCCACGCGACGGCGGAGGGAGGCGCACCGGACGAGACGCGAGCGGGAGCGCCGGCGGCTTGCGAAGAAACACCGGGGAAGGAGGGCACCTAACTGGCTCCACTCTGTTGGATCAACGGCTGTTGGAGTTGGATCGACGGCTGTTGGATCGACGGCTGTTGGATCGACGGCTGTTCAGTCCTGGACCACGAAGCACGAGGGTGCGCATGTCGCGGCCTCGGACTGCCTAACGCGCTATCCGGCATCACGGTTTCACGTGAAACAGCGAGACATGACACGGCTAGTGAGCTGGGCACGTCTGACGCGCCAGCGTCCAGCATCTCCCCACTGGGTCATGCCTCGCTTTCGGGCCACTTCGGGGGACACGCCAGTGCCCCGGTAAAGTCGCAGCAACACCTGTGAACTGCGACTATGCCCGGCAGCACGGCGTGCGAGCCGGCGCGGGCGTATCCTGTCGATCTCTTCATTCGTGATCAACCCCACTGTTGCCGCACTGAGAGCACCCAAGCTCGCCGACCGCCTCTCGTTCGGCGAGCTATGGGCATCTATCCGCCGAAGCAGGACTTTGCCGGGGCACCGTGGGACGCGCGGTCACCGGACCTTCCTTCCTGGTTCACTGGCTCGCGATTCCCTCACTTGTGGTCACTTGGCTGGGCGCGCGATGCGCTGAGCCAGCCGAGACACCACGATGACCGTGGTCGATGGCTGCACGATGGTGGCGCCGCACCGCACAATCTCCATGGCCCCCCCTCCCGCTGCCCGCACCGCGCCGATGTCCCGAGCGACTTCCTGTTCCGCGCTGGCACCCTTGATCGCGAGCAGTCGCCCGCCTGGCGCGACCAGCGGCAGGCTCCATTCCGCCAACCGGCCCAACGGCGCGACCGCCCTGGCCGTCACGACGTCGTTGTCACCACACTCCTCGCGCACCCGCGGTTCCTCGGCGCGACCGCGGCGCACCGAAACCGCAAGACCGAGCACCGCGACTACCTCCCGCAACCACGCGGCCCGCCGGGCCATCGGCTCCAGCAAGACAATCGCCAGGTCTGGCCGAGCGAGCGCCAGCGGTATTCCCGGCAGCCCCGCGCCAGAGCCCACGTCGAGCACCCGAGCGCCTTCCGGCACGAGCTCACCAAGCACAGCGGAGTTGAGTAGGTGACGTTCCCACAACCGGTCCGCTTCCCGGGGGCCAATCAGTCCTCTGATCACGCCCGACCCGGCAAGCAGCGAAGCATACCGCTCCGCAAGCCGGTACCTGTCGCCAAACACCGCCCGGGCAGCCACCCGAACGTCGGTTTCTGTCGGGTGTTTCACGTGAAACACGGACGGGTCAGGCACCACGAAACCACGTCGGTAGGAGCCGATCAAGCAGAGGTCGATCGAGCAGATGCCGGTCAGATGGCGGGAAACACCACGACGCGGCGCTGTGGCTCCTCACCCTCGCTCTCACTGCGCACACCGTCCGCTTCCGCCACCGCGTCATGCACGATCTTCCGCTCGAAGGGGGTCATTGGCTGCAACCGGACCGGTTCACCAGCGTCGCGTACCTGCTCCGCGATCGATCGACCCAGCTCACTGAGATCATTGCGCCGGCAGGATCGCCACTGCGCGACATCGAGCATCAGCCGGCTGCGAGCACCGGTCTGTTGCTGTACGGCAAGCCGGGTGAGTTCCTGGAGCGCCTCAAGCACCTCGCCGCGAGCGCCCACCAGCTTCGCCAAGTCGGCTCCACCATCAATGCTCACCATGGCGCGGCCCGCCTCGACATCAAGATCGATGTCGCCGTCGTAGTCCACCAGGTCGAGCAGTCGTTCGAGATAGTCGCCCGCGGCATCACCCTCCTGAACGAGAAGTTCCTCGCTCGGCGGTGCGCCGCGAACCGACCGGGCAGCCCCGTCCGCGCCATCACCATCAACCAGAGAATCAGTGTCAACCGATGTGCTCAGCTCGGTTGCCACTGCTCCGTTTACCGCTGTCTCAGTCGCCAGCGTCTCCGCCACCACTTGTCTCCTCTCCCGGGGGGATCCAACCCTCAGCGGCGCTTCCGGTTCGTTTTCTTCCCCGGACTCGACTGCCGCTGGATCATGCCAGGTCGCTCAGAGTTGTCCACGCGGGGCGACCCTTGCCCGTTGGACGATCCCCCTGACTCGCGAACTGACTCACGAACGCCATCGTCGGGTCCAGGCACCTTCGGTCCGGTCCCCTGGGTGGGGACCCCATTCGAGACAACCACGTTCGACTTCCCCGTATCTGTGACCGGGACTGACTCTGGCTCTGCTCCCAGTGGAGTATCGCCCCCATCCAGGCCAGCGGGAGTGCCAGTGCCGTCCTTCTTCGATCGAGTTGGCTTCTGGCCAGGTCGCGGGCCGAGGGCTTGGCGCTGCGCGATCGCGACCTGCTTCTTCTCGGCGTCCTCAGCGTCAATCCACTGATAGACCACCCGCTGCTGGGCCAGTGTCCAGAGGTTGTTGGACAGCCAGTACAGCAGGATCGCCAGCGGGAAGAACGGGCCACCAGCGACCACCCCGATCGGGAACAAGTACACCATGAGCTTGTTCATGATCGCGGCCTGCGGGTTCGCCGCAGCCTGCGCCGCGGTCTGCCGTGCCACCGAGTGCTTCGCGGTGAGATGGGTCAGCGCGCCAGCCACGACGGTCAGTGGGACCGCCACCACGGCGATCTGCCACCGGGAGATGTCCCCGTACCGGGACAGCAGCGCAGCTGGCTCGGTGATGAAGGCCGACAGCGGCACCCCGAACACGTGCGCGTCGAGGAACGAGCGGACGTTGGCCGCGCTGAACACGTAGTTGCCGATCAGGCGGTTCTGCTCAGCGGACAGGAACGGCCGGTTGAACGAGCGCAACACGTGGAACAGACCGATGAACACCGGGACCTGGAGCAGCACTGGCAGGCAGCCGCCCACCGGGTTGACCCCGTGCTCGGACTGCAGCTTCTGCATCTCGGTCGCCATCTTCTGGCGGTCGTCGCCGTACTTCTTCTTCAGCTTCTGGATCTCCGGCGCGAACTCCTGCATCTTGCGCATGGAGCGGACCTGGCTGACGAACGGTTTGAAGAGCACCGCACGCAGAGTGAACACCAGGAACACCACGGCCAGCGCCCAAGCGAAACCATTGCCTGGACCCAGCACGTAGCCGAACGCTTGGTGCCAGAACCATAAAATGGCCGACACCGGGTAGTAAACGAAGTTCAGCACTACGACTCACTCTCGGCGTGGGAGCGGGGTGATCTTGCGGGGGGAACCGGGTCCACCCCTCCAGGGTGCCAGGGCCCGCAGCGAAGGAGCCGTCTCGCTGTCCACCACGACCCACGTACCATGCCGTGAACGGTCAGTGCCTCGATCGCATACACGCTGCAACTCGGGGAGAACCGGCAGTTCGGCGGCAAGGCTGGGGAGATCCACCGACGGTAGAACCGCAGTACGACCACCAGTATCGCCACCACGGGGCCGGTCCGAGCGCCCGGACTGGCCGGATCGCTCGACTGGATCTGGTGAATCTCCAGCGCCAGAAACGTCATCGCCGGCTGCCCGGGCCTGCCGCACTCGCGGTGCGGGAACCGATGAGCCGCCGCAACGCCCCGTCGAGGTCAGCACCCAATACCGCGCTGCTCGCGCCCGCCGAGGCCGGGAGCGCGCGCACCACCAACAGCGCTCCAGCGGGCAGCGTCGCTACCCGCGACCGCATGAGATGGCGCAGCCGACGTTGCACCCGGTGCCGAACCACGGAGCCACCGACCGCGCGACCGACCACAAATCCCACCCGCGTTCCAGCTCCGGAACTCACTGACACAGGTGAATCGACGGCCGCGTTGGCATTGCTGGCGCGATCGGCAAGGTCGGTGCCGACTCGGGTCAGGTGCACCACGACACAGCCACAGCTGGCTCGGCGGCCTCGCCGCACCGCCGCGGCGAAGTCTTCACGGCGGGTCAGTCGGGTGGCAACGGAGAGCAACGGGAGATACCAGCCGAACGCCAACGGCCTCAGGCCGACAACTCGGCGCGACCCTTGCGGCGGCGGGCACCGATGATGGCCCGGCCGGCCCGGGTGCGCATGCGCAACCGGAACCCGTGGGTCCTCGCGCGGCGACGGTTGTTCGGCTGGAACGTGCGCTTGCCCTTGCTCACGGCTGTCGTTCTCCCGGTGCTCGGTTCTCCATGCGGGCCGCAGCCATCACGACTGGGTCCAGCAAGATCTGGGTCCAGCAGGACTGTGTCCATCAGGACTGGGGTAGCTGGTTCATCCCCAGCCGGCCCAAGCGGCACCACTGCGAGCGGATCTTACCCGGTACGCGGACCACATCGGACCGTGGGCAAGGGCACGCAAAATGCCCGCTGGTGGGCGGGAGACGGGACTGAGCCTAGGCCGCCGATGCTGGTGCCGTCAAAACCAGCGTCGCGCGTCACCGCCAGAGCGACACGCCGTTAGGTCGGTGGTGCTTGCACATGCGGCGTTCTTATGGCAGCACCCAAGGCTTGTTGGCCAGCGGCACCTGACTATGGTCTGCGGACCACCCGGCAAGCTGGCACGTCAGGACCCCTGGGAGCGAGACACTCAGCGTTGTCCACAGCTGTGGACAAACTTGTGGACGGGTAGCGCTCCCGAAGTCCACCACGGCCGAAGGGGAGTCAGCGGGTGTCAGAGCGACAAACCGATCTCGGCGAGGTGTGGAACGACGTCGTACGGGAGCTCTCCGCTGGAACGTTGTCTCCCCAGCAACGGGCTTGGATGCGGGTCACCCGGCCGATCGGCCTGCTGGATGGCACCGCGCTGCTGGCCGCGCCCAGTGATTTCGCCAAAGACGCCATCGAGCGGGCACTGCGTGATCCGATCAGCGCGGCACTGTCCCGTCGCCTGGGCCGACAGGTGTCCCTCGCGGTGAAGGTCGACCACCCGCTGCCGGCGCCACCACAGCTACCGCCGCAGTTCACCGAGCCCGCCGCCGGGTGCTCCGATGACCCCACCCTGGGTGGCGCCCCACCGAACGCACCGGCCCGCGGCGTCACGGCCGGGCCTGGCGAGCGCAGCGCTGGCGGACCCGATGCAGGTGGAAACCATCCGGGGACACCCAACACCGGGACACAGAACCCTGGCGAGCGCAGCGAGGAGGAGGCCGCTCTGGCCACCGTGCACGAGATCTGGCCGCCGCAGCCTGGCCCAGGTGGCCACGCCGCGGCGGCGACCCGGCCACCAAGCTCGCAGACCAGACTCAACGGAAAGTACACCTTCGACACCTTCGTGATCGGCGCGTCCAACCGATTCGCGCACGCGGCGGCGGTGGCGGTGGCGGAAGCGCCAGCACGGGCCTACAACCCGTTGTTCGTCTGGGGCGAATCGGGGTTGGGCAAGACGCACCTGCTGCACGCCGTCGGGCACTACGCGCAGCGGTTGTTCCCCGGCATGCGGGTGCGGTACGTCTCCACCGAGGAGTTCACCAACGACTTCATCAACTCCCTGCGGGACGACCGCAAGGTGGCCTTCCAGCGCCGTTACCGGGACGTCGACGTGCTGCTGGTGGACGACATCCAGTTCCTGGAGGGCAAGGAAGGCACCCAGGAGGAGTTCTTCCACACCTTCAACACCCTGCACAACGCCAACAAGCAGATCGTGATTTCCTCCGACCGCCCGCCGAAAGGACTGGGCACGCTGGAGGACCGGTTGCGCACCCGGTTCGAGTGGGGCCTGATCACCGACATCCAGCCACCCGAGCTGGAGACCCGAATCGCCATCCTGCGCAAGAAGGCCGTCGGCGACCGGCTGGCCGCGCCCGATGAGGTGCTGGAGTTCATCGCCGCCCGCATCGAGCGCAACATCCGCGAGCTGGAGGGAGCTCTGATCCGGGTCACCGCGTTCGCGTCGCTGAACCGCCAGCCGGTGGACAACCAGCTCGCTGAGATCGTGCTGCGCGACCTGATCCCCGCCGAGACGGCACACGAGATCGGCGCACCCAACATCATGGCGGCCACGGCGGATTTCTTCGGGCTCACCATGGAAGACCTGTGCGGGCCCGGCAAGACCAAGCACGTCGCGCAGGCCCGGCAGATCTCGATGTACCTGTGCCGGGAGCTGACCGACCTGTCGCTGCCTCGGATCGGCCAGATCTTCGGCGGCCGCGACCACACCACAGTGATGCACGCGGACCGCAAGATCCGCAAAGAGATGGCTGAACGCCGCCGCACCTACGACCAGGTGCAGGAGCTCACCTCCCGCATCAAGCAACGCGCCCGCTCCTGATGCGGCCATGGCGCGAATCAGGGTCCGGGTCAGGGAGAACCCTCAGGTGCTAGGCAGCGCGGTGCGGCACCGTATGAAGTGTTGGTCGTAGTGCCTGGGCGCCACGCCGGAACGCCCAGGCGCTACGGTCCCCGTTGATCGTCCTCAGGCAGTGCTGTGCTACGCCACGTAGCCTGTCGTTACCTCTTCCCCAAGGCTCGCCACCCCTGGTCGAACGCCAAGGACGTCGGTGAGAAGCCGGTCCGGAAAGGGTTCTCATGGACGCTGATGACGCGCGCACGATCGGTGCGCGCGCTCGCGTGATCCGCCGACGCCGCGGGATGAACCTCGAGGTGGTATCGGGGTTGGCCAGCATCACCAAGGGCTACCTGTCGATGCTGGAACTCGGCCAGCGCGGGTTCAACCGGCGCGGACTGATCGATGATCTGGCGGCCGCGCTGAGCTGCTCGGTGACCGACCTGACCGGGCAGCCCTACTTACCGGCGGACCGGGCAACAGCGGACGCGATGGCCACGATCCCGGGCATCGAGCTCGCGGTCTGCGACTGCACGATGTACCGGACATCCCGGCGCGACCGCTGACCGAGCTGACCCAGCTGGCTCGGCAGGCTAATACGCATCGTGACGAGACACGGTATGCACTGGCCGGGCGGGACTTGGGCGCGGTGCTCAGCGAGCTGCACGTGTACGCCGTCACCGGCGATAGCGATGCCCAGCGTGTAGCACTGGCCGCGCTTGCGGAGGCCTGCATCGCAGCCTCATGCGTCGCCCTGAACTTAGGGCACACCTCGCTGGCGGTGACCATCGCGCGACGCGGCTACGACGCCGCCGAGCGGCTCGGCGACCCGGCACTGACCGGGTTCGCGGCGAAGATGCGCACCGGGGCCCTGATCAGGCTGGGGGCTCGGCACCGGACCGCGAAGGTGCTCGGCGCCGCCCTGGTCACGATCGAGTCGGCGGCGGATCCCACAGCGGCTGACAATGCCCCGGCGCAGGCCGCCGGGATGCTGCACCTGGCGTTGGCGCAATTGGCCTCGCGGGAGGGTCGCGGCGCAGCGCGGACACCCACCTGGCACAGGCCGCGGAGCTGGCGAAGGTGACCGGCGAGTGCAACTACCTGAACTACCACTTCGGGCCGGCCAATGTCGCGGCGTGGTCAGTGTCGATCGGAGTGGAGCTGGAGCGCGGCCCGGATGCCGCTGAGCGGGCCGAGGCTGACGTGTCGCGGCTGGCCGCGGCACTGGCATCAGCCGACCGCCGCTCCTGGCTGCACTTCGACCTCGCTCGAGGGTGGGCGCAGGCCGGAGGTGACCGGGACGCCGAGGCGATCCGCCACCTGGACACCGCCGACCGGATAGCGCCCACCCGGATCCGCAACGACCCGGTCGCCCGGGAGCTGGTGCTCACCCTGGACCGCCGGGCCCGGCGCCGAGTGTGGGAGCTCGACAGCCTGCGTAACCGGTTCGGCATCGGCGGCGCCCGGCCTGCCCGGAATGCGAAGCCCTAGTGTGAACAAAGTTGGATTTTCTGATTTTTGGATGCATCATGGAGAGCGTTTAATCCAGCGCGGAACGGGAGCGGTGATGGCTGCTTCGGAAGCACAGCGGCGTCGTGCGATGGTGCGCGCCAAGGCACAACTCACCCTGCCCCCGGAAGTCCGCGACGCCCTGCATGTCAGCGAGGGGGACGAGGTCGAGTTCACGATCACCGAGGCGGGCGATGTCCTGCTGCGCGGCATGACCAGCGTGCCCGCTGACCAGCGCTGGTTCTGGGAGCCGGAGTGGCAGGCCGGTGAGCGCGAAGCGAGCGAGCAGATCAAGGCTGGTGACGTCAAGGTCTTCGATGACGCCGAAGTCATGTTCGCCGCGCTGAACGAGTAGCCGACAGTGCCGACGTTCGCGACGACGCCGCGCTTCCAGCGTGATCTCAAGGCATTAACCCCGCAACAGCGCGCCCAGTTTGAGAAGGTCGTCTGTGCGGAGTTCGTGCCTGACGTTGATGCCAACCGGTGGCGGCCGGGGCTACGGGTCAAGCGGGTGCAGGGTGTGCCGAAAGTGTTCGAGATGACCTGGGCGCCGGATGGCCGGGCCACCTGGGAGTTCGGGGCACCGATCCGGGACGGCATCAGGCACGTGCTCTGGCGCCGAGTCGGCACCCACGACATCTTCACCGACGCCTGACCTCGCTGATGGGACTACCCATCGGTGTTGGGACGACCGTCGCGGGCGGCCTCCAGCTGTGCGCGGGTAAACACTGTTCCACACGGCCACTTCGTCTGGGTCAACTCCCCCAGCCCGTCGGGCACATCATAAGTGCTGTCAGCGCCGCGGGCAGTGGTAGTGATGTCGTCCAGCAGCCGGGAGATCAGCAGCGCCAATGACCTGGGCCCGGAACCTTCGTAGCCAGCGTTCAGCCCGTAGTAGCTGTCTCTGGGGGCGGGGTGGAGCATCCCGTCCTCGGTACGTACCCAGATCGGTGGGTCCAAGATGACCTCGGCCAGTGAGCTAAAGGCGGGCAGCCGTTGCGGGATCGCGGCCAGGAGGAGGCCACCCGGCTGACGGACCACAGGGGCATCGGTCTCCGGATCGGTCAGAGTCTCGTACTGACCGTCGAAGTCGATAAGCTCGAACGCTGCGGTGCGCTCAATGGGCTCCAGCCGCGCAGCCCACTCGGCGCCGTACTCCGTGGTGGGGTCGATCTGCTGCGGGTTGGAGAACGGGAAATCGGCACCACCGTCCCACCCGCACACCTCGCGCACGCATTCGACGGCCAGCTGGTCGGTGCGTTCGAGGATCTCCAACCAGCCGGCACGGCGACGCTGTTCGTCGAGGGTGTCGTCGTTGACCTCGGGAACCGGCAGCGGGTAGGCCGATACCACGATGACGTCACTCTGGTGTCGACCAGGTTTGACAGCGTGCTCCGCCAATTCAGTGAGAATTTCCAGCTCATGCACTGCGCTGGCAGTGGAGCGGAGCTGAGTAACCCTGGATAGGTGCATAAGCACCTCGTGGCCCAGGCTGTTCTGCGGCAAGGTCGAGGCCAGCCGCAACAGCGGCGTGGTGTCGATCTCAGGGATGGTCGGGTAGGTCACTGCTGGCGCACCAGGTTTCCAGGCAGCGATCAGCGTCGGGATCCGCAACATGTACGGCCAGTACGGCGCCGGCTGCCCCAGCACCCGGCCCAGATCGGGCCACTCCAAGCCGAAGTCTTTCCACTCGGTCAGGTTGCCGGGTTGTGCGGTCGACAGCCCGGGTCCGAAGATACCGAAGTCGGGCTGTATGTAGACCAAGGCGTCGGCGTGGGGCAGCTGGACAGCGACACGGTCCAGCGTCGGCAGATGCTGCCCAAGTCCCTGCGCGCGGGGCCACAGCACGCACACCGTGCCAGCATCGGCCTTCCACGTCTGTACGACGGCATCCTTGATTTCCCGCGCACCCAGGTACGCAGCCGGGCGCTCGGCGTCGGGCCACCAGCGGATCGGAACACGGTTGATCAGCGTGGGGTGGGTGCGCACCGCCCACCAGTACACGTCGTCCTCATGCCAGAACGGCTGGCCGTTCTTCGTACCGACAGGCGCTGTGAACTTGCCGACCTTCAGCCGAAACCATGCCAGTGGCAAAGGCCAACCGAGAAGCTTCGCGCAGCCTGCAAGGTCGATGTCGCCCACGAACCAACATCCTGCCGTTCGCGGTCGAGGTGAGGCAATTCCTGGGTGGCAATGATCCGGAAGGGCCACTAAACGGTCACGAAACCGTTGCTGTCCTACCTCCTGTGCTACCGTTTGCGGCATGGCGCAACGGCAGAAACGTTCGATCTCGCTTCCGGCCGAGCTGGCCGATGCCATTGAGCGTGCGGCCAGCTCCGAGGGCACCACCGTGAGCGGGTGGCTGGCCGACACAGCGACCCACCGGCTGCGAATGGAGGCGGGACGGCGGGCGATCGCCGAATGGGAGGCGGACAACGGGCCGCTGACCGCAGCGGAGCTCGCCGAGGGGTTGGCGCGTGCCCGCGCGCTGCTGGGACGGTCAGACGCGCGCCAACCGGCGAAGCGATCGGCGTAGATGGCCGGCGTCACCTACGACACGGGCGCGCTGATCGCCGCTGAGCGCAACGACCGGCGAATGTGGGCACTGCACGCCGGTCTGCTGGCCGAGGAAGTCACTCCCGTCGTTCCGGCGCCGGTGCTTGCGCAGGCGTGGCGAGGAGGTCCGCGGCAGGCCAACGTCGCCCGGCTACTCGCGATGTGCGACGTGGAGTGGATGACTGAAGAGCAGGCTCGCGCGGTCGGCGTCCTCGCCGGCCACTCGGGCCTGGACGACGTCGTGGACGTGACCGTGGTGGAAGGCGCCGTCCGTCGAGGCGATGCGGTGGTCACGTCGAACCGCAAACACATCAAGCAGGTGGCGCAGGCAGCCGGAGCCGCACTCCGGATAGCAGACGTGTAACGCGCCCATGGACCTGGGCCGGGGCGCACCCAGCCGACCGGCGCCACGCCGGGTAACCGATCTACCCACACCTGAGGATAACTCTGTGGATAACTAGGCGTCACTGTGCATGCCGCCGTGGTACCCCAGGGTTGTCCACCGCGGCGCGGGACGCTCCACGAATGACACAGCGCGCTGTCCACACAGCACCACACCAGCGGAGCTGCCCAGACTGCCGGTGTCCACAGCGTCCACAGCACTTATTACTGCTACTGGTGTTCTCTTTTAAGGAGAACCTCAAGACACTAAGCCGGTGGATACCCAGGACAGTCGGTCAACAGACACCGAGGCGCCGCTACGGTAGGGGCCCGCACCACTGGGAGGAGGCCGCGTGTACGTCAGGCAGCTCGCGGTCACTGATTTCCGCTCCTGGGAGCACGCCGAGCTCGACTTCGACGCAGGTGTCTCGGTGCTGGTCGGCCCCAACGGGCAGGGCAAGACGAACCTGCTCGAAGCGCTGGGTTACCTGTCCACGCTGGGTTCACACCGGGTGAGCACGGACGCGCCACTGATCCGCCACGGCGCCGCCCGCGCCATCCTGCGCACCGCGGTGGTGCACGCTGGCCGTGAGCTGACCGTGGAGCTGGAGATCTCCCCCGGGCGCGCCAACCGGGCCAGGCTCAACCGCTCCCCGGTGCCGCGGCCACGGGCGGTGCTCGGGGTACTGCGCAGCGTGCTGTTCGCGCCGGAGGATCTGGCCCTGGTACGCGGTGACCCGGCGCAGCGCCGCCGGTTTCTCGACGAGCTGCTGGTGCTGCGCGCGCCCCGGCTGGCTGGCGTGCAAGCCGACTACGACAAGGTGCTGCGCCAGCGCGTCGCATTGCTCAAGTCCGTCGGTGCGGCGCGCCGGTCCGGCGGTGGGGCGGGTGATCTGCGCACCCTGGACGTGTGGGACGGGCACCTCGCACGGCACGGCGCGGAGCTCCTCGGAGCCCGGCTGGACCTCCTCGTTGAACTGACTCCACACGTCATCGCGGCCCACCGTGCGGTGGCCCCAGAAACGGCGCTAGCCCAGCTGACGTATCGCAGCAGCCTGGGGGAATCCCTGCCAGATCCGCTGGGCAAAGCGGATGTCGAGGCTCTGGAGGTGGCGATATTGGCGCAGCTGGCGCGGATGCGGATGGCGGAGCTCGAGCGCGGGGTCTGCCTGGTCGGGCCGCACCGTGACGACCTGGAGCTGCAGCTGGACGGCAGGCCAGCCAAGGGTTACGCCAGCCACGGCGAGTCGTGGTCATTGGCGCTGGCCCTGCGGCTGGGCAGTTACCAGTTGCTCAGTGCCGACGGGGCCGAGCCGGTGTTGTTGCTCGATGATGTCTTCGCTGAGCTGGACACCCACCGCCGGGCTCGGCTCGCTGACGTCGCGCTGGCCGCCGAGCAGGTGCTGGTCACCGCGGCGGTGCCGGCTGATGTGCCCACCGAGCTCCAGGGGGCGCGGTTCGACGTGTGTGGTGGGGAGGTGCGCCGTGTCCGATGAGCGAGTCCCCGCTGATCAGACCACAGCTGGGGACAAACCTGTGGACAGTGTGGACAAGTCAATGTTCGGTGAACCGTCCGGGGGACGCAACGGCGCGGACATCGCCCGCGCCGCCCTGGAAGCCGCCCGCGCCGAGCGCCGCAAAGCCTCTGGTCAGCGAGCCAGTGGTCAACGGTCCGGGACCCAGCGAGCGGCGCTGAGGCGCCGCCGCGGCTGGTCCGGTGCCCGCCCGGATGACCGGGACCCGCAGCCGCTGGGCCGGTTGGCGTCCCGGCTGGTCACTGAGCGCGGCTGGGTGGACCAAGTGTCCGCGGGTGTGGTGTTCGCCCGCTGGGCGCAGCTGGTGGGGGCCGAGATCGCCGAGCACTCCCAGCCAGTGTCACTTCGGGACGGCGAGCTCAGCGTGCGGGCCAGCTCCACCGCATGGGCCACCCAGCTACGCTTGCTGCAGCGGCAGCTCATCGCGCGGATCACCGCCGGTGTCGGGCCGGGTGTGGTCAAGGTGCTGCGGGTGCAGGGCCCCGCGGCGCCGACCTGGGTGCACGGCCCCCGGCACGTCCGCGGCCGCGGCCCCCGAGACACCTACGGGTGACCGAAGTGCCCCGGCGAGCCGCTCAGAGCCCGGCAGGCGTCCCGACCCTACTTCTCGGCCGTCGCGACCTGCGCCGATGCGAGATAGTCGCGCTGTGAGCGGATGAGGGGTGTCCCTGGCCCGCTTCTGTCAGCCGGGACCAGTAGAATCGAAGGGGCACCCGGCCACCGCATCGCACCGGCGAGGAGAAACCGAGGACCGTGACCGCTAAGAAAAACGAGTACAGCGCGTCGTCCATCACCGTCCTCGAAGGCCTCGAAGCCGTCCGCAAGCGCCCCGGCATGTACATCGGCTCCACCGGCGAACGGGGTCTCCATCAACTGGTGTGGGAACTGATCGACAACGCGGTGGACGAGGCTCTCGCTGGATACTGCGACCGGTTCAGCCTCACGATCCTGGCCGATGGCGGTCTCCAGGTGATCGACAATGGTCGAGGTATTCCGGTTGACATCCATCCGAAGCTCAAGCGACCGGGTGTCGAGGTGGCACTCACTGTGCTCCATGCGGGCGGCAAGTTCGACGGAAAGGCCTACGCGGTCTCCGGTGGTCTGCATGGCGTGGGTGTCTCTGTGGTCAACGCGTTGTCGACCCGTCTCGACGTGGAAATCAAGCAGAAAGGCTACGTGTGGCGGCAGACCTACAAATATGCCGTCCCCGGACCGCTGGAGAAGGGTGAACCAACTCGTGAAACCGGCACGAGTGTCACCTTCTGGCCTGATCCGAGCATTCTGGAGACCACCAACTTTAATACTGAGACGGTGGCGCGTCGCGTTCAAGAGATGGCCTTCCTGAACAAGGGCCTGACGATTACGTTACGAGACGAGCGGATCCCCGAAGAGAGTGGAGAGGACGCTGGCGGACAGTCAGCGCGGCTGAAGGAACAGATCTACTACTACCCCGGCGGCTTGGAGGATTTCGTCAGGCACATCAACAACTCCAAGGACCCCATCCACCGCAAGGTGATCGGCTTCGAGGCCAGTAGCGACAGCATGCAGGTCGAAGTCGCGATGCAGTGGAACTCCGGGTACACCGAGTCGGTCTACACCTTCGCCAACACGATCAACACGCACGAGGGCGGCACGCACGAGGAGGGCTTCCGAGCCGCGCTGACCACGGTGGTCAACCGGTACGCGCGGGAGAAGAAGCTGCTCAAGGAGAAGGACGCCGCGCTCACCGGTGACGACGTGCGGGAGGGCCTGGCCGCCATCGTGTCGGTCAAGCTCCGCGAACCACAGTTCGAGGGCCAGACCAAGACCAAGCTGGGCAACACCGAGGTCAAGTCGTTCGTGCAGCGCACCTGCAACGAATGGCTGATCGACTGGCTGGAGCGCAACCCCGCTGAGGCCAAGACGATCCTCAGCAAGGCGATCTCCTCCTCGCAAGCCCGGCTGGCCGCCCGGCGGGCCCGTGAGCTGGTCCGCCGCAAGTCGGCGGGTGATCTGGGTGGCCTGCCCGGCAAGCTGTCCGACTGCCGCTCCACCGACCCCTCCCGCAGCGAGGTGTTCATCGTGGAGGGTGACTCCGCGGGTGGCTCGGCGAAGTCCGGCCGGGACTCGCTGCACCAGGCGATTCTGCCGATTCGCGGGAAAATCATCAATGTGGAGAAGGCGCGGCTGGACCGGGTGCTGAAGAACACCGAGGTGCAGGCGTTGATCACTGCTCTAGGCACCGGGATCCACGACGAGTTTGACCTGACCAAGCTGCGCTACCACAAGGTCGTGCTGATGGCCGACGCCGACGTGGACGGCCAGCACATCCGCACCCTGCTGCTGACGTTGCTGTTCCGCTTCATGCGCCCGCTGGTCGAGCACGGGCACGTGTTCCTCGCCAACCCCCCGCTGTACAAGCTCAAGTGGCCCCGGGCGGAGGCCCAGTACGCCTACTCCGACCGCGAGCGTGACGGGCTCATCGAGGCCGGCATCGCGCAGGGCCGCAAACTGCCCAAAGAAGACGCGATCCAGCGCTACAAGGGCCTGGGCGAGATGAGCGCCAAGGAGTTGTGGGAGACCACGATGGACCCCGCCAACCGGCTCCTGCTGCAGGTCACCTTGGACGACGCGGCAACGGCGGACGAACTGTTCAGCATCCTGATGGGCGAGGACGTGGAATCCCGCCGCTCCTTCATCACCCGCAACGCCACGGGAGTTCGGTTTCTGGATGTGTGACGTCTGGCCACATTGACTGACGCAGGGAATCCGGCTGTGAGTTCCTCAGAGCAGTGCCCAGTCTGCGACGGCAGTGGAGGGAATCCGGCTGATCGCAGGTATGTCTGTCCTAGCTGCGGTGGTTCAGGAAAAGGGCGCTGACATGCGACCACTTGACGACGCTGTGACCGCTGTACCCGAGCCGCTGGGCCGCCTGATGACCGTGGATGCGTACGCCGCGCTCGGGGAGGACGACCGCTACCGTTCTGAGCTGCAGGAGGGCAGTCTGGTCATGTCGCCGAGCCCGGCGCCGGATCACATGGTCGCTATGGCGAAGCTGCTCGTCCAGCTGGATGAGCAGCTGCCCTCGGGCCTACTGGTCATCCCGGATGTCGATGTCGATCTCGAGCTTGCCCCGCGCGGCAAACCCGGGTTCGTCCGCAGGCCAGATTTGGTCGTCGTGCACCGAGCGGCGCTCGAGCGGGTACGCCGCGACGGAGGCATCCTGCGGGCTTGCGAAGCGCTGGTTGTCGTCGAGATCGTCTCACCCGGTTCACACCGCACCAACTATGTGATCAAGCATGGTGAGTACGCGGACGCGGGTATCCCGCACTACTGGATCGTGAACCTGGACGCCCCAGTGACGCTGATCGACTGCCATCTCGCTGCGGAATTCGGTTACCAGGACGCCGGCCCCGTCACCGGACGGTTCGTCACCACCGACCCCTTCCCAGTCAACTTGCGACTGGGCAAACTTCTCCCAAGCTGAGCGTGGACCACCGAACCTGTTGAGCATGGCCCACAACGACGGAGCTGAGAGCTGGCGAATAGGGTCGCGCGATGCTGAACATTCACACGATCAAGCTGTCGCTGCGGTACATGAAGCCGCCAGTCTGGCGACGTCTGCAGGTGCCGTCCGCCACCAGCCTGGCGGGGTTGCACTGCATCATCCAGGCCGCTATGGGGTGGGACGACTGCCACCTGCACCAGTTCGAGGTGGACGGCCGGTACTACGCCGACCCCGCGCACATGCTCGATGAGGCTACGGACGAGGCGACCTGGACGTTGGCCCGGCTGCGGGTCGGTCAGCGGTTCGGGTACTGGTATGACTTCGGTGATGACTGGTGGCACGACATCCGCGTGGAGTCCATTGACCGGGCCGATCCGGCGCTGGCCTACCCGCGATGCGTGACCGGGTGCCGGGCCTGCCCACCCGAGGACTGCGGCGGCCCGGGGGGCTTCGCCGCGTTGCTGGGCGCCCTCGGTGATGACAAGCACCCGCGGCACGAGTTCTCCCGCGATTGGATGCGCCAGCTCGGCGCGGACGGCTATGATCCCGCCCGCTTCGACCTCGCCGAGATCAACGAAGCGCTCGACCAGCTCAGCGCTGGCGTGCAGTCAGGCCAGGGGTCAGCCGAACGCGACACGTCAGCGCGGCTCAGGTAGGGACGTGGCGACAGCGTCGATGGGACCGCGCGGCACGATGCGCTCGACCGCGTAGATGATGACCGGACCGCTCGGCAAGTACCTCCTCCGGCTGTGTGGTTGCTAGCACGGGGCGGTGGGG
>JBOHFJ010000019.1:0-25456 GCA_050699655.1 Pseudonocardiaceae bacterium
ACCACAGGCTCTCCCCGTCTGCGGTGGCTGGTTCAGTCTGCTCTGGTGGCCGGCGCCCACCCAGTACCGCGTCGATGTGCCGCGGGTGCCAACCCAGCGCGGTCGAGAGCGCTTCCAAGGTCCGGGCGCTTCGGCGCCGCTCAACGATGTGGTGCTGGAGTTCGCGAACCGTCGCCCGAGAGACATGCGCGCGTTCCGCGAGCTCGCCTTGCCGCCAGCCGAGTTCATTCACCCGCTCGTTGATGGCCTTGGCGACGGCCGTCCAGTCCTCCACTTATTCCTCCGCGCTCCGCCTCGGCGCCGAGATTAGCGGGTCCCGCTCCTCCATTGACACGACCCCGCGCGTTTGTTGCGGGTCGAGCGATCAACCTCGCTCTCATTGATTGAAATCAACCATCCCTGTTTAAAATAAAGCAAAGAACTCTATCGTGAATAAAGACATGCCCACCGCCGAACGGGCGAGCTTCTACACCGTCGCGGAGACCGCGGCTCTGCTGCGGGTGGATGCGGCAACGATCTATCGAGCGATCCGTGAGGACGCGTTCCCGGCGATCCGGGTGCGATCCCGCTACGTGATCCCGGCCGCCGCTGTCGAGCAGCTAGCGGTGAAGGCCACGGAGACCGGTGGCTGCGTCGATGTGGCCGCGATCGCGGCCGAGCGCCGGCTGGCCCGTGAGGTGGCCCGGTTCACCGAGGGAGGCCGGCGATGATCGAGCCGCAACGCTACGAGCGGTTAGCCGCCGAGCTGGATGAGCTGGCTGCGGTACCGAGCGAGGTACTGGCTGATTGGGCGACCGCACGGGGCCGCTGCCTGTGGGAAACCACCTTCGGGGAGCCACCCGAGTGGACCGGCGAGGACGACCCGGACCGGGAGCTCGCCACCCGGTTGTGCGCCGGTTGCCCGGTGCGCTGCGAGTGCCTGGAACTCGAACTGCGAGTCGGCGGCGCGCACACCCTCGGGGTGTGGGGCGCGCTGAACGCCGAAGACTGCCGTGCCCTGCACGAAGTCTGGTCCTTCCGCCGACGTAAGGACATCGCGCGGCTGCCCGACGACGAGAAAGGAATCGAGCGATGAACGGCGGGGAATTGTTCCTCGGTGGAATGGCCGCGTTCGCCCTGCTGGCCCTCGCACTCAAGGCACAGGCGGGCGTGCGGCGCGCCCGCGCGGCGGCCGACATCGCCCGGGTCGGGACCACTGCGGCGTCGCTGATCGGGCGGGTGCTCACGACCGCGCTGGTGATCGTCGGCGCGCAATGGCTTGTGATCACCCATCCGTCCAATCACACGCTGCTCTGGGTGGTGCTCGCACTCCCGGCGATGGTGAGCTCCTACACGCTCACCAAGGCGCTGACCGTGACCGAAATCCGCCCGTCCTCACGAGGCGGGAGGGATCAGCGATGACTACGCCACATGACGGGTCGGGTGCGGTGGTGGGTCCGGTGTTCGAGGCTGAAGTTCTGTCCGAGGCGCAGAACTCGGAGGTCGCGCGCCGGTTCTCCGAGTTCGGAGCGCTGGCGCGGCACCGGCCGACGGAATTGGCCCGTCGCTCCGCGCACATCGCGGGCCGGGCGCTGCGGGCGGCATGGAGCTCGGACCAGCTGGCGCGGACCCGTTCGGTGGCCGCGTACCGGGCCCGGCAGGCCCCACGCGACCTAGGTCGACTGTCCTGGTTCGCGATCCGGGGGCATGCCCGGTGGATCAGTAAAGCGTGGATCTACCTGACCTACGGGGATCTGCGGGCCGACACCCGCGCCGCCCGGCTGGCCGGGGATCCCCAGGGACGGCGAGCGGCTCAGGAGCTGATCCGCTCCGACGCCCGTGCCCGGTGGGCCAGGCTCGGGTTGTTCGTGTGGCGCGTCGCAATCGCCGCCGCGATCGGGTCGGTGCTGGCGTTGGTGCTGTGGGCGATCGACTCACGCATGACACGGGACCAGATGTGGCCCTGGCTCGCCACCCTCTACCGCGCCATCGACACCGGGTGGTCGGCGCTCACAACCGTGGTGCCCATCCTGGTCGCGCTGGCTCCTCTGGGCTGGATCGTGGCCGCTGTGTACGAGGGGCGGGACAAGACCCCGGGCGCGGCATGGTTGGTACGCCCGGATCGGGATGACGCCGATTCGTGGATCGGCGAGCGGATGATCTCCCAAGCCCTCGCCTACCTAGCCATCGCCCCACTGGACCGATTCTTCAAAAACGGGGGCGAGCTGGCCTACACCATCCCCGCCCGAGTCGACGGCAACGGCACCTTCGCCCAAGTCAGGCTGCCCATGGGGGTGACGGCGGACATGGTCGCGGACCGACGGGACCGGCTGGCCGCGAACCTGGGCCGGGCGAAGCTGGAAACCTGGCCCACCGAAGGCACCGAAGCCGGACAACTCGACCTATGGGTAGCCGACAAGGGCAAGCTCCACTCAGGGGCCGGGCCGTGGCCACTGCTGCACGACGGCGAGCTCGACATCTTCGCCGGCGTGCCCTTCGGCCGCTTCCAGCGCGGCCAGGTACTCCACGCGCCGATCATGGAACGCAACTACATGATCGGAGGAATGCCCGGACAGGGCAAGTCCTCGGCCGCCCGCACCCTCTGTCTGGGGTGCGTGCTCGATCCCACCGTCGAGGTCAAGGTCTACGTGTTCGCCTCGAACCCGGACTTCGACCCGTTCACCCCACGCCTGTCCACCTACGTCAAAGGCGATGACGACGACGCCGTGCAAGCCGGACTGATCGAACTGCGCACCCTGCGCGAGGACGTCACCCGGCGAGGCAAGCTGCTGGAACGCCACGGCGCGGCCAAGGTCACCCGCAAACTGGCCACCACCGTGCCGGGACTGCACCCCATCGTGATCATCTTCGACGAAGCCCACGAGCTCTTCGAGCACCCCACCCACGGCCCCGAAGCCGCGGCACTGTCGGTCAAGGTCATCAAGAAGGCCCGGAAAACCGGGATCACACTGATCTTCCTCACCCAGTCACCGACCGCGACGTCAATCCCCAAGGACCTCACCCGCAACTGCTCCAACGGAATCGCCTACGCCGTGGCCGACCACGTCGCCAACGACGGCCTACTCGGCTCCGGGACCTACCGCCAAGGCATCCGCGCCACCGAACTACGCCCCGGCGAAGACCGCGGCACAGCGGTGACCACCGGGCTCACGGCAAACCGGTTCGAGCTCGTCAACAGCTTCTACATCCCCTTCGACGAAGACCGCGACCACATCACCCCCGCCATCACCCGCGCGATGGCGCTACTGACCGAACACGGCCAACCCGTGCCCACCACCCCCGACGCTGACGCGCAACCAGTCGCCGACCACCTGGCCGACATCCACACTGTGCTGCGCGCCGACAAACGGGTCCGCACCCAGATCGTGCTGGCCCGACTAGCCGAACTCAACCCACCCGAGTACGAGAACTGGACCTTCCAAGACCTCACCGCCGCGCTAGCCGCCTACCAGATCGAGGCCGCCAAGTCCCAGGGAGTCAAGGTCGTCCGCGCCGACGACGTCACCCAGGCACTCACCGAACGTGACGAATCCGGAGACGAGGAAGCGGGGACCTAGCTGGGGACCCGGGGACTTCTCCCTCACCGGGTCCCCAGCTCCGCATCCCCCACCTGAGCAGCGCAGATGCCAACCAGGGACCCCTCCATTACCGTGCCAGAAGACCTCAAAACCACCCAAGAACAGGAGCGGACGAGCACACCAGCCCGGATCCCTCCCCGCACTCAACACCGACTACCCGAGCTACCCCGTGCAAACGACATGCCGCCACGTCAACCCCCGACGGACTCGGCGGCCACCACTTAGGGTGCAGCTGGAGTGTCGGGGTCTCCCGGCTTACGCGCCAGAAGGGCTATGACTCCGGTCGCGACCGCCATGCCGATCGCCGGACCCCAGGTCGCGTCTAACCAGCCGCCAGCAGCCATGCTCATGATGATCATTGGTGGACAGACCCACGGTGTGATTCGCGGACCACGCCATGGCTCGCTCGCAGCGGCGCGGTTTTCCGTGCGGTCGGTCACCACGTGAATCTATCGGCAGATCCGGCCGGGCGGTAGGATCTTCACCACACTGAAGGTAGGGGCTACAGTAAGGCTCAGGATCAGCACGAGGGTGAGCGGGCCATGACTGTTCCCGGATCGACACCGCCGGGCTTCACTGCAGGCGCCAGCCAGACGGTTCGCTGTCCCCAATGCGGAAAGGCCAGCGAAGACCGTGGGCGTGGTGAGTATCGTTGCCGGGGTCGCCCGCAGCACGACTTCAAATGCTGTCCGGAATGCAAGGAACCTTCCTATTTTTATGACGAGAAATGGAAATGCAAGAATTCGGTATGTCGCCAGCACGTATAGAGGCCAGAATTGACCACTCCCGCCGTCACGGGCTCCGTTATCGGGCGATACTTCACCGTGGTCAGCCTTGTGCCGTCGGTGGTGTTTGCCGCATATGTGACGTTACTTGCACGAAGCGGTTCCTGGGGTGGTAATGTAAACTTCATTGGCGCCGTTCGTGGGCTCAATATCAACGATCTAGCTCTATTTAGCATAGGCAACCTCCTCGTCGCGATAACATTGCATCCATTGCAGTTCGCCCTAATTCAGGCATTCGAAGGATTCTGGGGAGGTTCTGCCATCGGGAGGAAAATCGCTGTCCGACATATCATGCGCCACCGGAACCGGGCAACGAAGCTCAAGGATATGGCGATCGAAAGAGATGCCGAGTTGAAACCCGAGCCCGGCCATCCAGCTTATGACGAGACGTTGGAGGTGCAGCGACCATATGCAAACCGATCGGATGCGTCGATGGAACAGGTCGAGATGTCCTTCGCGGCAGCGGAGGCATGGCGCCTCTACGCCAGCTATCCGGACGATCCCGAGAGTATAATGCCGACAAGACTTGGCAACGTGCTACGTCGTTACGAAATCCTGGCCGGAAAACGGTACAATCTCGGAACTATCACAACCGTTCCACGCCTGCTCCAAGTAGCCGATACCCGAGACGTCGCCTATGTACAGAACCAGCGGATGCAGATGGAATTGGCACTCCGGGCAGCGTTTCTCGCGCTGGCTGCAACGGTGCTAACCCTCCTGTTTATGTGGCGCCACGGTCCGTGGCTTCTTCTTGGCCTGGTACCGTACACTGTCGCATTCGCCTCATATCGCGGCTCCGTGGTCGTAGCTCACGAGTACGGCACCGCACTGGCAGTATTGATTGACCTCAATCGGTTTGCCCTTTATGAACGTATGCATCTGCCGTTGCCGAAAGATACCAATGAGGAGCATGAAGAAAATGCCAAACTCGAAAACGTGATGCGACTAGACAACGTCTCCATTGAAAAGCGATTGAGGGAGCCGGAATTTTTTGTTTATGTTCCTCCTCTGGTAATTCCGGATGGCCCACAGTCGGGCAATAAGGCTAGCCCCGAATGAGGGCGTTGATGGTGCGCTCGATGAGAACGAGGTGAGGGGTGCAGCGGTCAGACAACGCCCTCTCCTGACGAACCAGGTACCTACGTCCAGACCGAGGTCGTCCGCACGCATGGATTCTCTCACGGCTGGAACCACGGACTCGGCGAAATCATCACAGCCTTGCTCGATTCCGGAATCCGGCTCATTCAGCTCGTCGAACACGACAGTGTGTCGTAGGAACACATGGTCGTGGACTACGCCGAAGGATGACTACTCAGCGCAGAGCTCGAACGGTTGGCCACAAGGTACACGATGCAGGCCTCAAGGCGTAGCCACCGACCTCAGGTTGTTGCTGCAGACGTACGTCCGTTCATGCCGCTGTCCGTGCGCGGGTGCCGCCGCAAGACGTGCCGTGGTGGCGGAGCGGATCTGTCTGATGCGTCGCAGCGCTGGCGCGGCCGGCGTGACATCATGTGTGACGCGAACTTGCGTTCACCGGAGCCGCTGGGGCGACCAAAAAGATCACTGTAGACAGTGAAGTAGCTGCTAGAGTCCATGGTCAACGCAGATTGGGCGTCTTGTAAGCGGTAGGTTCGGGGTTCGAGTCCCCGCGTCGGCTCCGGTTTGACCAGCAAGAATGCTTCCGGTCGAGTTCGTGGACCCGCTGGGGGCGACCTCATTGCTCAAGGCGGTGTGTGGGACCGGCCGGCCGCCGGGAGCTCGAGGCACGGGGAGCAGGGCTCAACCGACGGCCGACCGGAGATTTACCTGTTTTGCGGGTGGGAGCTGCCTCAGCTCACGGGGCATCATCGTTGCGGCGGGTGTCGCAGGCTGGGCAGATTTGGGCGGGGTCGGGTGGTTCGCCGCGCAGGGCTGTCGTGCCGCGCAGGAACTCGGGTGGGCGGAAGCGGATGCCGCAGGTGGCGGTGATGGTGCCGTCGGGGTGCGCCAGCGCGGCGCGGTGGGTGTCCCGGTCACTGAGCGAGCGGAGGTACCAGCTCATCCGAGTCCCTCGGCCAGCGTGTCGCGGATCGTGATGGCTTGGTCTTGGTCGAGCACGATCACGCCGCAACCGGTGATGTGCGGGTCGAGCAGGATGCTGGCGCCGGCTTTGATCAGGTGGAGGTTGCGGAACCCCCTGCACTCGCGGTGGATCCGGCGGGGGTTGGGGATCGCCCGGTGGTTCCTGGTTTTCGGGGGTTGCTCGGGGTGTGTCATCAAGGCGACCTTTCAGTGTTCGGCGGGGCTGGGTAGTGCGTCCGCCAGGGGACACGCCGACCGGTGAATTCCGTGGGCGTACCCGGCGCCGGGTGCTGGGTCCCACTGAACCGGCTTGGGTCCGGCCAGCCCAGAGCGGAAACGTCGAGGTTCCGCAGTGAGAAGGTGGCACTGTATCCATTGACCTGAGGGAGTCAGTGGTGACCTTGATATGGTGCTCACGGGCGAGAGCTACGGGGGGTAGTGAAGTGACTGGTGTGCGTCGCCGTACCGCGCTGGCTGGTGCGCGCAAGGCTGCGGGCCACACGCAGGAGGGCTTGGCTGCGGAGCTGCACGTCGACCGGTCGACAGTGATTCGATGGGAAGCTGGTGATCACGCCCCGCTGCCTTATCTCCAACCGAAGCTGGCGCGGCTTCTGGGCCGGTCGCAGGAGCAGCTCCAGAAGCTGATCGATGACGATTCCGATATTCGACCCCAGTCTCATGGCCAGATCGGAACGGATGAAATCCCCGTCGTGGCACCCACCGACCCCGATGAGTTCACCCGGTTCAGCGCGGCGCTGGCCAATCCCCGGCGCACGGATGCCGCTGTGGTCGAGCATCTGGCCCGAGTGCTCGCCGAGCAGCGCTGTGCTGAGGACACCCTCGGTGCGCGGCGGTTGCTGGGTCCGGTGCTCGCGCAGATCCAGGTGATCGATGTGCTGATCCGGCAGGCTCGCGGCCCGGTTCGCACCGCGGTACTTGAGGTCAAGACGCACTATGAGGAATTCGCTGGCTGGATGCGCCAGGACGCCACTGATTCAGCCGGTGCACTGCGACATTACGACGTCGCGATGGATGCCGCCCACGAGATTGGCGACGCCGATATGATCACTTCGGTGCTGTCATTGAAATCGCATCTGGCATGGGCCGACAACAACGCTGCCCGAGCGATCGGGCTGGCGGTGGCCGGGCAACGCGATCCGAGGCGTGTCTCGGCCGCGGTGCTGGCGCTGGTTGCCCAGCAGGAGGCCCGCGGGCACGCCTTGGACGGTGACGCTGAGGCCACCGAGCGGGCGTTGGACCGTTCCGCCACGTTGACCTACGCCGCCGCCGAGCACCCGGAGGACGCCCCGCCGTGGGTGTATTTCCACGGTCCACAACGGCTGGCGTTCCAGCGTGGTGTGGCCTACGTCGAGCTAGGTCGCCACTTCGACGCGGCGGCGCTGCTGTCCACCGCGCTGGAGAGCCTGTCCGACTGCTACGAGCGCGACCGGGCTCGTTACGGCGCCCAGTTGGCGCTTGCGCTCGCCGGAGCGGGAGACGCTGAGGGGGCGCTGGCCGCGGCGACCCGCGCCGCCGAGCTGGCGGCGGCGACCGGCTCCGCACTGGCCGCCCGAGAGCTTCACCGGGTACACGCCGCGATGCGCGAACGCGGCGCCGACTCCCAAGCACGCGCGCTCGCTGAGCACATCCGAGCGCTGACTGACGAGCCTTGCTGACTGCCGGCGGACCGTTTCGACCCGATCCGGGCACTCTGATCCGCTTCCGTCGGGTCATCGTGACCGGCCCTAAGTCGCACCGGCGCGATCCGGCCGATCAGATAGGCAGTGTCGGGTACCCCGTCCAGGATCTCCTCGGGGCCGTTCGCCGGGCCGAGCAGCTCGCGTTCGAGGATGTCGACCAGGTTCTCCCGCGCCGTCCACGACCGCCCGTCCGGGTCATGCACCAGCCGGTACTCCGGCCGCTTGTTATGGGGCACTCAAGCGAGCGAAGGTCGGCGCCCGGCCTTCGGCTGCATCGGTGACCGCGATGGTCGTCTCCAGCGGCTGCCGGAGTTTCCGGTGATCGATCCCTGAGCGAATGATCATCGAATACCACTCGTGGTATACTGATCGGGTGTGGGTAGTCGTCTATCTTCCCGACGCTGAACGGGAGCGTGACAAGCTGCCGGCAGGCGAACGTCACGCCCGCTACAACGCCGTTGCGAAGCTCCAGACGATCGGGCCGGGTCTCGGGTACCCGCACACCAGTGCTGTTCAGGGCACGTACCAACTTCGGGAACTTCGTCCGCGCGCGGGACGGAGCCCGTGGCGCGGTCTATACCGGCAGGTCGCCGATCGATTCGTTATCGCCGCCGTCGCCCCAGAGGCGCAGCATGATCGAAAAGGCTTCGCGCGGGCCTGCGGGGCCGCCACGCAACGGCTAAGCGAGCTGGAGGAGTGAGGGTTATGGTGAAGCTGTTCGAGCTGACCTCGGCCGAGGAGATCCACGAGCAGGACATGGCCGATCCGGACTACCGGGCCGAGCACGAGCGGACCCGGTTCGCTAACGATGTGGCGATCCGTGTTCTGAGCTACCGCACCGAGCACGGTCTTACCCAGACCGCATTCGGCCAGCTGGTCGGGCTGCGCCAGCCACACGTGGCCCGGCTGGAGTCCGGCGAACACGAGCCATCCCTATCCACCCTGGCTCGGCTTGCCGCGGCACTGGGCGTGGATTTCACGATCGACATCAACCCCAGTGGGGTTCAGCTCCGTGCGAGCGCGTGACTCGGGTCGAGTCCTTCGCGGCGATCAGCCAGGTTTGAGGCGCGCCGACTCGTTGCCGGTGGTGACGGTGCGGTAGCCGGGGTGCACACCGGCGGTGAGGTGCTGGTCGGCGGCGATCCGGGTCAGCAGGGTGTGCAGCTGCGCGCGTTCAGTGTCGTCGAGCGCGGCGAGGATCGCGTCGTCATGTGCGTGGGCCATTCGGCTTATCTGCGTGAGCAGGGTGTTGCCGGTGTCGGTGAGGAGACCGCGTAGAGGCGCCGGTCGGCGGGTTGCGGCGGCGCTGGAGCACCCCGCGCTCCCCGTGGGAGGCGGTGACCAGAGCGCGCGGCAGGCGCCGTCCGAGCGTGTGGCTACCCAGTTGCGCGGTACACATGGAAGATCACGAAATCGGACCGGCGGTGGTTCTCCTCCAACAGGCGGTCCAAGATCTTGACGCGTGCCGTCGGGGTCGTTGGCCAGGTTGTACAGCTTGGTCAGTCCGAGATCCCTTCGCAAGCCGACCGCCGTCAGCGCCCGTCTGATCTTGCCGCTCGGTGAGCCCAGGGGTGCGTTGCCGCGGACCGGGCCAGGCGGCGGCGCAGGGTGGCCTTGGTGGCTGGCCACTCGGCGGCGATGACCGAGAACATCGCCGAGTCGCGGAGCAGGCCGTCCTCCCGAGGTGCGTGCGATTGCGACCAGCGGCGAAGGACGCCCTCGAACCGCGCACCCAGGTCCTCGATGGAGCGCCGGGACCGCTGGTTGCGGGCGCCGGTCTTGAGGTCGACCCTGACCACTCCCAAGCTCTCGAACGCGTGCTCAAAGAGCAGGAGTTTTGCCTCCACGTTCATACCCGTTCGCTGGGCCGAAGCGGCCAGCCAGGTCCAGCCGATCTCGATGGCGCACAGCTCAGAGCTGCCCGGCCAGAACCGGGGATCCCAGTAGGCCGTGCACCCGACGGCCCGCCCATCGCCTTGGCGGATCTGGGCGAACGGCGCCATCGTGCCGGTCTTGGCCCGTTCGAAATGCGCGGCGAGGTAGGTCGCCACCTCCCACCCGCGGGGGACGCAGGTGTAGCTGTACGCGCCGCGGTCTTCCTCCGCCGTGAGCGCCAGATCCGCACCATGACTCATCGAGAGCGGCTCCAGCCGGACCAAGGAGCCATGCAGTGCTGGGACGTCAGCCAGAACGTTCATGTGTGTTCCTCATCGATCCTGGCATTGGCACCTTGCGGCGAACGCAGGTTGCCGGACCGTCACCGGGCCAGGTCCCTCAGATCCTCTGGATGATTACAAGACATGGACCCTAACCAACCCGCTCGCCCGGCGTCAACCGGTGGCCACAACGGCCCCACAAATGGCCCCACAAATGGCCCCACAAATGGCCCCACAAATGGCAGAGCCCACGGGCACCAGCGCTCGCGAGGTTCTCACTACGATGCCGTCGGCCGCTCGGCTATCGGCATACATGAGCTCGGCCGGCGGCTAGTCCGGTGTGATCCACTGGCGCTGGATTACCCGGTGGATGGTGCTGCGGGAGACGGAGTATTCCTGGGCGAGGTCGGTGAGGCTGACCTCGCCAGTGGCGTAGCGGGCGGCGATGGCGCGTTGCGCCGCGGGTGGGAGTTTGGGTTGTTTGCCGCGTGGCTTGCCTTTTGTCTTGGCGACCGCCCCGCCTTCCCAGGCGATGGCGCACCGCTCCAGCTGTGCCATCACCATCGCCACGTGTTCCCGCAGGTCGTCATCCTCGTTCGGGCCGGTGGTGAGAACATGATCGACCGCGACACTGAGCCGGCGGCGCTGCTGGGTGTCGGGCCAGAAACCGCGCTTCGCGAACACGGTGATGGTCAGCAACAGCGCAATCAGGGCCGGCGGGGTCGCCGCCACCGCGGCGTCGACGAGGTAGGCGACCGCGTCGCCGCCGCGGCCGGCGCGATCCAGTAGCAGCGCCCGCAGCACGGTCACCTCGGTGGGGCCCAGATGCCGCGCCGCGAGGCGGACGGCGGCTTCCGCGTCATCGGGACGGTCTTGCACGGTGGCCAGGTGCGCCAGACTGGTGGCGGCCCAAGCCGCGGTGGCGGGCGCCGCGGCCTCGGACAGGTACTCCAACAAGGGCAGCGCGCCGGGGATCACACACAGCTTCCCGTCCGAGGCGAAGCTCTCCCCGGTGGCGATCAGCAGCGGGCGGGCCAGCTCGCGTCGCTCGGCGTCGTCAGTGTCGGTCAACGACCGGAACAGCTGAGCCGCTCGTTTGTCGTCGCCCTCCACGATGAGCAGCGACGCCTCCATCACGTCGGCCCGCACCGCCATCTCCGGCAGCGTCGCGCTCCAGTGGGCGCGAACGCGGGCCAGCGCTCCTCGACACCCCTCGAGGTCATCGCACGCCGCGTGGGCCGAGGCCAGCGCCAACAGCAGATCCCCCGCGAAGGGCCCGTCGCTCGCGGCGTACTTCTCAAGGACAACCACCGCCTCCTCAGGATGGCCAGCCGCCACCATCAGCTGCACATAGCGCCCGGCGTCCGGGCCTTGGAACAACGGCTGGTCCAGCAATGTGCGGTACACCTCGGCCGCGTCCGCCAGCTCACCGCTGGCGGCGAGCATCTCGGCCAGGCGCCGGCTGTAGGACCAGTGCCACGCTCCGGCCGTGTCCACCGCCAGCCGCATGGCGGCCACCGCCTCGTCCGGGTCCTCGTCGCCCCAGGCGAGGCTGGCCACCAAATCCCATGCCTGCGCCCGCAACGACTCGGCATCGCTGTTGATGACCTCGTGCGCCATGTCACGCGCAGCGGGCCGGTCACCGTTGCGCGCGGCGTGGCGAGCCAGCCACAGCACCGCGGGCGGTGAAGCAACTGCCTGCCGCAGGGCTGCCACCTCGGCGTACCGGCGGCGCACCTCCTCTGACTGCTCGCCACGCTCCTCGGCGAGCTCGGCCAGCCGCAGCGACGCCAACGCCGCCGCGTCCTGGTCGCCGCTGTCCAGGGCCAGCCGATACGACACTTCGGCCGCATCGAAATCGGGCGGGTCCGCAAAGCGATCAGCGTCCCCGGTAATCACCCGCTCCAGCGGTGTGAGCACCCCGGCGGCCACCGCCGCGCGGTGGCGGTCTCGCCAAAACCGCGAACCGGCCGGGAACCCCACCTCATACACCGGCCGGTAGCGGCCCTGGTCGTCGCACTCCAGCAGCGCCGGGTCCCGCCTCGCCCACTCCAGAGCCGAGTTCACCTGGCCCGCGTCGTCCACCGCGTCGGTGCAGACCTCCCATACGGTCATCAGCCGCCGGGCCTGCGCGCACAACACCTTCGGCGCGCGCCACCCCCGCCGGTTCACGTGATCCCAGCACAATGCCGCCATCACCAGGGCACAGGCCAACGGCTGGTCATCCCGCGCCCGCGCCAGCCGCACCTCAACGTTGTCCCGCCGCTCGAACAATTCGAGGAACTCATCAACCACGCTCGGCACCGGCCTCGACACCTCAGACATGTCGCGTGACGTTACCGCCACCACCCGACAGCGGGACGCTACGGGCGGCGTCACAACGCGATCTCAACCGGCGTGGTCGCGCGTGGGCTACCCAGCCCGAGCCGCACACAGCTCGACACCGCGAGATCGAGCACCACCTGCACGGCCTGCCAGAGGTGCAGGACGACCGCGTCGGTCTGGGTGCTCAGCGGCCGCAGATCCTCGGCGTGGTCTGGCAGGTGCTCGGCGACCCGGCGCAGATGGCGGTCTACCACCGCGACGCGCTCGGCGAGCAGCTCGCGGTCGATCGCCGCGCTCATCCGAGCGCGGCCAGAACGTCGTCGTGCGCGCCGCTTCGATCTCGTGGTCGACGAGCCGGAGAGCGCGAGATCACCTCGTGGAGCGGGCCGCCTTGCCGGTGTCTTGGGAGTAGGTCGGGTCGGTGCTGAGCCGGCTGTGTCTGGCGCCGTAGGTGAAGTACACGGCGAATCCGATGACCATCCAGACGATGAACCGGATCCAGGTGGCCGCGGGCAGGTTGAGCATCAGGTACAACGATGCGAGTACCGCGAGAATGGGAACAACGGGGACGCCAGGGCATCGGAACGCCCGGTGCAGGTCCGGGCGGGTGCGGCGCAGCACCAGGACGCCGAGGGCGACCAGGATGAAAGCGAACAGAGTGCCGATGTTGACCAGCTCGGCCAGCTCGCTGAGTGGCACAAATGTCGAGATGAGCGCCACGACGACACCCGTGGTGAGCGACGTCCGGATCGGGGTGCCGAATCGCTGGCTGATCGCGGAAAACCCCGGCGGCAGCAGCCGGTCCCGGCTCATGGCGAAGAAGACCCGGCTCTGGCCCAGCAACAGGATCAAGATCACTGTAGTCAGGCCGAACAGCGCCCCTACGGATACCACGGTCGCGAAGCCTGGTTTGCCCACCGAGCGGAACGCCTCAGCCAGTGGCGCGTCGACCTTGATGTTGGTGTACTTCACCATCCCGGTGACCACGAGCGACACCGCGACGTAGAGCGCTGTGCAAATGCTGAGGGAGGCGAGGAGCCCGATCGGGATGTCCCGCTGAGGTTTTTTGGCCTCTTCCGCGGCGGTCGCGACGACGTCGAAGCCAATGAACGCGAAGAACGCCAGGGCGGCGCCGGTGAAAATGCCACTGACGCCGAAGGAGCCGGGCGCGAAGCCGAGATCCTGCAGCAGCGACGGTGTGCTCTTCGCGCCCCCCGCGCCCGGGGAGCCAGGTGGCGGAATGAACGGAGAATAGTTGCTGGCCTTGATGTAGAAACACCCGGCGATGATGACGAACAGCACGATGCCGACTTTGATAATGACCATCGCCATGTTGACCTGTGAGGATATCTTGATTCCCAAGCAGGTCACGCCGGTGAGGATCAGGACGATCCCGGCCGCGACGAGGTTGTGTCCATTGCCGTATGCCCAATCCGGGATGGTGACGCCGGCCGATTTCATCACGTCAGCGAAGTACGACGACCACCCGACCGCCACCGTGCTCGCGCCGAGCGCAAGCTCGAGGATGAGGTCCCAGCCAATGATCCACGCCACGAGCTCGCCGAGGCTGGCGTAGGAGAAGGTGTAGGCGGAGCCGGCCACCGGCACGGTGCTCGCAAATTCCGCATAGCACAGGGCGGCCAGCGCGCAGGCGATGCCCGCGAACACGAACGACAGTGCGATGGCCGGGCCCGTTTGGACTCCGGCGATCTTGCCGGTGAGGACGAAGATGCCGGTTCCGATGACCACACCCACCCCGAAGACGGTGAGCTCGAGGGCACCGAGCCGTTTCCGGAGCTGATGGGTCGGCTCCTCGGTGTCCGCGATGGACTGCTCGATGGTCTTTGTACGCCAAGGGTTCACAGCCGACCTCCTCGCCAGATGAGGCAACCTACCATCACTTACTGGACGCGCCTCGGGAGCTGGGTTCACCACGCTCATCCGGGCGTGGGCCGACGGAAGCTAATGGTCCTTGGGGCACCATGTCTCAGGGGTGTGGCCTATCGAGGCCCCACAGATCGCCACTACTTTCGGGTCCACCTCGCCGTCTTTGACCTGCAGGATCGCCACTTGCTTGTTCCGTGGCACGTGTTGGGTGATGTCACCGCCGAAGTCGATGGTTCCCGTCACGCCGTCGATGTGTTTGTCTAGTTGCTGAGTCTGCGAGGTGTGGATATCGGTGATCTCCCGCCACACGGCGCCGGGGGTGATCGAAAGGGAATCGCTGCCCTCGCGTAGATAGCTGACAGCGGTGATCAGCACCCTGGTCGCGTCATAGGACAGCGCGGCGTGACCGTCCAGCGAGCGTCCCTGTACATCGTCGCTCTCGAACGGAAACAGTGTGTTCAGTCCGATGTAGAAATCCCGTTCCGGACCTTGTGGCGTCGTGACCGGGGCCACCTCAGGGGACAGGTAGTAGAATGGTAGCGTCCGGTTCTCCCTGCGCTCGGCGGCATCGGCCACGTAACGAGTCAGGTCGTCGCCCCCGAGGAAGGTCGCTTTGCTGCCGCACTGTCCCGCGCCGTTGAGGAAGTCCGCGTAGTCCGGCAGACCCCGACCGGCGAAAAAGACGATGCCATTGTAGGAGCACGTGTCGTTCCCGGCGGAACGAGCGGTGCCGACGAAATTGTCGCCGCGATTCGGGGACTCGCTGGCGTCGAGGTCCGAGCTCGGCGTGAATTCCCTTGTTTCGACCTGGAAACCCTTGGCCCTGAACTGTTTCACCACGTCTTCGTGCAGGTTCGTACTGTAGATGTCCGTCGCGTCGTCGGAGTAGTATACGCGGACCGAGCGTGAGATTGACGGGTTGGCGTCGAGCTGTTGGGCGGCCCACGCCGCCGCGACCTCGGTCTCGCGCTTATTCTGCGGCGACACCTGGAAGTACATCGGGTGGTCCTTGGCCAAGCTGTCTTCGGTCGGGGTCGTTGCCACCATGGGCAGCCCGGCCGCGCTGAGCGCGGAGATCGTCTGTGCGGTGGCTTGGTAGCTGAGGTCCAACCCAACTACGCCGACCACGGGAGGATCACTCATGGCGAGAGTGCGCAGTTGCTGCGTGACTGCCACCCCCTGGCCCATTCCTAGGCCGGCATTGGCGATCAGCACGCGCACAATCGGATCGGTTGATCCCGGCTCCAGCAGTTGTCGCCGCTGGGCGATCGCGACCCCCTCCAGGGATTCCCGCTCGGCGGTCAACCCGTCAGCGCTGCCCGTTGACGATGTGAGTGGCTCCATGTCGACCAGGGCGATGTACGGACGTTCCGAATGATCCGCATGCAACTGCTCGGCCTGCTGGTTCTGGTTGTAGATGACCTGTTCGGTATGCTGGATGCTCGGGTCGGATGGTTGAAAGATGTCGTACGAGCCATCGGTGACGCCGATGCATTCCGTACCGGTCCATTCCAGCGACGGGCTGAACCCGGGGAAGCTAGCCCACCCACCGCAATGCCCGTGGCTCCACGTGCCGTAACCGGCCGCGAGGCCACTGAATAGGACGATAACCACCGCGATTCGCAGCATCCGACCGGACGACCACAGCGCGCGCGCTGCCGTGCGTCGCAGCCGATATCCGTTGAAGGGGCCGATCCGCTGCTCGGCCTTCTCTCGTTCAGGTTCGGAGGGCACGCCGGGAATGTGCAGCGGCAGGTACCATGCGGTAACGCCATGCTTGCGACGGTCGGCGAAGATGGAGTTCTGCCATTCCTGATAGGCGTCCAGGGCGTGCTCGGCGTCGTAGTGCGGCCGGCCGGGAATCGCGCCGGCGTCCGGGGGGACCTTGCGGCTCGCGCTGAGCACCAGCAACGGGTCGAACCGGCCGACCTCGTTGCGCACCTCGTTGATCAGCCGCAGTGTCGTGTAACCGCCGTTGGCTCTGGTGATGTTGTCCAGCAACAGGGTCACGTAGGTCATTCGACGCACGCGCCGCAACTGCCACGGTCGCCACCGGTAGGCCCGGCGCAGGTCTTCGAGGAACGAACTGATCAGTAATTTGGCTACTTGTTCCTTGTCTTCCAGAACCCATTGCCCTCTGGTCAGTCGTCCGGCAAAGCTGAGGAATCCGCCGGTGATCTCCGGGGACAGGTACCGCTGGCGCAGAAACCACCGGTACCGTCCGGGCGATATTGGGACCCGCCCGGTGATCGCCACCAGGAAGATGAGCTGCGGCAACATGCGCAGCGCCGCTAACGGCCAACGCAACCAGCCCGAATCGCTGGGCAGTGCGTCGCCGATGGACGTGAGCGTGTCCCAGCGCTGGGTGATGTCTTCCTTGCGGAGTTCCTTGCGCAGCTCGCGCTCACGCGCCGCCGTGTCCTGGCTGAACTCCCGGTCCATCAACCAGTCGAGCAGCGCGAACAGTTGGAAGCGGAAGCGACTCGCATGGCGGTTCGGGTGCTTGGCCAGCTCATTGGCTGCGTCACGCAGGATCTTCCGCACACCCTCGACGTCTTCGTCGGTGAATGGGCCGGTGTCGGCGCATGGCGGGTTGTCGTCCAGAATTTCGTCGAGTCGGATAAATGCGTGTGGCACACGATCTGGTTTAGCTTGGCTGAGCTGTTCACCGAACCAACCGAGCAACTGGTCCTGACCTCCCGGCCGGACGAGGCAGACCATCGGCAACCCGCTGCGGCCGGGACGCTCCTGCCGTTCGGGCAGCTCGCGCCAGCCGGCGCCGCTCCGATCGAGTTCTCGCGGCCGATCACCGAAACCCGGGCGTTGATACAGTTTCCCGATCAACTCGACCAGTTGAGCGGACCCGACAAAGACGGGCCGATACTTCGATTCCATACCCCACCCACCGCGATCGTTCGATCTATTGATTTCACCATATGGACAGGTCGCCGGTCCATAGGTTCCTCCGTGCAGTGTCCGGGTCGGCTGCGCTGAGCAGACAGGACTCATACAGAAGAGAGCCAACTCTCCCCCGGTGATACCTGGGGAGCGGGACGAACCGGTGAGGCGGTGCTCACAAGGGCAGCTGGCGATCTTCGGCCCCGGAAGGGCACTGGCCGTCGTCGAGCGGAGAAGGTTCCCCAACCGGGATCTTTCGTGACACCATCCGTGACGGGACGGCGCTAGTGAGAGCGTGGAACCGGTCGGCCGCCGGGAGCTCGAGGCACGGGGAGCAAGGCTGATGGGGCTCAACCGACGGCCGGCCGGGTTCCCCCCAACCTGGCTCACCTCGCTGTGGAGCGGGGTCGCCGCTCATCGGCCGGAACCACTGCTGGAGACCTCTTTTCTCGGACCGGTCGTCGCGCCGCGGTGGTGGAGTGCGCGTGGTACTCGGGGCTGTCGGTCATGGAGCTGACCTGATGGGCATCTCCTGGCATCAAGCCCAACGGAATCTTGGGGTGTGTTCCGAACTAGGGTCGGTGTTGTGCGGTTGACCGTTGAGGCGAGTGTTGGTGAGCGGGTGGCGTTCTACCGGCGGCGCAGGGGCATCACTCAGGAAGTGCTGGCTGGGCTGCTGGGGCGCAGTGTGGAATGGCTTGCCCAGTTCGAGAGGGGCGCCCGGGAACTAGACCGGTTGTCCACCATCGTCGCCATCGCCGATGCGCTGGGCATTGAGGCGGTCAAACTGCTCCCGGCCGCGTTCACCACCCGGTGCCGCGAGCTGCGTGATGCGGTGATCGGTACCGCGCCGGACTCTGTTGTCGCGATCAAGGCGGTGATGTTCCGCTACAACGGGTCGGCGCGAGTACTCGGCGTGCCTGACCGGCCACCGGTCGGATCCGCCGAGCTGGCGGTGCGGATCAACGAGGCGTTCGTCTGCTCACAGACCGAGCGCTGGTCCCAGCTTGGTCCCCTGTTGCCGGATCTGATCGCCGATGCCTGGCAAGCCGCGCACACCAGCGCTGGAGAACGACAACGCCGCGCGTTCGGGCAGCTTTCCTTGGTCTGGCGAGTCACTTCCGGGATGCTCGACCGAACCGGGGAGAAAGACCTGCCGTGGGTCGCTGCGGAGCGGGACATGACCGCTGCCGAGCGCAGTGAGAACGATCTGCTCATCGCTGGAGCCGCGTGGCGGCTGGCGGTGGTGCTGCGACACAACGGGTGCCCCCAGGAAGCTATCGACGTTCCGGTCGCGGCCGCTGACGCGCTCCGACCCCAGCTGGCTCAGTCTCCCCAGCACGCGTCGATCTACGGAGCGTTGATGCTCAAGGGTGCAGTGGGTGTGGCAAGTCTTGGCGACCACGCGGCGGTGCGTGACTATCTCCGTGAATGCGACCGGGCCGCCCAGCTCACCGGGGACCGCAATGATTTCTGGCTCGCGTTCGGCCCCACCAACATCGCTATTCACCGGGTGTGGCTGGCCACCGAGCTGGGTGACCCCATCGACGCTATTCGCCAGGCCGCGCACGTTGACGACACCAGACTGCCTCTGGAACTGGCCGAGCGCCGCGCTTCCCACTTGATCACCGTGGCCTGGTCACATTACCTGCGCCGGCACGACGACGACGCGCTCAGCGCACTGACCGCCGCCAAGGCGGTCGCGCCGGAACAGCTCCTGTTCACCCACCGCGTCCACGACATGCTGCGCCAGATGCTGCGCCGCGACCGCCGCGGCCGACGTGAACTGCGCACGCTAGCCAAATTCGTTGACGTGCGGTAGCGGCGACAAGCCGCAGCGCGATGCTCGTCTCGTTGCCCCAGACACGAGCGGCGGTCGCCGAGCTGATCGCTGCTGGCAGGTTTCGACTTGCGCAACGGTCCTGGCGACCTGGCGCGCCGCGGGTCAGTGCGCCGGCGGGGCGCGGCCACCCAGTGAGGACCAGTGGGTGTACCACCTGGGTATCTAGTGGTACACTTAGGGCATGCCGACCGCCCGGCCGCGCCATCAGGTCACCGAGACTCCCGCCGTCGCGCACGCATTGGATCTTGCCGCACGGCGGTGGCCGAGCGAGTCACGCTCCAAGCTGCTGCTGCGGTTGGTCCACGTCGGCAGTGTCGCCCTAGAGCAGGGGCAGGATGAGACGATCCGCAACCGGCGCGATGCCATCGACGCGAGCAGCGGCAAGTACGCCGATGCGTTCAGTGGTGACTACCTTGCCGAGCTGCGTCAGGACTGGCCCGAGTGATCACACTGGATGCCAGTCTGGTGATCGCGCACCTGTACCCGCACGACCTACACCACCAAGCGGCAACCGAGTATCTCCGTGGATCGGCAGAACAGGAATTCATCATTCACTCGCTGAACCTGGCCGAAGTGCTTGTCGGCGGGGTGAAGATCGGTCGCGGCCAGGAGATGCTTACCGATCTCGAAGCGATCGGTATCCATGTCGCGGATCGGCAGGACGGCGAGCCGCTCCGGTTGGCGAACTTGCGGGCTAGTTCCGGACTAAAACTGCCCGACTGCTGTGTGCTCGATACCGCGCTCACCACCGCTTCCACCCTGGCCACCTTGGATGATGCCCTGGCGAAAGCCGCCCGCCAGCACCGCGTCACGGTCGCACCGGAGTGGGGGTAGTGGTCGAGGAAGGACTGCACGGTCGGGTGCTCCGTACGCCGTGATCCCCCAACGGAATCTTGGGGTGTGTTCCGAACTAGGGTCGGTGTTGTGCGGTTGACTGTTGAGGCGAGTGTTGGTGAGCGGGTGGCGTTCTACCGGCGGCGCAGGGGCATCACTCAGGAAGTGCTGGCTGGGTTGCTGGGGCGTAGTGTGGAGTGGCTTTCGCAGTTTGAGCGGGGCGCTCGGGAGCTGGACCGGTTGTCCACCATCGTGGCCATCGCCGACGCGCTGGGCATTGAGCCGGTCAAGTTGCTTCCGGCCGCGTTCACCACTCGGCGTCGTGACTTGCGTGATGCGGTGATTGGTACCGCGCCGGATTCGGTTGTCGCGATCAAGGCGGCGATGTTCCGTTACAACGGGTCGGCGGGGGTGCTCGGCGTGCCTGACCGGCCGCCGGTTGGACCGGCTGCGCTGGCGGCTCGGATCAACGAGGCGTTCGTTTACCAGCAGACTGAGCGCTGGTCACAGCTTGGTCCGCTGCTCCCCGATCTGATCGCCGACGCCTGGCATGCCGCACACACCAGCACCGGCGAACTGCAATGTCGCTCTTTCGGGCAACTCTCCCTGGTCTGGCGAGTCACTTACAAAATGCTGGACCGGATCGGTGAGAAAGATCTGCCGTGGGTCGCCGTGGAACGCGCCATGGCTGCCGCCGAGCGCAGCGGGGACGATCTGCTCACCGCCGGGGCCGCCTTTGGGCTGGCGGTGGTGCTACGACATAACGGGTTCCTCCCGGAGTCCATCGACGTGCCAGTCGCGACCGCCGACGCGCTACGACCCCAGCTAGCTCAGTCCCCGCAGCACGCGTCGTTGTATGGAGCGATGATGCTCAAGGGCGCGGTGGGCGCGGCCAGTCTCGGTGACCACGTGGCGGTGCGTGACTATCTCCGGGAGTGTGACCGGGCCGCGCAGCTCACCGGCGACCGCAATGACTTCTGGACCGCGTTCGGACCCACCAATGTGGCGATTCACCGGGTGTGGCTGGCCACTGAAATGGGTGACCCCATTGATGCTATTCGGCAGGCCGCGTACGTTGACGACACCAGACTGCCTCTGGAGCTGGCCGAGCGCCGCGCTTCCCACTTGATCACCGTGGCATGGTCACATTACCTGCGCCGGCACGACGACGACGCGCTCAGCGCACTGACCGCCGCCAGAGCGGTCGCACCCGAGCAGTTTCTGTTCACTCACCGCGTCCACGACATGCTGCGGCAAATGCTGCGCCGCGACCGTCGCGGCCGACGCGAACTGCGCACGCTAGCCAAATTCGTCGACGTGCGGTAGCGGCGACAAGCAGAGGGGGAGGATGAGACGATCCGCAACCGGCATGCTGCCATCGACGTGAGCGGCGGCAAGTACGCGGATGGGTTCAGGGGTGACTACCTTGCCGAGCTGCGTCAGGACTGGCCCGAGTGATCACACTGGATGCCAGTGGGCGGTGGCACCGGGTCGTGGGTGGTGGGGGTGCGGGGTCGGCAGCGGCCTAGCCGCTTGAGGGTGAGCCAGCCGCCGCGCCGGGCACCGTGGGTCTGGAGCGCCTGCGCGGCGTACTCCGAGCAGCTCGGCGTGAAATGACAACACGGCGCCCGACGTGGGCTGATCTCACGTTGGTAGGTCCGGACACCGGCAATCAGCAGGGCGGTGAGTCTCGAGCCCGCCGGGGCCGGCTTGCGCCGCAGAGTTCGGGCCTCGGCGAGCAGAGTCGCGGTCAGTTGCGGTCCGGCCAGCAAGGTCATGACAAGACAGTTACCGCTGAGGCTTTCGCCGAGACAGCATCCGGCGTCGAGCAAGCAGGCGTCGCGAAGACACGAGCCGCCCGCCCCTCGGGGCTGGTAGTAGGGATCGTCGTAACGACGGTCGTACCGCCTGCGACGGAAGGGCATACCCTCCAGTATGCACTCGCGAGATGGTGGCGCAACGCTACTGACGCGGGGTGAGCTCGCCCATCTGGCCCCAGCCGTCCTGGGGCACTTCGACGTTGATGATCTCTGGAGTCTTCGTGATCACATCGGGCATCCAGGCCATCGCGGTCCGGAAGTGCTCGGAGTTGACGTGCGAGGTACCGGCTTGGCCGGACTCGAAGGCCTCGAGGAGGACAAACTGGTGGGGATCCTGGACGCTGCGGGACCACTCGAAGAAGACGTTGCCCGCCTCGCGGCGGGTGGCCTGGGTGAAGTCCTCAACCAGCTCGAGCCACTCCTCGCCGCGGTCAGCCCGGACCGTGAACTTGACCGCAATGAAAATCATCAATGCCTTCCTTAGATTGAATCGGAGTCCACCGTCGACGCCAGCGAGGGTCACTGGACGATCAGTGTGCCCATCATGTACTGGTGAATGTCGCAGATGTACGGGTAAGTCCCCGGCTTGCTGGGAGCGGTGACCTCAGCGCGCTGCCCGCCGGAGATGTGGCCGCTGTCGAAGGACTTGTCGCGGGCGGTGAAGGTGTGAGTGGCCTGATCTTCGTTGATCACTGTGACCTTGGTTCCTGGCGCGACGGTCACCGAGGCGGGCATGAACGTGAAGTTCTTGATCACAACCGTGTTGGGGGCGGTCGGGGCGCCGCCCGTCGCGCTACCGCCCGTCGCGCTACCGCCCGCCGCGCCGCCGCAGCTCATGACGAGCCCCAGCACGGCGACCAACACCATGAGCATCATCGTGGCCGGGCCGTTGCGGCGTGCGGTGGCGGCACTGGTCTGCGCGATCTTGTTTCGCACGCAACCTCCAAACAACCGGTGGGCCCGCGACATCACGTGCCGCGGCAGGCAATCAGTGAGGCTTTCGATTACCCGCCCCAATGAGTTCGACACCGCCCATACATCACGATTAGGTCACGGCCTCGACCGAGTACGGATGTGGCCGGCCTGCCCACATCCGCCAGTCGAGGTATAACTCGGGGCTGTGACCAGGACTGTGCCACGTGAGCCCGCGACGGCCTCCCGAGGCCTTCGCGCGGACCTGATGGCCGCCGGATGCGCCGGCCTGCTGGTCGCGGTGGCGGCGGTAGTCGGGGTTTGGCTGCTCCGCCAAGGGGTTCCGCTACACGTCGACGCGCCACCACTGGGTGCGCAGTGGCTGCCGCACACCGGGCCGGGCACGGTCCCCGCGGTGGCGCTCGCGCTGCTCGTCATCCTGCGCGGACCGGGGCTGGCCGCCCGGCTGCCGTGGCGGCCCCTGCTCGGAGTTTCCGCCGTCACCGCGGTGGTCTGGACGATGTTCCTGGCCCTGATCGACGGATGGCAGCGCGGGGTGGTCGGGCGGCTGACCACCGAGCCCGAGTACCTGCACGACGTCCCGAGGGTCGGCGACGTGGGCGCGATGATGCGGAGCTTCGCCGAGCGGATCGTCGGCGGGCGGCCCGAGTCCTGGACCACCCACGTCGCTGGCCATCCCCCCGGTGCCCTGCTGGTCTTCGTCGGCCTGGACCGGATCGGGCTGCCCGGCGGGGCGCCAGCGGCGCTGCTGTGCGTGCTGGTCGGGTCCTCGGCCGCGGTGGCGGTGGCCGTCACGCTGCGCGCCCTGGGCGCCGAGGCCACCGCTCGAGCCGCGCTGCCGTTCGGGGTGCTGTTTCCCGGCGCGATCTGGATCGGGGTGTCCGCGGACGGCCTGTTCGCCGGGGTGCTGGCCTGGGGAGTCGCGCTGCTCGCCATCGGCGCCGCCCGGCCACGGCTCGACATCCCGGCCCTGGCCGCGGCCGTGAGCGGCGGGTTGCTGCTGGGCGCCACCCTGTTCCTGTCTTACGGGCTGGTGCTGGCCGGGCTGCTCCCGGTGGCCGTCGCGGTCGCTACCCGCAGGCTGGCCCCGCTGCTGGTGGCCGGCGTCGGCGTGGCAGCGGTGGTGGCCGCCTTCGCCGCCACGGGTTTCTGGTGGCTCGAGGGATACCAGCAGGTCACGATCCGCTACTACCAACCCGGCGAGTACGGCCTGCTGCGCCCCTACAACTACTGGGTATGGGCCAACCTAGCCTGTCTGGCGGTGGTGCTCGGCCCAGCTGGAGCGGCCGGTCTGCGCCGCCTGTTCAGCTCTACCGTTCCCGAACTCAACGGTAGAGCTGAACAGGGTCGACGGAACAGCTCTGCCGTTGAGTTCGGGGGGCTGAGAGCACCGGGGGGGAGGGGGGTGCTGGTGGTGCTGTGTGTGGCGGCGGGGGCGGGGGTGTTGGCTGCTGACCTGTCCGGGCTGTGCAAGGCTGAGGTGGAGCGGATCTGGCTGCCGTTCGCGGTCTGGCTGATCGCCGCGACCGGGCTGCTCCCGGCGCGGCGGGCCCAGTGGTGGCTGGCCGCCCAGGCGGTGCTCGCGCTGGCCGTCAACCACCTGCTGCTGACGACGTGGTGACCGGCTCGCGCAGCGGGTCGGTGGCGAACTGGGCCACACCCTCGGCGAAGGACACCCGCGCTCGGTAACCGAGCAGCTCGGCGGCCCGCGCGGGGTCGGCCGTCACATGCCGCACATCGCCGGCCCGGGCGCCACCGACGACCCGCGGGGCGCACCCGCCCATCGCGCGGGCCAGCTCGGTGGCCAGCTCACCGACGGTGTGCGGCTGCCCGGAACAGATGTTGACCGGCACGCACCGCCCGAGCGGCGGCGCGGCGGTCAGTGCCAGCGCGTTGGCCCGCGCGACGTCGGACACGTGCACGAAGTCCCGGCGCTGCCGCCCGTCTTCCAGTACCCGCGGCGCGCCACCACTCGCCAGCGCCGACCGGAAGATCGATGCCACGCCCGCGTAGGGGGTGTCGCGGGGCATCCGGGAGCCGTAGACGTTGTGATAGCGCAGCGCCCACACGCCCCCGCCGGTCTGCCGGGCCCACGCCGAGGCGAGATACTCCTGGGCCAGCTTGGTGGCGGCATAGGTGCTGCGCGGGTCCAGCGGGGCGTCCTCGCCCACCAGCAACGGCTCAAGATCAGTGCCACAGTGCGGGCAGGGCACCTCGTAGCGCCCGGCCGCGATGTCCTCGGCCCTCCGGGACCCAGCGGGGACGACGCCGTGCGTCGGGCAGGCGTAGCGGCCCTCCCCGTAGACCACCATCGAGCTGGCCAGCACCAGCTGGCGCACCCCGGCTGTGTGCATCGCCGCCAGCACCACCGCGGTCCCGAGGTCGTTGTTGGCGGCGTAGCCCGGGGCGTCGCGGGGATCCAGCCCGTGCCCGACCATCGCGGCCTGGTGGCACACCGCGTCCACCCCGGGCAGCAGGCGGCCCAGCAGCTCGGCGTCCTGGACGTCGCCGCGGACCAGCTCATGCCCGGCCGTCCACGCCGGTGTCGCACCCGGGCCGTGGGCCTGCGGCAGAAACACGTCGAGCAGCAGCACCGAGTGCCCGTCGGCGGCGAGCAGATCGGCGATGTGCGAGCC
>JBOHFJ010000020.1:0-25121 GCA_050699655.1 Pseudonocardiaceae bacterium
GAGGATTCCGAGGGGGGCGACCAGGCGTCGGTCAGTCCCGCTGCTCGGACCGCGCCCCGCGATTTGGGGCCGCGGGAGAGCAACGTGGCGCGGCGCAGCGCACCGATCAGCGCCTCGCCCAGCCCCCACCCATCGGCGGCTTCCACCCAGCCGCGGAACCCGATGCCCGTGGTGACCACCACCACGTCGGGCGGATTGTCGATCAGTTGCTCGGTGGCGGTGTGCAACTCGGTGTCGTCAGCCAGCGGCACGATCCGGATCGCCGGGGCGTGCAGCACCTCAGCGCCTCGACGCTCCAGCAGCCCGCCCAGCTCACGCGCCCGCCGCGCGGCGGTGACACCGACGGTGAATCCCGCCAGTGGCAGCGGCTCGGATCTCGGTAGCAACGACACCACGGTCATGCCAAGCGGACTTCCACGATCCCGCTGACCAGCCGGGTTGGATAGGTCGCCACCGTGACGCCGGGGTCGTCCAGGCACACCCCGGTGGCCAGCTCGAAGGCCTGCTTGTAGATCGGCGAGGACACTGTCGCCCGCCCCTCGCGGTCGCCGACGATCCCCCGCGAGAGCACCGAGGCCCCGCTGAAAGGATCCAGATTAGCCAATGCGTACAGACCACCATCATGGGTGCGGAACACAGCCACCGCAAGGCCGTCGACCAACGCCGCGACTCCCCGTTCGGGGATGAGGTCGTCGTAGCGGCACACCGCGGTCCAGTGCACCCTCGCCACCACCGCGGTCATGGGAGCACAGCCAGCTTCGGGCCGGCGATCAAAACCGGTTGGCCGGGCCGGCGATGGGCGGGTGTGGGCTGGCCGCGCTCCTGGACGAACTCGATCGTCGGATCGGGCACGCCCGGCGCGTTGACGAAGGAGGTGAACCGAGCCAGCTTGGCCGGGTCCTCCAGCACGCCGCGCCACTCGTCGGCGTAGCCCGATACGTGGGCGGCCAGCGTGGCGTCGAGCTGCGCGCAGATCCCGAGTGAGTCGTGCACGATGACGTCGCGCAGGTGGTCTAGACCGCCGTCCAGCTCCTCCAGCCACGGCGCGGTGCGCTGCAGCCGGTCGGCGGTGCGCACGTAGAACATCAAGAACCGGTCAATGGTGCGCACCAGTGTCTCGGTGTCCACGTCAGACACCAACAGGTCGGCATGCCGGGGCCGGAAACCGCCGTTGCCACAGACGTAGAGGTTCCAGCCGACCTCGGTGGCGATCACCCCGAAGTCCTTGCTCCGGGCCTCGGCGCACTCCCGCGCGCAGCCGGAGACCGCGGCCTTGAGCTTGTGCGGGGCGCGCAGCCCCCGGTACCGCAACTCCAGTGCGATGGCCAGACCCACCGAGTCCTGCACCCCGTAGCGGCACCAGTCGGTGCCCACGCAGGACTTCACGGTGCGCAGCGCTTTGCCGTAGGCGTGGCCGGACTCGAAACCGGCGTCCACCAGCCGGCGCCAGATCGCCGGCAGCTGCTCCACCCGGGCGCCAAACAGATCGATCCGCTGCCCACCGGTGATCTTGGTGTAGAGCCCGAAGTCGCGGGCCACCTCACCGAGCACGATGAGCTTCTCCGGGGTGATCTCCCCGCCGGGCACTCGGGGCACCACCGAGTAGGTGCCATTGCGCTGTAGATTGGCCAGGAAGTGGTCATTGGTGTCTTGCAGGGTGGCCTGCTCGCCGTCCAGGATGTGGCCCCCGGGGGACAGCACCCCACTCAGCGAGGCGAGGATCGAGGCCACCGCCGGCTTGCAGAGGTCACACCCGCGACCGCTGCCGTGCTTGGCGACCAGCTCGGAGAAGGTTCTGATCCGGGTGGCGGCGACGATCTCGAACAGCTCCGCCCGGCTGTGCGTGAAGTGTTCACACAGCGCCTTGGACTGCTCGACGCCCTGCGCGGCGAGCAGTTTCGTCAGCATCGGCACGCAGGAGCCGCACCCGGTGCCCGCCTTGGTGCACGCCTTGAGAGCGGGCACGGTCCGCGCCCCCTCGCGCACCGCCGCACCGATCGTCTCGACGGTGACCGCGTGGCAGGAGCACACCTGGGCACCCTCGGGCAACGCGCTCGCGTCGAGCTCACCGCCCGAGGGCGAAATCAGCGCACCGGGGTCGGCCGGCAGCACCGCGCCGACCAGCGCGCGCAGCGTTCCGTAGAGTTCGGCGTCGCCCACCAGCACCCCACCGAGCAGGATCCGCGCGTCGTCGGAGACGACGAGCTTGGCGTAACGGCCGGAAACGGGGTCATTGTGGATGACCTCCAGCGCGCCCGGTGCGCTCCCGTGGGCGTCACCGAAGCTGGCCACGTCGACCCCGAGCAGCTTGAGCTTGGTGGACATGTCCGCGCCGGGGAAGGTGGCGCTACCGCCGAGCAGCCGGTCGGCCACCACTTCGGCCATCGCGTAGCCGGGCGCGACCAGCCCGTAGCAGCGGCCCTCGACCGCGGCGCACTCCCCGATCGCCCAGATGTTCTCGTCACTGGTGCGGCAGCTGGCGTCGACCAGCACCCCACCGCGCTCACCGACCGATAGCTTGGCCTCGCGCGCCAGCTGGTCGCGGGGGCGTACCCCGGCGGAGAACACCACCACGTCGGTGTCGAGCTCGGTGCCGTCGGTGAGCCGGACCAGCATTCGCCCCCGGTCGGGTTCGATGGCCGCCGTGGCGTGACCGCAGTACACCCGCACCCCGAGGCCCTCGATGAACCGGCGCAGCAGCGCCCCGCCACCCTCGTCGACCTGCATCGGCATCAGCCGAGGAGCGAGCTCGACCACATGCGGGGACAGCCCCAGCTGGCGCAGCGCGTGCGCGGCCTCCAAACCGAGCAGCCCGCCGCCGACCACCACGCCGGAGCGTCGACCGGCCGCCGTGGTGCGCATCGCGCGCTGCGCCGCCGCGCGGATCGCGTCAAGATCCTCCGGGGTCCGGTAGACGTAGCAACCGGGCAGGTCATGGCCGGGCACCGGGGGCACGAACGGCGCCGACCCGGTGGCCAGCACCAGCGCGTCGTAGGCCACCCGGCGCCCGGACGCGGTGCGGACGATGCGCCTGCGCCGGTCGATCGCCGCGCACGGATCCCCCAGCCGCAGCTTCACCCGGTCATCCAGGACAGCGGGCAGGGTCAGCGCCGCGGCGTCCCAGGAGTCCACATACGAGGACAGCGCGACCCGGTCGTAGGCCGGCCTGGCCTCCTCGGCGAGCACCACGATCCGCCATTGCCGCCGGACATCCCGGCCGATCAAGGCCTCCACCAGCCGGTGTCCCACCATGCCATGGCCCGCGACGACAACAGTGCGCATCCTGCCGCTCCCTCCTGCCTGCCCAACGGGCACGACCGGTCCGCGACAACGTCCAGGGCCGCGTCCCCGCTCGACCAGTCAGCCGTGCGCCGCGGGCTGGTGGTCCGCTCGCGACGACCGAGCGGACCACCAGCCTTCTCGCACCTGATGACATCGTGAGCGCGTTTCGTGAACACAGTGTTTCCGTGTTGTTTCGTTGTTTCATCCCACGGTGTTGCTTTCACACCTGGGTTGCTTTCACACCTGGGTTGCTTTCACACCTGGGTTGCTTTCACACCTGAGCGTGGGCCAACCGCGCCTGCTCGGACCGCACGACGACGGGTGCCCGGCGCAGGTACACCACATAGATGACGAGGATGCACGCCGCGTAGAAGATCATGAAGGACCAGAACGCGGGCACCCCGGACTTCGCGGTGCTGAAGGACTCCCGGAATGCCAGGTTGATGAGCAATCCACCCATCGCGCCGATCGAACCGGCGATCCCGATCACCGCGCCGGTCAGCCGGCGCCCCGTCATCAGCGCGGACTGCCTGGGCTCGCCGGCCGCGATCGCCGCCCGGGCCTTGGCATTGAAGATCGACGGGATCATCTTGTAGGTGGCGCCGTTGCCGACTCCGGAGAGCACGAACAAAGCGATGAAACCGGCCATGAACAGTGGCAGCGACTTCTGGTTGGAAGCCACGATCACCACACCGGTGGCCACCGCCATCCCGAAAAAGTTGCAGAAGGTGACCTTCGCGCCGCCGAACCGGTCAGCTAGCCGACCACCGACTGGGCGGATTAGCGAGCCGATCAGCGGGCCGATGAACACCACTGACGCCGTCTGCAGTGGAGTGCGGTGGAACTGGGTCTGCAGCACCAGGCCGAAGGCGAAGCTGTAGCCGATGAACGAGCCGAACGAGCCGATGTAGAGGAACGCCACCACCCAGGTCTGGGCCTGCCGGGCGGCCGCCCGCAGCGCGCCGGTGTCGTTGCCCAGCGACGAGATGTTGTCCATGTACCGCGACGCGAAGAACGCGGTGAGCAGGATCAGCGGGATGTAGATGGCGAGGACCAGACGGGGATAGGCCGCGCCGGCCGTCGCGATCACCGCCAGGCCGAGCAACTGAATCACGGGCACGCCGATGTTCCCACCGCCGGCGTTGAGCCCGAGCGCCCAGCCCTTGCGACCCTCCGGGAAGAACGCGTTGATGTTGACCATGGACGAGGCGAAGTTGCCACCGCCCAGGCCCCCGAGCGCCGCGACGATCACAAACGTTAGATACGAGGTGCCCGGATGCATGACGATGATCGCCGCAATGGTCGGAATAAGTAGCAACAACACGCTGACGACGGTCCAGTTTCCCCCGCCGAACCGAGCCGGCGCCATGGTGTATGGGAGCCGGATCAGCCCGCCGATCAGCGACGGGAGGGACACCAGGAAGAACTTGCCAGCCGAGTCGATGCCGTAAGCCGGGCCCATGAAGAGCACCATGACCGACCAGATTGTCCACATCGAGAACCCGATGTGCTCGGCGAGGACCGAGAACCACAGGTTCCGATTCGCCACCCGCTTGCCCGTCTTCTCCCAGAATCCGGGATCTTCCGGCTCCCAGTGGTCGATCCATCGCCCCCGGCGAGCCGGCTGTGCCGGCGCTGTCATCTCGGTCGTGCTCATCGCGCCTCCTGAGCTGGTGGGTAGGAGGGACGCTATGTGCGGGTTATGGCCGTTATGTTGCTATTTGTTGCGGTACCGAGAACACCCGTTCACATGACGCGGCGGCGGTTGCGTGAGACTCTGCTGCGTGTGCGCTCGGCGACTCGCCGCGAAATGTGGCTGCGCCGGGGGGCGGTCCACGCTAGCCTGGTCGGCATGATCCGCTGAGACCTCGGACCGTCAGTGTCGCAGCCGAGTTGACCCAGCCGAATCGAGGAGACCCGATGGCGAAAGACCACGAACCCCCAGATGAACCCCCAAGCCAGGACCAGCCCGACGATGCCGCCGCACCGGTGCCCAACCGCCGCGAGCGCCGGGGTGGCAAGTCTGGGACTCCGGCGGCCCACGGCGGCAAGTCGGGGGCTCCGGCGCCCCGATCCGGCCCGCCAGTCCCTTCTCGCCAATACTCCACCCGCCGCCGCAGCGGCTAGGGCCACCGGTCACCTGGATGTCAATATGTGGGCAGTGAGGGGTCAACCTGGTTGACCCAGGCCAGCACCCCACCACTGACGTGCACGGCGTCCCGGAAGCCCGCCTTGTGTAGCGCGGCCAGCGCCTCGGCGGAACGCTGGCCGGATTTGCAGTGCAGCACCAACGGCTTGTCCTGGGGCAGCTCCGCCAACGCCGCACCGGAGAGGATCCGGTCCTTGGGGATCAGCGTGGCGCCCGGGATCCTGACGATCTCGTACTCGTGCGGTTCCCGAACATCGATCAGCGCGAAGTCCTTGCCTGAGTCGATCATCTCCTTGAGCTCGACGGCGGTGATCGTCGAACCGGCGGCGGCGGTGGCGGCGGCGTCACTGACCGTGCCGCAGAACTCCGCGTAGTCGATCAGCCCGGTGATCGGCTCGCCCGCCGGGTCCCGGCGGATCTTGATGGTGCGGTAGCTCATCTCCAGCGCGTCGTACACCATCAGCCGGCCCAGCAGCGGCTCGCCGATCCCGGTGATCAGCTTGATCGCCTCGGTCACCATGATCGAACCGATCGACGCGCAGAGCACACCGAGCACGCCACCCTCGGCGCAGGACGGCACCATCCCGGGGGGTGGGGGCTCCGGGTACAGGTCGCGGTAGTGCAGCCCTCGCCCATCGGGAGCGGCCGCCCAGAACACCGATGCCTGGCCCTCGAAGCGGAAGATTGAGCCCCACACGTAGGGCTTGCCGAGCAACACCGCGGCGTCGTTGACCAGGTAGCGGGTCGCGAAGTTGTCGCTGCCGTCCAGAATGAGGTCGTAGTCGCGCAAGATTTCCAGCGCGTTGGATGAGTCCAGCCGCACCTGGTGCAGGTTCACCCGCACCAGCGGGTTGATCTCCCGGATGGAGTCCCGAGCGGACTCCCCCTTGGGGCGACCGATGTCGGACTGGCCGTGGATCACCTGGCGTTGCAGGTTGGACAGGTCGACCTCGTCGAACTCGACGATGCCCAGCGTGCCCACGCCCGCGGCGGCCAGGTACAGCAGAGCGGGGCTGCCCAGCCCGCCGGCGCCGATCACCAGCACTCTCGCGTTCTTCAGCCGCTTCTGACCGTCCATCCCCACCTCTGGGATGATCAGGTGGCGGCTGTAGCGGGCCACCTCGTCCCTGGTCAGTTCCGCGGCGGGGTCCACCAGCGGTGGCAGGCTCATCGGCACGCTCCTCACCATTCAGCCCTCACCATTCAGCCCTACGATTCAGCGCTGTCGCACCTGATGGAACGTCGACGGGGCGGCTGCTCTTCCCGCATCAGTTGACCGTCGGGAACGGCCATGCGTTGGGCTGGCACACCAGCCCGTCCGCGGTGACATGGTCGGTGCCCAGCGCCGCGAGGTAGTCGTCAGCCACTCCCCAGGTCTGCTGCATCATCACCGGCGCCAAACGCCCGGGCCCGTCACAGGCGATGTGGCCAAAGCCCAGCCCGTGCCCAACCTCATGATTGACCGTGTACTGCTGATACTGCACCACGTTGCCCTGGAAGGCCACCGCCCCCCGTGCCCAGCGGGCGGTGTTGATCACCACTCGGTGGTCTTGCGGCTGCCAGCAGGACGCGTCGAAGGGGATCTGGAAACCGCAGAGCCGGCGGGTGGTCTCCCGCGAGGTCAGGCTGATCCGCAGGGTCGCCGTCCGGCTGTCCTCGATCCGCTGGAACTGGTAGCGACCACTGCCGATCCAGCTCTTCGGGTTGCGCAGCGTGCTGTCCACTGTGGCGGCGAAACCCTCCGCACCGCCTTCCAGCTCGACACCGTCCTCGATCTCGACGGTGTAGGTGACCAACCGGCCAGTCCCGCTGGGCACACCGGCACCGGGGATCACCCGCCAGGTGCCGGCGCCGCGCACCGTGAACGGCCCGCCGCCAGGCAGCTCGGCGGAAGCCTTGGCCGCCGCGAAACCCGGGCCGCTGCCCGGGTTGGGGATCAGCGGGTGGGAGATTCGCGCCTCGCTCGGTGCGCCTGAGGCGCTGGCCTGGTTCGACGGCGCCACGAGTGGCGACCTGACCACGTCGAGCACCGCCAACACGGTGAGCAGTGTGAGAATAGGCAGCGCGTAGATCCGCCAGCCGTAGGTGGACACCATCCGCGCCAGGCGCCGGGAACCGGGCCGGGAACTTGGCCGGGAGCGATCACCGACGGGAGCCCGGACCGCGGGATCAGCTCGCCTCGGGCGGATCACCGCGCAAGGATGGCACAGTGACCCCAGCTGGGACGCCAGCTGGGGTGCCACGCGCGGCCGTGGCGTGGCACCGAAGTACCCGTTCCGCCATCAGGGGGCGCTGGCATACCGGCGAGTAGGGTTTACCCGCATCAGGTGTGGAGGGGAGACGGGCCCATGACCGAGACGGCATCGACCCGGGTGGATGGGCCGTCTCGGGGGGTGCGCATGCCCCGGGATGAGCGGCGCGCTCAACTGCTCGCCGCAGCCACTGATGTCTTCGTCAACAACGGGTACCACGCGACCGTCATGGACGACATCGCCGAGCGCGCCGGGGTCAGCAAGCCGGTACTCTACCAGCACTTTCCCGGCAAGCTCGAGCTGTATCTGGCGCTGCTGGAGCGGCACACCGACGAGCTGGTCCGCCGGGTCCGGGAGGCGATCGAAGCGACGCACGACAACTGGCAGCGGGTCCGCAACGCGGTCGGGGCGTACTTCGACTTCGTCGATGGGGACGACGAGGCGTTCCGGCTGGTCTTCGAATCCGATCTGCGAAACCAACCCCCCGCGCGCGCCATCGTGGAGCGGACGTACACGGCGTGCGTGCGGGCCATCGCGCAGGCGGTGGCGGCCGATGCCGCGTTGGACGCCGAGCGCGCGTGGCTGGTCGCGGTCGGCGTCGTCGGAATCAGCGAGCACAGCGCCCGTCACTGGCTAACCCGCCGCAAAGACCTCCCCAAAGAAGAAGCGATAACCCAAACCGCCTCCCTAGCCTGGAAAGGCCTTGCCGGCTTCCCCTGCCTGTCCCCACCCATTCAGCAGGCTCAGCGGGGCTATTGGGGTGTCGATAAGGACGCTGAGCCTGCTGAATGCGGATCAGGGCTGGGAGGGGACGAGGAGCGTGAAGGTGGGGGGGATGGGGTGGGTTAGGCGGAGGCGGCCGCCTTCGGCTTCGGCCAGGCTGCGGGCTAGGGCTAGGCCGATGCCGTGGCCGTCGGCTAGGCGCGATCGCCTCGTGAACAGTTCCGGTTCCTCGGCGGTGATGCCGGCGCCCTCGTCGGACACGTCGATGGCCAGCGCGTCGGCGGCGTTGCGCACCGCCACCGACACGGTGCCCGAACCGTGGGTGGCGGCGTTGTCCAGCAGTACCGTGAGCACCTGCCGCACGGCGGCGGTCGAGGCGAGGGACACCGGCGCCTGTGGGTCCACCACCACCTGGAGCATGCGGTCCTGAGCGGCGAGCCGGTCATGCCAACTAGCTTCGATCTCTTCGAGGAGTGCTGGGACGTCCAGCGGGGTGACGCCCGCGCCGCGGGTGTCCCGCGCCAGGGCCAGCAGCTCCTCGATGGTCTGCTCCAGCCGGTCCGCCGCGGCGATTCCATCGGTGATGGCGTGGCGAAGATCCTGCCCCGGGTGCTCCAGCGCCGCTTCGAGTCGCAGCCGCAGCCCGGTCAGCGGCGTGCGCAGCTGGTGGGAGGCGTCAGCGGAGAAGGAGCGCTCGCGGGCGAGCATGTCGTCCAAGCGCCCGGCGGTGCTGTTCAGCGCCGAGCCAACGGAGTCGATCTCGGGAATGTCCACCAAGGTGGTGCGGACGCTGAAGTCACCCTGGCCGAGACGGCGCGCCGCATCCGAGAGCTCCTCCAGCGGGCGGGCCAGCCGCCGGGCCTGGCGGCGGGCGACCAACCAGACCGTACCGATCGCCAGGGCGGCCAAGCCGAGCATGCCCAGCCACAGCAGCTCGACCTTCCGGTAAATGGCGGCGAGCGGGCTGGCGGCGCGCACCGCGCCGATCACATCGCTGTCATGGGTCACCGGCACTGCCACGACCAGATCACCATCCAAGCTCCCGGTGGTGATCTCGGCGTCGTGCAAGGCGTGATACACCGGCTCGTCCCCGCCATCCGGCCCGATGCCCAGGATGCGATGGCCACGGTCGACATAGACGGCCAAGTGCGTCCCGTCCGCGGGTTCGTGCAGCTCAGTCGGCGTATTGCCGCGGAGCACGTCCGCCGCCACCGCAGCCGCCCCGTAGTCGGCCGCTCGAAGCAGGTTCGCCCGCTCGTCGTTGATCCTGTATTTCAGCACGCCAGCGGCCAGCGGCACCCCGAACAGGCCGATGGCGAGCACGGCGGCGAGCACGGCTAGGCCGACGATCCGGGTACGCACGAGCTCCTCCTACCCACCCAAGCACAGCCATGGCAATTTACGCCGGTGGCGCCTCCAGCCGGTAACCGTGGCCGCGCAGAGTGGTGATCCGGGGCACCGAGCCCAGATGGGTCATCCCAGCCAGCTTGCGCCGCAACGCGGCCACGTGCACATCAAGTGTCTTGGTGGGACCGAACCAGTTCTCGTCCCACACCTGCGCCATCAGGGTCTCCCGGCTGATCGCCACTTCCGGTGCCGCCGCGAGGCGGGCCAGCAGGTCGAACTCCTTGGCCCGCAGCGGCATCTCGGTACCTGAGACACTCGCCCGCCGGCTGCCGGTGTCCACCAGCAAATCTCCCAGCATCAGCATCGGTTGGCCACCCGCGGTGGCCGGCGCCACCCGTCGCAGGTGTGCCCGGACCCGAGCCAGCAACTCGGCCAGCCGCACCGGTTTGGTCAGGTAGTCGTCCGCGCCGGCCTCGAGACCGACCACGACGTCCATCTCATCAGTCCGGGCGGTGAGGATCACCAAAACCGTCGTCGGGTTGCTGGCCCGCAACTGCCGGCACACCTCGACACCGTCCAGGTCGGGTAGCCCGAGGTCCAGCAGCACCAGATCGAGGTCCGCCTCGGCGGCCACCCGAAGCGCGCCCCGACCGGTGCGCTGCCACCCCACCTGGTGCCCGTGGGCGCGCAGGCTGGACTCCAGCACACTGCCGATGGTCTCATCGTCCTCTACTACAAGCAGCCGGGACACCCCACAAGCCTAAGGGATCACGTCACACGTGACCCTCGGGCGTTACCGAACGTAACTGTTACCATGAGTAACATGCCGAACGCCGCCGCTGGCAAGGCTCAGCGTGGTTCGCCGCGGCAGCAGGGTCACCATCGCCGCGGGGACCGCGAGCAGCGTCGCGCCGCGCTGGTGCAGGCCGCCATGCGAGCGATCCGCCAGCATGGCCCCGATGTCGCGATGGAGGACATCGCCGCTGAGGCCGGGGTCAGCAAACCGATCCTCTACCGGCACTTCGTGGACAAGGGCGATCTGTACATGGCGGTCAGCGAGACCGCCACCGAGCAGCTGCGCACGGCTCTGCTGTCCAGCCTGTCCGCCGATAACGATCCGCGGACAGTGCTCCGGCTGGTGATCGAGGAATACCTGACGTTCATCGAGCGGCAACCGCAGCTCTACCGCTTCGTGGTGCGCCGTTCGTTCACCGACCGGCCGCTGCCGCGGGATCCGGTCACCACCAATGCCGCGCTCATCTCCGGAGCGCTGGCGACGATCCTCCGCGACCGGCTGCACAGTCTGGGCCTGGATCCAGGGGGCGCGGAAACCTGGGCGCACGCCGGAGTCGGCATGGTGCAAGCGGCCGCAGACTGGTGGCTGGAGCACCGCACGCTGTCCCGGGACGCGTTGCGCGACTACCTGCTGACGCTGGCATGGAGCGGACTGTCGGGCATTCTGCCAGGTCACTCGACCGCAAACCCGACCCGACGGCTGTCCGCGGGTCCGATCTCGACGTAGGCGACTCGCGCGGTCGGCACCATGTACCGCCGGCCCTTGTCATCGACCAGGATCAGCATTCCCTGGCTGTTGCGCATCGCATCGGCGATCAGCGCCTCCACCTGGTCCGGCGAGTCCGCGGTGGACACCGTCAGTTCGCGAGGACTGTCCGCGACGCCAATCTTGACCTCCACGCCAGAACCTCCACGATGTGATCGACCTTGACATCACGGCGACGCCAAGCGGGCACCAGATTAGTGGAGTGCTCACCCCAGCCCGAGAGCGGCCATCCGGCGGCCGTGCAGAGTCTCCATTCGACGGATCAGCGTGGCGAGGCCGGCCAGGTCTCCGGCACCCAGGACGATCAGCTCAGCCAGCGCGTCTCGCTCCGCCACGACGCGCTGGGCATGGGTCACCGCCTCGCCGAGCAGCCGCCGCCCCCACAGGGCCAACCGATCGCGGGTGCTCCGGTCTCGCTGGCAGGCACCGCGCACCTCCCGCTCGGCGAACGCCGAATGCCCGGTGTCGGCCAGCACCTCCTTGACCAGCGCGGCGGTGGCATCATCGAGCCAGCCGCCCACCTCGCCATAGAAGTCCGCCGCCAGCCCGTCCCCGACGTAGGCCTTCACCAGCGACTCCAGCCAGGACCGGGGTGCGGTCGAGGCATGGAACTCATCGAAGCACGCTACGAACGGGCGCATCGCGGCGTCCACCGAGACGCTCATGCCACGCAAGTGGCTCTCCAGCTGCCGGAAGTGCCCGATCTCGGCCGCCGCCATGCTGGCCATCGCGGCCCGGCCGGCCAGCGTGGGAGCGTGCCGAGCGTCCTCGGCAAGCCGGTCGAAGGCCGACAGCTCGCCGTAGGCGAGGACCCCCAGCAGGTCGATGATGCCCGCGCGCGCCACGTCCACGGCGGCGAGCGTAGTGCCGTATTGCCATGGTGTTTGCCATGGTGTGCGGTGTCACGCGCACACGAGACGCTCGGACGGGTAGTATGCGTGTACAGGGCGTGACACAATTCCCGTGTCACCTGCCCGGCTCAGTGGCAGATGCCGTCGAGCGCATGACATTGAGCGTGGACCTGGTGTCTCGTTCCCGGTTCCGTTGCGCCACCTGGCAGCGCGGAGCTGGTCGAGCGAGACGGCGGTGCACGCGCCGGTACGAGAGAGGCGATCACCCTGACCGTCAGTGACATCACACTGTCCACCACCTACCCCCTGGAGCATCCCGACCCCGGTACCCGGAATCCGGTGCGGACCGCTGCCGAGGAACCCGATGCCGACGAGCTCGGCCCGGCGATCCCGCTGCAGGCCGGCGCTCCGGTTCGGGCCGACTCCCCCACCTTCGCCGAGCTCGGCGTCCGCGAGGAGATCGTCCGGACGCTGCGCGCGGTGGGCATCGAGCGCACCTTCGCCATCCAGGAGCTCACCCTGCCGCTGGCGCTGGCCGGCGACGACCTCATCGGCCAGGCCCGCACCGGCACCGGCAAGACGCTCGGCTTCGGCGTCCCGCTGCTCCAGCGAATCACCACTGTGCCCAGCACGGGGGAGATGGCGCTCGACGGCACCCCGCGGGCGCTGGTCGTGGTGCCGACTCGCGAGCTGTGTCTGCAGGTCAGTGCCGACCTCACCGCAGCCGGGCGGGCTCTCGGCGTGCGGGTTCTCGCGGTGTACGGTGGCCGGCCCTACGAGCCACAGGTCAAGGCGCTGACTCGCGGGGTCGACCTGGTGGTCGGCACCCCGGGCCGACTGTTGGACCTTGCCGAACAACGCCACCTGGTGCTGGGCAAGGTGCGGGTGTTGGTTCTCGACGAGGCCGATGAGATGCTGGATCTGGGGTTCCTGCCCGACATCGAGCGAATCCTGCGGATGGTGCCGGAGCAGCGCCAGACCATGCTGTTCTCGGCCACCATGCCGGGCCCAATCATCACGCTGGCTCGGGCCTTCCTGACCCAGCCCACGCACATCCGCGCCGAGGAACCCGATGCCACCGCCATCCACGAGCGGACCCGGCAGTTCGTCTACCGGGCGCACGCGATGGACAAGGTGGAGCTGCTCACCCGCATGCTGCAGTCCCGCGACCGGGGCTTGACGATGATTTTCACCAGGACCAAGCGCACCGCGCAGAAGGTGGCTGACGAGCTCACCGAGCGTGGTTTCGCGGTCGCGGCGGTGCACGGCGATCTCGGCCAGGGAGCGCGCGAGCAGGCGCTGCGGGCGTTCCGCTCGGAGAAGGTGGACGTGCTGGTCGCTACCGACGTCGCCGCGCGGGGCATCGATGTCCCGGAGGTCACCCACGTCATCAACTACCAGTGCCCGGAAGATGAGAAGACCTACGTGCACCGGATCGGGCGGACCGGGCGCGCCGGACGGGCCGGCGTCGCGGTCACCCTCGTCGACTGGGACGAGGAACCGCGCTGGAAGTCAATCAGTGACGCTCTCGCGCTCGACATGCCGGCGCCCTCGGAGACCTACTCCACCTCCGAGCACCTGTTTAGCGACCTGGACATCCCCACGGGCTCCACCGGGCGGCTGCCGCTAACCCGGCGCACTCGAGCCGGCCTAGCCGCTGAGCCCAGCGACGAGGTCGGCCCCGCCCGCGGTCGCCTTGCCACCGGCGCCCGGCGTGGCCCGGTCGGTGGATCCGCCGACAGCCAGCTCACTCCGATTCGTCGGCTCAGGCGCCGCACCCGTAACACGGAGACCACTGTCATCAGCGTCGAGACCGCGCTGTCAGCCGGGCCCCCAGCGGAGTACCCAGCGGAGCAGGGTGACGCCGCGCGGCTGCGGCCGCGGCTGCGCCGTCGACGCCGCGGCCGCGGCGCGGGAACGGGTCAGGAGCACGGCAGCCAGTCCCGCGCCGCAGGCTGACCAACACTGCGGATGCCCAGGCCCGAACGCCGCACCCGGTGGGACCTGACCACCGCGGCGGCGCTGGCGGTGGCCGTGCTGGCTGTGTCCAGCGCACTGTGGTGGACCAGCGACGCGCGACGCACCACGGTGACCACCGCACCTGGGTTGATCAGATCTGGGGCTCTCGGAGTTGCTGGGCCGGCGCATGTCCCGGCGGCGCTGACCGAGGCGTGGCGTGCGCCGAGTCCGGCAACCCCGGACCCCTTGGTGCAGGGTGGCACGGTGGTCACCGGTGCCGCTGGGATGGTCGCCGGCCGCGACCTGCGCTCCGGAGCGGTCCGCTGGAGCTACCGGCGCGACCGGTCACTGTGCACCGTGGCCGCCGCGTTTCACCAGGTGGTGGCGGTGTACCAGCGAGGCGAGACCTGCAGCGAGGTGACTGCCCTGGACTGGGGCGACGGCCGGCGCGGACCGCAACGCACCGGTCCGGTGCAGGCTCCGACCCGGCTGGTCGCCGCTGGGGACCAGGTGGCCGCCAGCGGCCAGTACTACCTGGAGGTGTGGCGCTCCGACCTGGTGCGCACCCTGGTCTATGGGCGGCTGCCCACCCCGGCGCAGCCCGCGACCCAGCCGCGACCGGACTGCGTGCACGGGTCGCTGGCCCTGGGTGAGTGGACGCTGGGTGCGGGGTCCCTGGATGACGGGGAGCTGGCCGTGGTGGAGCAGTGTCCTGGGGAGCGTGTGCGGCTCACCCTGCAACGCGCCGATCCGCACGACCCAGACCAGCCCGAGGTGACTTTCAGCACCCTGCTCCCAGGCCGGCAGGCCCGGGTCGTCGCGGTGAGCGGGAAGCGGGTGGCCGTCGCGCTGCCCGACCCGGCCCGCCTGGCCGTGCTCGATGAGCGGGGCAGGGAGGTGGCCGAGTACCCGCTGGCCGTCCCGGACGCCGACCTGCGGGGTAACCCGCCCGGTGGCGTGGTCGAGGCCACCAGGACCGCAACCGAGGTGTACTGGTTCACTGGCTCGGCCACCGTCGCTTTGGATACCGTCGACCTGCGGCCGCGGTGGACCCGGCCAGGATCTCTGGGTGCCGGCGCGGAGGTCGCCGGAGCGCTGCTGCTACCGGTGCCGGGAGCGCTGGCCGTGCTCGACACCACCACCGGTCAGCAGCTCGGCGCGCTGTCGGTGGACCGAGGCGGCTATCGCGGCCCGGTCAGCACCGCCAGCTCCGGTGGTGTCGTGCTGGAGCAGCGCGGCGACACGCTGGTCGCGCTGCGTGAACCACTCGTAAGCTCCACCCGGTGACGCCAGCACAACTCACCCCGCACCGCGCCAGCCGAGTGTGGGTGACGGTGACCGGTGCCCAGCCAACGGCCCGGATGGCGGCACTGCGCGCCGTCCCCACCGACCCGCTCGGCGCAGTGGCCGTGCTGTTGCCCGGGTACACCGGGTCCAAGGAGGACTTCGCCGCGCTGCTCGACCCGCTGTGCGGCGTCGGCCTGTCCGTGCTGGCGCTGGACCTGCCCGGGCAGTACGAGTCCCCCGGCCCAGATCGAGAGCAGGACTATCACCCTGACCCGCTGGGCCGGACCGTCGCCGCCCTGGTGACCGAGCTGGCCGCTGACGGGGACCGGGTACTGCTGCTGGGGCACTCCTACGGGGGTCTGGTGGCTCGCTCAGCGGTGCTCGCCGGTGCCCCGGTGACGGGACTCACCCTGCTGGACTCGGGCCCTGGTGCGCTGCCCCAGGGACAGCGGCGGGCGCTGATCGACGCCACCGAGCCGGTGCTGCGCGCCCAGGGCATTGCGGCCGTCCAACAGCTGCTGGAGGCGCGCAACGGAACCGTCGAGCCACCCGAGCTCGCCGCGCTGCTGCGAGACCGCTTCTTGCGGTCGTCGAGCGTCGGCCTGCTCGGCATGGCGACCGGCCTGCGCACCGAACCCGACCGGGTCGCCGAGCTGTCGGTGGCCCTGCGCACCGGTGACATCGAGTGCCTGGTCGTATACGGCGAGTCCGAGGAGGTGTGGCCGCTACCTCTACAGCGGGACATGGCGGACCGTCTTGGCGCCGCGGTCAGGGAAATTCCCGGTGCAGCGCACTCGCCAAGCAGCGAGAACCCGCAAGCGCTGCTCGACGTGCTGCTGCCAACCTGGATGGGCTGGCTCACGAGCGGATGAATGTCCGGGCGGGGATCGTGGTCACCGGAACGGAGCTGCTCAGCGGGCTGATCACCGACAGCAACGGCCCGTGGCTGGCGCGGCGGCTGGGCGAGTTGGGTGTCGAGGTGGCGCACCTGGTCCGGGTCGGGGACCGGGCGGCGGATCTGGCCGCGACCCTGCGCTTCCTCGCCGACCAGGGCGTCGACCTGATCGTCACCAGTGGTGGGCTGGGGCCCACCGCGGACGACCTGACCGCCGAGGTGGTCGCCGGCTTCGCCGGGGTGGAGTTGGAGCTCGACGAGGCGATGGAGCGGCAGATCACCGCCATCCTTGCCCGGTTCCGCCACTTGGCGCACGTCAGCCCACAGGCGCTGCGGGTGGCGAACCGCAAGCAGGCGATGGTGCCTCGTGGCGCGCGCACTCTCGACCCGGTGGGGACGGCCCCCGGGCTGGTGGTCCCGGTCGACGGCGGGCCGACGGTGATCGTACTCCCCGGACCGCCCCGAGAGCTGCGGACGATGTGGCTCTCGGCCCTGCGCACCCCGGCCGTCGCGATCGTGGTGGCGCGCACCCGGCCCTTCACTTCCGTGCGGCTGCGGCTGTTCGGGCTGCCCGAGTCGCAGCTCGCGGCGACCCTGCGTGAGGTGGGCCAGACACTGGACCTGACGCCGCTGGAGATCACCACTTGTTTGCGCCGCGCGGAGATAGTGATCGATATCCGGCATCGGCCCGGTGTCGAGGCGGCCCGCGACGGGCTCATCGAGGCGATCCGTGCCCGGCACGCCCGGCAGCTGTTCTCCACCGACGGCACGTCGTTGGACGATCAGCTTGCTTACCTACTGCGGGGGCAGCGGATCGGGCTCGCGGAATCGTGCACCGGCGGGCTCCTGGCCGCCCGGCTCACCGAGCGGCCAGGAGCGTCGGACTACGTCGCTGGCGGTGTGGTGGCCTACTCCAACGACGCCAAGACCGAGCTGCTGGGCGTGCCCGCAGCGTTGATCGAGCGGCACGGCGCGGTGTCACCGGAGGTGGCCCGGGCCATGGCTGAGGGAGCACGGCAGCGCTTCGGCGCCAGTGTCGGCGTGGGGATCACCGGGGTGGCTGGCCCGGGTGGGGGAACCGAGGCCAAGCCGGTCGGCTACGTGTGCGTCTGCGTGACCAGGGACAACGGCGCGTCCCTGGGCCGCGACCCGGTGTTGCCCGGCGACCGCGCCGAGATCCGCGACCGGTCGGTGACCGCCGCGATGCACCTCCTCCGGCGCGTCTTGACCAGCGGCGTGTCGTGACCGGTGGCGATCGCTACCGATCGAGCGCGTGACGGTTCGACTTGCTCTTCACCGCGGCGTACGCGGCCGAGCCGACGAACAGCACCGCACCAATCACCACCGCCCAGAACAGCAGAGTGAACGCGGCACCCAGCACCCAGCCGAGCACTGTGAACCCGATCCAGATCAACGCAATGGTCCCGAGCACCTTGATCGCGGTCTGCATGGTGGTCTCCTCGTCGCGGGCCCCAGCGGGGAGGGCATAGGGAGCGGACCCGCTGCTCTCCAGTAGACACCTATCCGGACCTCGGGCGCATCGGGGTAAAACCCGGACCCAGCTAGCGCGGGGCAGTCGGTGCCCGCGCCGGGGCCGCCGCCGCCCACGCTGTGAGGAACAGCAGGAACCGGGAAACGAAGTAAGCGAACACCATCAGTCCGATCACCGGGCCGAACAACCGGCCAGTGGGGCTGTGGGTGACGCTGTCCAGGTAGATAGCGAAGGCCTGCTTCAGGATCTCGAAACCGATCGCCCCGAACACCGCGGCGCGCGTCGCGGCGCGCAGCGGCACCGGCTGCCTCGGCAGCCGGGCGAGCACCCAGAGGAACACCAGCCACATGCCGGCCACCGACGCCACCGTGGCGAGCACGAGGAGCACCAGCCGAGCCCCGATAACCTGCCCGAGGCCCAGCGCGTTCAGCGCGACGGCGGCGAACGCGGTACCAACGCCGGTCAGCGCGAAGGACGCCACCAGCGCCAGCCCCAGGCCGAGCAAGGCCAACAGGTCGAAGACCTTCGTGCGCAGGAAGCCTTCCGGCTTGGGCGGCGGCTCCCCCTGGGTTGTTGTTGAAATCCCCTGGGTTGTTGTTGAAAACCACTGGGCGGTGAGGGCCTCGCGGAGGCTTCCCATCCAGCCGAGCCCGGAGTACAGTGCGCCGAGCAGTCCCACAATCCCGACGCCGTCGCGGGACTTGATCGCCCCGGCGATGACCTGGTTGAGGGTCGGGCCCAACCCGGCGGGTGCGGCCGTCTGGATCTGATCCTGCAAGTGGCCCAGCAGCTCAGGATCGCCAGCGAGCACGAAACCCGCTACCGCGAAAGCGATCATCAACAACGGCACCAGGGAGAGCACACTGAAAAACGTGATCGCCGCGGCGTAGTGGTCCCCATGGTGGGCGGTGTAGGACTGCCCAGCACGGGCCAGCTGGTCCAACCACGGGTAGCGCAACCGGTAACGCTGGAGCAGGCCCGGCTTCCCCTCGGCTAGCTGTGGATCAGTCCCCCGCATAACTCGATACGCTAGCGTGTCAGAAAGGTCGCAGGCAGGTCAGCCGCAGTTGCTGCCCGGCATCGGATCGAGGTATTCCTGCGCGGCCCAGCGATCCGGCCCGAGTTGCCGGTAGTCGTTGAGGATGGTCCGCTCGGCCGACACTATCTCTCCCCTGGAGTAGGTCTGCACCACGGAGCCGAAGCTGTCCGGACTGGACCGCACGTTGAGCGAGTCCGCTGTCACCGTCACCCGGCACGAGCCCGTGCCACTGGATCCGGTCTCGTTGGTCCCCAGCGGGGTCTGGCTGTTGTGCGCCGCGACCAACAGGAGAATGGCCACCGCCACGCCGCCCCCGATGTACCAGTGCTGCCGTTTGGCCATCTGCCACTCACCGCCCCTGATGCTGTGCGACTGTCCTTCATTCTCCTGACCCCATGGCGTGGCGCAACCCCGTCTCGAGCTCGTCGAGGAAGGCCTCGGTGGTCAGGAACGGGGTCGCTGGGCCGAGCAACAACGCCAGATCCTTGGTCATCTTGCCGCTCTCGACGGTGTCGAGGCAAACTCGCTCCAGGGTCCGCGCGAAACGAGTGACCTCGGGGGTCGCGTCCAGCGTGCCGCGGTGGCGCAGGCCCCCGCTCCACGCGAAGATCGACGCGATCGGGTTGGTCGAGGTGGGCTTGCCCTGCTGATGCTGCCGGAAGTGCCGGGTGACGGTGCCGTGCGCGGCCTCCGCCTCGACGGTCTGGCCGTCCGGGGTCATCAGCACGCTGGTCATCAGGCCCAGCGAGCCGAAGCCCTGCGCTATAATGTCGGACTGCACGTCGCCGTCGTAGTTCTTGCAGGCCCAGACATAGCCGCCAGGCCACTTCAGCGCGGCCGCCACCATGTCGTCAATCAACCGGTGCTCGTAGGTGAGGCCGAGCTCCTCGAATTCGGCTTTGAACTCCGATTCGTAAATCTCGGCGAACACGTCTTTGAACATGCCGTCATAAGCCTTGAGGATCGTGTTCTTGGTCGACAGGTACACCGGGTACTCACGGGCCAGGCCGTAGCGCAGCGAAGCCCGAGCGAAATCCTCGATGGATTTGCGGTAGTTGTACATCCCGAGTGCGACGCCACCGCCCGCGCCGAAGCGCGCCACCTCGATCTCCAGTGGCTCGCGGCCGTCGTCGGGGGTGTAAGTGATCGTCACGGTGCCTGGCCCCGGGACGACGAAGTCGCTGGCCTTGTACTGGTCACCGTGCGCGTGGCGGCCGATGACGATCGGCTTGGTCCAGTGCGGCACGAGGCGAGGCACGTTGGCGCAGACGATCGGCTCCCGGAAGATCACACCACCGAGAATGTTGCGGAGCGTTCCGTTGGGTGAGCGCCACATCCGCTTCAAACCGAATTCCTCGACCCGCGCCTCGTCGGGGGTGATCGTGGCGCATTTGACGCCCACCCCGTGGCGGGCGATCGCGTGCGCGGCATCGACCGTGACCTGGTCATCGGTGGCGTCGCGGTGCAGGATGCCGAGATCGTAATAGTCGAGGGTGATGTCGAGGTAGGGCAGGATCAGCTTGTCCTTGATGACCCGCCAGATGACCCGCGTCATCTCATCCCCGTCGAGCTCGGCGACGGTCCCCACCACCTTGATCTTACGCCACGACAACGGCCTCTCCTCTCGACTCTCGGCCAACCAGGTGCCAGCGTATGGGGTGTCGGTTAACGTTGTGCGACATGCCCGCCTGCTACCTCCGGCTGATCCGCGCCGGCTTCCGACGGTATGCGACCTACCGGCAGGCGGTGGTCGCCGGGCTGGCCACCAACGTGGTGTTCGGCTTCCTGCGGTGCGCGGTGCTGCTCACCGTATTCGCCGGCAGCGCCAGGGTAGCCGGGTACGATCCGTCCCGCACAGTCACCTTTGTCTGGATCGGCCAGGGTCTGATCGCCGTGGTGCAGCTCTGGGGCAGCTCCGAGTTCGGGGATCGGGTGCGCAGCGGCGACGTCGCCGTCGACCTGCTCCGCCCGATCGATCTGCAGGCCGCGTTGCTGGCTGAGGATCTGGGCCGGGCGGGCTTCGCGCTGCTGACCCGGTTCACCGGTCCGCTGCTGGTTGGGTTGGCGTTGTTCACCCTCACGCTGCCCGGCTCGGCGCTGCGCTGGGCGGCGTTCGGTCTCAGCGTGCTGCTCGCCGTCCTGGTCAGCTTCGCGATCCGGTTCCTGGTGAACCTGGCGGCGTTCTGGCTGCTGGACTGGCGTGGCCTGCTGTACCTGCACTCTGTGCTCGCAAACTTGCTGGCCGGGCTGGTGATCCCGATCGGGTTCTTCCCCGGCTGGGCCGCGGCGGTGATCTGGGCGACCCCGTTCCCAGCGATCATGCAGGCACCGATCGACATCGCGGTGGGTCAAGGTGCGGTCCCGCCGCTGCTGGCCTACCAGCTGGCCTGGGCGGTGGCGCTGCTCGCCGCCGGGCGCCTGGTGCTGGCCAGGGCAGTGCGGACTCTGGTGATCCAGGGTGGGTGAGCGGCTCGCGGTGTACCGCACCCTGGTGGCCGCGTCGATTCGCGGCCAGCTGGCCTACCCGACCTCGTTCGCGTTGCAGTGCGCCGCGCAGGTGGTGGTGCAGCTAGAGGACATGGTGGTGATCCTGGTGCTGTTCTTCCGGGTCAGCGAGATGGGCGGGTTCACCCGGCGGGAGGTGCTGCTGGTGTTCAGCCTGGCCGGGATCGCCTTCGGGCTGGCCGACATGCTGGTCGGCCCGCTGGACAAGGTCGGGCAGCTAGTCCGCACCGGGACGCTGGACGCGCTGCTGCTGCGCCCGCTGTCGGCCATGGCCCAGATCTGCGCGTCCGACTTCGCGCTGCGCCGGCTCGGCAAGGTCGGCACCGCGCTCGCCGTGCTCGGCTACGTACTGATCATCTCGGACATCTCCTGGACACCACTGCGGGTGGCGGTGCTGCTGATCACCCCGCTGACCGGGCTGGTGCTGCTCGGCGCGGTCTGGGTTACGGCCAGTGCCACCACGTTCTGGCTGGTGGAAAGCCAGGAGCTGACCGCCGCGGTGACCTACGGCTCCGGGTTGTTCACCTCCTACCCGGTGTCGGTGTTCTCCGGATGGCTGCTGCGGCTGATGGCGTTCGTGGTGCCCGGCGCGTTCGTCGCCTACTACCCCGCGCTCGCGATCCTCGGCAAACCGGACCCGCTCGGGATGCCCCCGGTGTTGCGGTACAGCGCGCCGCTGGTGGCGGTGTGCGCGGCCGGCGTGGCCGCACTGGTCTGGCGGGCCGGCCTGCGCCACTACGTCGGCGCGGGATCGTGAACTGGTGCCTGCGCTGATCGAGATCGACGGGCTGCGCCGGGAGTTCCGGCGCGGGCGTGGGGCTCGGCTGGCCGCGGTGGACGGGGTGACGCTGTCGGTCTCGCCTGGCGAGGCGGTCGGTCTGCTCGGACCCAACGGGGCCGGCAAGTCGACAACGATCAAGATGCTGACCGGGATCCTGGTCCCCACCGCCGGCCGGATTCGGGTCTGTGGTCTGGACCCGGTGCGGCAGCGCCGCGAGCTGGCCCGGCGGATCGGGGTGGTGTTCGGGCAGCGCAGCCAGCTCTGGTGGGACCTGCCGCTGGCCGAGAGCTTCGCCCTGCTGCGCACGATCCACCGGGTGCCCGAAGCCGACCACGCCCGGCGCCTTGCGGAGTGCGTCGAGCTGCTGGAGCTGGCGCCGTTCCTGGCCACCGCGGTGCGGCAGCTCTCGCTGGGCCAACGGATGCGCGGCGAGCTCACCGCGGCGCTGCTGCACGCACCTGAGCTGCTGGTGCTGGACGAGCCGACGGTCGGCCTGGACCTGATCAGCAAGGAGCGGCTGCGCACGTTCCTGGCCCGGGCCAACACCGTCGAGGGCGTCACCCTGCTGCTGACCACGCACGACCTGCCGGACGTCGAGCGGCTCTGCCAGCGGCTGGTGGTGATCGACCACGGGCGGGTGCTGGTGGATGGCTCTCTGACGGAGCTGCGGCGCCGGTTCGGCGGGGCCCGCCGGCTGGTGGTGGACCTGGAGGAGCCGCACGGAGCACTCACCGGGCTGCCCGGCGTGCTGGAGGTCACGGTCGAGGCGAACGGGCTGCGCCAGCGGCTGGCCTTCGCGGCCGAGCGGACCAGCGCCGCGGAGCTGATTGCGGCGGTGGTCGCCAGGGTCGCGGTGCGCGACCTGCTGGTAGTCGAACCGTCCATCGAGGACGTCGTGCGAGCGCTCTACACTGGTTGATTACCTATGCTGCATGTCGTCCTGCTTGGTCCGGACCGCCTCGGCGGCCTTGCGCAGCTCCGCGAGCTCACTGGGCGTCAACGGAGTTTCCACCACCCGGCGCACCCCCTCCCGGGCCAGCTCGGCGGTGACGCCCAGGTAGACACCGGAGATGCCGTACTCACCGTCCACCCAGGCGCAGACCGGCAGCACGGCGCCGGAGTCCTCGCGCACCGCGCGCACCATGCGGGCCGCCGCGGCGGACGGGGCATAGTACGCCGAGCCGGTCTTGAGCAGAGCGACGACCTCGGCGCCACCGTTGCGAGTGCGAGTGACCAGCTCTTCGATCTTCTCAGCGGACAGCAGGTTGGCCAGTGGTGCGCTGCCCACCGTGCACGCGCTGGGCACCGGGACCATCGTGTCCCCGTGCGAGCCCAGCGTCAGGGTACGTACCGAGGACACTGGAACAGCGAGCTCCTCGGCGACGAAACTGGTGAACCGCGCGGTGTCGAGCATCCCGGCCTGGCCCATCACCCGGTGCCGGGGGAACCCGGTGGCGAGCTGCGCCAGCGCGGTCATCTCATCCAGCGGGTTGGACACCACGATGACCACCGCGTCCGGGGCGTGCCGGGCAATGTTCTCCGCGACCTGCCCGACGATGCGGGCGTTGACCTCGATCAGGTCCATCCGGCTCATCCCGGGCTTGCGGGGCAACCCGGCGGTGATCACGACGATGTCGCTGCCGGCGATCGCTTGGTAGCCCGAGCCGTCCTGACCAGTGGTCTGGCCCACGATCCTGGTTTCGAACCCCTCCACCGGCGCGGACTGGTTCAGGTCCAGCGCCAAGCCCTCCGGCTTGCCCTCGATGATGTCGGTGAGCACGACGGTGTCGAACAGGTCGTACTCGGCCAGCCGCTGCGCGGTGGTCGCACCGTAGAAACCAGCCCCGATGACCGCCACCTGCCCGAAACGTGCCATTGAGGGAGGTTATCAAGCGCGCTCGACTCAGCCGCTGGCCAGTGGTCCCCCGATGATGGTCAGCGCCACAGCCAGCATCAACAACCCGAGGGCGCCGTAGGTGAGCACGTCCACGGCGCGGCGGCGGACCCCGAGCAGCCCGGTCCACTCGGGCGCGAGCACCGCCCGCAACCCCGCGGCGAGCAGCAACGCCCCACCGATGATCACCGTGCCTTCCCGCCAGTGGTACTGCGCGATGCGCACCATGCCCACCGCGACCACCGCCCAGACCAGGCTGAAGATCAGCTGTGGCCGCAGGCTCGTCCGCCTAGCCACAGCGGGCCGCCTTGACCTTCAGGATCACCGCACGCACGGGGGCATCCTATGCACCCGTGCTCACGCGCGCCCGCGGCCGGACCGATGGCGCCCCGGCCGCGCGGTCACGCTCCCCCGTCTAACCGCAGCTCACGTCTACCCGTAGCCCGTTGGCCGCGGCGAAGCGGATCGCGGTGTCCACGTCGATTCGAGCACCGGTCAGCCGGGCCTGCACCAGAGCGTCGGCGTCCAGCCGGGCCCCGCGCAGGTCCGCACCCTCCAGCCGGGCCTCCAGCAGCCGGGCCCCGGTCAGGTCAGCCCCGGACAGGTCGGCGCCCCGCAAATCGGCCCGCACCAGGTTCGCCTCGGTCAGCCGCAATCCGGCGAGCACGGTCTCCCGGAGATCGGCGTGGCCCAGCGCGGTGAGGCGCAGGTCAACCTCGCGCAGCGTCCACGGCCGCAGCCGGCAGTCACTGAACGTGCTACCCAGCAGCGAGCAGCTCTCCAGCACCGAGTCGGCCAGCATGGTGCGCTGGAAGGTGCAGCCGTGGAACGCCGTCGCCCGGTGCTCTGACGCGCCCAGGTCGGCCAGCGTGAAGTCGCAGTCAGTGAACCGGCAACCCCGGGTGCGCAACCCGCGCAGGTCAGCGTCAGTGAACCGGCAACCGACAAAGCAGCGCCCCTCCCACTCCTGATCCGCGAACACCCCGTCGGTGAAGTCCTCGCCGGTGACATCCTCGCTGGCACAATCCTCTTCGACGGTCTCGCCCATCCCCCCACCCTGCCAGCCCACCCCCTCCACGCTCGCCAGCCCACCATGATCGCGGT
>JBOHFJ010000021.1:0-24876 GCA_050699655.1 Pseudonocardiaceae bacterium
GTGCGCCGCGGCGTCGTGCGGGTCAGCGCCTCCGGTGCGACCCTGCTGCGGGAGGCGCTGACCGCCGGTGGATGTACCTACCAGGTGCTGGCCGACGCCGGTGGGGTGCGCGTGCTGCGTGACGGGGTGCGGCGGGGGCCGGCCAAGCAGGGGTCCGTCAAGCAGGGGTCCGTCAAGCAGGGTGGCGCCGCGACGCTAGAAGTACCTGAGGTCAGCGAGCTGGCCACCGACGCCGAAGGTCAACTGGCTAGCGCGGGACTCGCGGTGTCGTTGCACACCGATGCCCGCTACGAGTCCACCCCGACGGCGCTGAAGATCGGCCTGCTGGTGGTGTGCGCCGCGGCCCTGCTGGCGCTGCTCGCCTTGGCGTTGCGGTGGTGGGGCGGCCAGGGAGCGCGCCTCCATCGCCCCAGGCCAGCGGTCGCGGACGCGGTGCTGGTGGTTGTCTCGGCGGTGTGGGTGCCGCTGGCGCCGATGAACTTCGATGACGCGTGGTATCTGCTGATGGCGCGGGGCTCAGGCGTCTCCGGCTCGGTTGGCAACGCGATCTACATGTTCAACGTCACCGAGAACCCCTTCGTGGCCAGCCAGTACGTGCTGCAAGCCTGGGGCGGGCTGGGTCAGGTGCTGGGGGCGGGCTGGGGGCTGACCTGGATGCGGCTGGTGCCGCTGGCCTACGGGCTGGCCACCTGGCTGCTGCTGCGGGTGCTCCTGGGCGCGGGTTTAGGGCCTGAGCAGGGCAGCGGCCGGGCCGCGTGGGCGCTGCTGATCGCCTATCTGCTGTGGTGGCTGCCCTACGGCATGACGCTGCGCCCGGAACCGCTGATCGTGCTGCTCGCCGCGGCGACGCTGCTGCTGGCCGAGCTGGCGCGCAGCCGCGGCTCGGTCGGCGCGCTGGCGCTGGCCACCGCGACCGCCGCGCTGGCGCTGTCGGTCTCCCCGTCCGGTCTGGTCGCCGCTGCCCCGTTGGTGCTGGCGCTGCCCTGGCTGTGGCGCTGGCTGCGCGCGCGCACTGCCCTGGCTCGGGTGGCCGCGGTGCTGCTGCTGGTCGCCTCGGCCACCAGCCTGGTGCTGGTGGGATTCGCCGACGCGACGCTCGGTGACGTCTTGGAGTCCACCGCCGTGCACCAGATGTACTACCAGACGTTCTCCTGGTACCAGGAGAACGTCCACTACCAGACGATCCTTAGCTTCAAGGACTCCAGCCAGTGGGCCCGCCGCGCGCCTGTCCTGCTCACCATCGCGGTGCTGCTCGTCGTCGCGGTGGGCAGCACCCGCCGCGACGGTAGAGACTTGGCAGACCCCGTGCACCGGCTGCTGCTGCGCGGCGCGGCCTGCTCGGCGATCGCCCTGGTGCTGCTCATGCCCACGCCCACCAAGTTCATCAACCATTTCGGGGCGGCCGCCGCCGCGCCCACGGTGCTCCTCGCCGCCGCGCTGCTGCGGCGGGAAACACTATGGGCGCTGCCCCGGCGGGTCGGAGCGATCGCGGCCACGGTGGGAACAGCGCTGCTGGTGGGCGCGGTGTCGTGGAGCTTCGCCGGGCCGAACCTGTGGCGGCCCTACTCCGACCGGGGCCAGCCCTTCGGGGACCACCTCACCGCCGCTCGGGACAACGCCGATCTCGGGAGCATGCGGCCGAGCCTGGGGCCAGTACAGCTGGCCAACCCGGCGATCTGGGTGGCGGTCGCGCTCGCCGCCGCCGGCGGGATGTGGTGGCATCGTCGCCGCGGTCGCGACCGCGGGGTGAGCCCCGACCGCGCGGTGCTGCTGGCCGGATCCACCGCGCTCGTGGTGATGACCATCGTCGTCTTCGTCTGGGCGCCGCTGCGGCAGTATCCGGGGTGGTCGGTGGCGCTGTCCGCGTTTCGCGCCGTGCGCGGGCAGCCGTGCGCGCTGGCCGACTACGCCCAGGTTCTCGTCGACACCGCGGCGCAACCGGTGCCTAGCGGGCCGGGCCGCACCGAAGGCGCGTTCACCGCCGCGGCGAATCGTCCCGCACCGGTGTCCGCCCCCACTCCGGGCACGCTGGTCTGGCACGACGCCGTCGGGGATGTCGCGGGCAACCCTGACACCGGCCCACTGACCCGGCCACCAGGCCTGCTGGTGACGCCCTGGTTCACGCTGCCTGCCGACGGCGGCACCACCCTGCTGATCCCACTGACCGGCACCCGGGCGGGCCGGCAGCTTGCCGTGGAGTACGCCGGGCCCACCGCCACGGGGCAGCGCCCCACCGTGGCGGGCGCCGCGGCGCTGCCGGTGGACCCAACCATGGTGGCGGCCCACTGGGACCAGGTGGCCATTCCGCTGGACCGGCTGGGTGGGGGCCGATTGGGTGGGGGCCGACTGGGTGGGGGCCGGCCGGCGAGTGTGCGGGTGGTGGTTCGCGACTACTCCGTGACTGCCGCTGACAGCTGGCTTGCGGTAGGCCAGCCGCGGCTGGCCCGCTGGCGCCCGCTGGCGGCGGTGAGCACCGGGGCTCCGGTGTACGTCGACCAGCTCACTGCGGCCCTGTTGCCCTGCGTCGACCAGGTGAGCCTCGAGCACGGCATCGCGCGGGCACCGGCGGTGCTGGTGCTCAGCGACGAGGGTTTCGGTCGGGGGTTTCTCGATCTCGCGTTCGAGCTGTCACGCGGTGGCACGCTGGTGCCGGCGGCCCGCTGCGCGACCATCGTGCGGATGCCCGCCCGGCTGGTGCCCAGCGGGCCGCCCACCCTGCCCTGGGGCCGCGTGGAGCGGGTGCTCTACGACCACCCCGTCGGGTTGGTCGACCTGCGCGTCGGCACGCTCCAGCGGGCCGGCTGGACCCGGCTGCCCACCCTCGCCGACAAGAGCTACCACGGCGGCGAGACGGGCTGACCCGACCCGGACCGGGTCGTGATCACCGGCTTTGGCTCGACACTGTTTTGGGGCGGGCGCGCTAGCATGCCAGGCAGACCGTTTCGGTAACGTTGGTGGTGTTCCGTCAGCCGGGAGTCGCCAGTTGCCAAAGCCGATCATCGGCCAGCGCATCCGTGAGCTGCGCAAACCCCGCTTCACGCAGCACGACCTCGCGGCGGCGGTCGACGTGAGCGTGGACGTCATCCGCAAGCTGGAACAAGGCTGCCGGCACACCGCCTCGATCGGCACACCGCCTCGATCGGCACTCTGCAGCGCATCGCCCGCGCGCTGGATGTGGACGTGGCTGAGCTGTTCGGCCACTCCGAGACCACTCAGGCCACTGATGATGACCAGTCGCCAGTGGGTGCCATCAGGGATGCTTTGACCAGTGTTGATGAGCTGCTGGGTGAGCTGGACGACGCCGATGCCCCCGACCTGACCGAGCTGGAGCGCGCCGTCAGCTATGCGTGGGGCGCCTATTTCGCCGGGAAGTACGCGCTGCTAGGGGCACTGCTGCCCCGCCTGCTAGCCGACGCCCAGGCCGTCGCTCATGTGGCCCCAGCGGTGGAGTCAGGAAGGGCGGCTGATCTTGCGGCGCAGGTCCACCAGATCACCGCGGGCACTCTGGTTCGGCTCGACGCGGCCGATCTCGGTCACGTCGCGGCCCGTGAGGCGCCGCGCCTGACCGCGTGCGCGCCGGACCCGTTACGGGCCGCGTCCGTGTACTGCTATTTCGGTCATTTACTGATGCGTCAAGGCCGGTTCGTAGACGCCGAGCGGGTGTCGGCAGCTGGCGCTGAGGCGGTGCAGCCCACCGGGCGGGTCAGTACGGCGCAACTAGGGGTTTATGGCGGGCTGTTGTTACGAGGCGCCACCGCTGCCGCCCGGCAGGGCCGAGCCGGCGCGGCCACTGATTTACTGGTCGAAGCGACGGGAGTGGCTCAGCGCACTGGCGCGGACCGCACGGACTTCGAAGTGATCTTCGGGCCGGGCAATGTGATCATGCAGACCGCTGACTGCCGCGTGACTCGGCGCTGCCGCTGATATCTCGGGGCTGGCATCTGGCCGACGTCGCGCACGCTGAGCTGCGACTAGGCCACACTTGGGCCGCCGAGTCCGTGCTGCTTCCGCAAGACCGGCTGGAGTCGATTTTGTGGGACGGGCACCTTCGGGCTTTCGTGACGTTCTCTGACGGTGCGCATGTGGCGAAATCCCGCGTGTTCGTAATACCGGTGCAATCGGGTGGGACAAGGGTCGTCGACAGCAACAGTTCGGTCATCAGGTTGTGGTTGATGGTGTTACCGATCGGTTCACCCACCTCGGCGCGGGTCAGCCCGAGCGCACCACCACCAGCCAGCCGCTGACGTACCGCGGTCATCACATGCTCGGCGCGTTTGGCGCTCCAGCGCTCGTCTGGTCGCAACCGACCCAGCTGCTCGGCGACCTGGTTCCACGACAGGGGCTGGGGGAAGGCCGCATGACGCAGGTAGCGCTGGCCGAGTACCACGGCCACCAGCCGTTCGGCCTCCGAAAGCGCCCAGATCGCCGCACGGCGGGTGGTGTGGCCATCGCCCACCCGGAGCGGTTCGGTCGGTGTCGGGCCTGCCACCCGGACCTCCAGCAGGTGTTCCCGGTCGCGGCTTGAGCGGATAAACAGTGGTGTGTACGCCACCGCTAACGGCTCCTCATGGCCGCTGAGCAGCAGATGCGAACCGGGTAGCCGGATCGGGAGATGACCGGTGTTGCGTACCGCCCAGCGTTGCCCGTCGTGGCGCAGTGTCCCGTGGTGGCGGCTCACCCCCGGGTCACCCGCGCCGACACACACGTGCACCTCGGGTTCGTTACGCCCGAAAATCACGCTGAACCGGGCCGTCGGTGCGACCGCGATCCCTCCTCGCTCGCCCAGCGCGAACAGCGTCCCCGCTGGCGCGGGCGGCAGACCCCGAGCCAGACTGCCGGTCCCCTCCGGCAACAACTGCACACCCCCGACGCCCAAGACACCGACCGCATCATCCCACTCCTCTTCCCCACTCGAATCCCCATAATCGTCGCTGATTCGTCTGGGGAGGGTTCCCGTGGTCAATCGTCGACGATGGACCGGTGATCCTGCTGAGCTGGTTGGTCTTCCCGGCCCTGATCATCGGCGCTGTCGTGCTGGGTGCGGGGCGGCTGCGCCGGGGCGCGCGGATCCCGCTGATGATCGTTGTCATCGGGGCCGGGTTCTCGCCGCTCAGTCTCGCTGCCGAGTTTCTTGCCGCCGCAACAGGTAGCGATTCACGAGCCGATGCGGAGCCGGTGGCGAAATGAAGATCGGCGCCAGGTTAAAGTTCCGACTTTGGCTCTTTTTTCGACGAGCGCAACGATACAGCAGGCGCGTTGAGGATTGTCCCAGCGGTCTCGAGGGCGCCGCATGGGCAGCGCAGGGGCCTCCCGATCTCACGGCGTTGGACCCGGATCTTGCGCGCGAAGCCGTTCAGCTCCTCGGTAGCACCTCGACCGAAAGCCGCGAAAAACTTAAGATCTATCTACTAGCGGAATGGAGACACCGCCCAAATGTGTCGCATGAAAAGCTGTTGAGATCCATCATTGACCAGCTTACGAATAAGCATGCCAAAGGCACAGACGTGCCGCGCAGGCTTCCGTTCAGTCCGGCCGAGCCGGACCAACCCAACGTTCCTCAGTGGAATTTCTACAACCGTCATGGTTATCGCCTACCGCCTACCGAACGCCACAGGTGGCGTTAATACTGGTCCAGTGCGACCAGCACCCGGGAGCGCTTTCTCAGGTGCGGCGGCTCGACCAAGCCGCCGCCGAGCACCGGGAAGCCGTCGCGTTCGTCACCGGCGATCCGGTCGAGCACATCAGTGTCACCGTCACCCCAGTCGTGGACCCGGCGGCGCGGGACGAGATCGTCACCGTGACCACACTAGCGTTCCGTAATGAAGTTACTGCACGAGCAAGGCCTGACCGCCCACGACATCGGCACGGTCATGGGCTTGTCCTACCAACGTGCTCAGCAACTCATCGCCACGTCAACACCGGGCGCCGGCTCGGAAGACCGGCTGAACCGTAAGCTACGGGCACACCCCCGAGCACACGGCCTTCATATAGCCCCCTCCGCACTCGCCGTTGTGATCTCCGGTGATCTCCCCGAACTGGTCGGTGACTATCAGCTCGGCCAAGCTCGCGAAGCGCTCGAAGCGCAGCAGCGTTGAATCGGGGACGATCGCCCCCGATTTGCGGATGTAGCGGAGCGTGCCGACCGCGGAGTAATCGAGGTCGAGCCGACTCACATACGGTTTCAGGAACGGCACCGACGCGAACATCTGGCGGAACGCGACAGTCGGCGGCAGCTGCGGAACGATGTCATTGGCGTATTCGTAACGGATGCCCTGGATGTGTTCGTTGTACGCCGTGGCGAAGTCCTCGTCACCAACGTGCGGCGCGGCGTAGGTAAAGACTTGCGCGTTCAGGCCGCGCTCGATCAGGAAGCGCATCGCCGCGAGGTTCGCCATCGCGCCGCCCTTGCTGTGCCCGGTCACGTAAAGTTGCCGGCTGGGCCCGCCTTGCGCGAGCCGGCGCTGCACCTCGGGCCCGAGCTTGCCCCACAGGCTATCCAGCGATCCCCAGAAACCGGCGTGTACCAGCCCCGGCAAGCCGCCGCCCCGCACCAGCTCGGCGTCCATATCGTTGATCCAGTCTCGAACCGTCTGCTGGTGATCGGGACTGTCGAGAGCTGACGTGCCGCGAAAGGCGAGCACGACACCGTCGACCGTGCCGCCCACGAGGCAGGCGTTGATCGCGTCGCCACCGCCGACAAAACCAACGGGGTCGTCGGCGAACTGCGCCGCATCGAAATACGGCTGCTGCCGGGCGATCGGGCCGTCATTCGTGATGGAATTCGCCGTCAGGCTCACGCAGAGCAGCCGGCACTCCAGACTGGTCGACATGCGTATCCTTTCCGTCGTCGCCACGCGGAGGCTACAGGCTTGTGGACGGTCCAGGTCGGCGGTGCCCAGCGCGGCTGAATCGCCAGTGTGCGCGAGCTCACCGTGCACGGCCGGCATGGCGCCGCTGATCCGGCTCGCGGTGGTGACCAGGCCAGCAGGGATTGGACGCAGCGGCACGTCATAGGCCCAGTCCGCGGGGACCGCGATCAGGTTCGCCTGGGTGTACCCGGCCGCCTAGCCAGTAGTGGGGGTGGCGACGAGCGGCCCGCGCCCGCGCCCGCGCCGTCGCCGGGTCCAAGGCCGCCCGCGTCGCTCGTCGCTCGTCGCTCGTCGCTCGTCGCTCGGGAGATTCGCTCATAGCCACACCTCGCGTGGATAAGCCAGTGGGCCTGTCCTATCTGCCGCGGTGGTGAGCCGTGCTCAGTCGAACAGTCACTAAATATTCATGCCACCTTCACGCCGTCCTGCGGTGTCCAGCCTCGGCGTGAGGGTGGTCAGGGCTTGGTTGGGGTGGCCGGTAGCTGCGGCACACTCGCTCTTGACGTGCGCGGACAGTGACCCACAGGTGGCGTGGGAGACAGGGGTAACCGGGGTCGATCGCGGGTCGGGCCGCACTGCTCTATGCTCGCAGCGTTCGTGTACCGGCAACGCTGGTGAGGTTGATTATCGATGCTCAGTCCCAACGCCCCGCGCTCCGACGATGCCATGCCAGCATACATCGACACGACCAAGGCGAGTATCGCCCGGGTCTACGACGCGGCTCTCAACGGCAAGGACAATTACGAGGTCGACCGCGAGGTCGTTCGACGATTGCATCAGGTGGCGCCAGAAATAGGTGAATTCACATGGGATCATCGGAGTTTCCTTGTCCGTGTGACCCGTTTTATCGCCGGCCAGACCGGCATCACCCAATTCCTGGACTGCGGTTCGGGGCTGCCCACGGTGGAGAACACCCACCAGGTTGCTCAGCGCCTCCAGCCCGACGCGCGCGTGGTGTACATTGATAATGATCCGGTCGTGCTGTCGCACGGCCGGGCGCTGCTCGTCGAGAACGACCAAACCCACTTCAGTGCGGCCGACATCTTTCAGCCACGCGAGGTGCTAGGCGACGAGATCGTCTGCCGCTACCTTAACTTCTCCGAGCCGATCGCGTTGTTCCAGCTCGGCACACTGCACCACTACAACGGGCCACGCAGCCCGCAAAGCATCATGGCCGAATATATTGACGCCCTGCCCTCGGGCTCCTACGTGGCGCTGAGCCACTTCCTCGATCCGGAAAACGAGTACACCGAGCTCGCCCAAAGGCTGGAACAGATGTTCGTGCACAGCCCGCTGGGCAGCGGGTGGTTTCGCACCCGCACCGAGATCGAAGCCATGTTCCCCGGCCTGGACCTGGTCGAGCCTGGTCTGACCGAGTGCGTCAACTGGTGGCCCGACGGTCCGCAGCTCACACCGCTGAGCCCCGCGCAGCACTGCATCGTCGGAGCGGTCGGCCGTAAACCCTGACGCGGGGCACCGACAAGTAAGGACGAGTGGTGATCGAGACCTGAGAGCAGCTCGCTGATCGCATTCGCCGAGAGGTCGCCGCTGCATGGACCGGTGCGGGATCAGTGGTTGACGAGCGGATCAGCGATCGCCGCGCGGATGCGGCCCGGCGGCCCTTGGCGGCAGCGCGCTTTACGACACCGACCACGGGTGGCCGCTGTGCTGGCCGTAGCCTGCCGCGGTGGCGAGCCGCGCTGACCCCGACGCTGCGAGTCAACGCCGGCTGGGGTGGGCGATCGCGGCGCTGGCGTTGCTCACCGGGGTGTTGGGGATCCTCGCCGTACTCGCCCCGGTGAACGCCGACGACCCGGTGGTGAGCTGGCCGCGCGCTGGACAACAGCCCACCTCCACCGTGCTGCCGCTGTCGCCTTACCGCCCGCTGCGGCTCACCGCGACGGTCCCGTGCGCGACGCTGCGGGAGCTGAACGCCCGCCCGACGGGGGGTGAGGCGCTGCGCACGCTGCCCGCCGACGTGGGCGCCACTCCCGGCGAGGGCCTGGTGGTGGCCGCCGCCCAGGGCGTCGTGACGGTCACCGCTTCGGGTGCGCGGCTGCTGCGCGCGCCGCTGCCGGCCGGGGACTGCTCCTATCGGGTGCTCGCCGACGCCGGTGGGGTCGGGGTGTCCCGGGACGGTGCCACCCTCGTCGTCCGCACGGACCTGCTGGTGCCCCAAGTCGCCGAGCTGGCGACCGACGCCGTGGCGGCAACCACCGGCCTGTCGGTCCGGCTGCACACCGACGCGCGCTACCAGTCCCGCCCCACTGCCCTGAAGACGGCGTTGCTCGTAGCGCATGCCCTCGCGATCCTGACGTTGCTCGTGCTGGCCTGGCGGTGGTGGCGGGGCACCGAGGGGAAGCTGGCCCGGCCGAGGTTGTCCTGGGCGGACGCGGTGGTGGTCGCGGTGTCGCTGGGCTGGGTGGTGGCGGGCCCGCTCAACATTGATGACTCGTGGTATTTGCTGATGGCCCGCAACGCGACGGCGTCGGGCTACATCGGCAACGTCATCTACCAGTTCAACGTCACCGAGAACCCGTTCGTCGCCAGCCAGTACGTCATGCAGCTCTGGGGTGGCGTGGCCAACAACTGGAGCCTGGCCTGGATGCGGCTGCTGCCATTGGCCTACGGGTTGGCGACCTACGCGCTGCTGCGGGTGCTGGTCGCGACGGTCCTGGGCCGGGTGGCACGACGGCCGCTAGTGCCCCGCGCGGTGGCGGCGGCGCACCTGCTGTGGTGGTTGCCCTACGGCATGACGTTGCGTCCCGAGCCGCTGATCGCGCTGGGCAGCGCGGCGGTGCTGACCCTGGTCGAGCTGGCCCGGCGGCGCCGCTCATTGGGGGTGTTCGCCACCGCCACCGCGCTGGCCGCGCTCACTGTCACGGCTTCCCCGACCGGTCTGGTCGCCGCCGTGCCGATGGTGGCGAGCCTGCCCTGGCTGTGGCGGTGGTGGCGGGACTCGAAGCTGCCCACCCGGGTCGCGTCGGTGCTTCTGCTGGGTGCGGCCGCCTCGATCGTGATCCCGGTCGCCTTCGCCGACGCCACCCTGGGTGACGTGCTGGAGTCGGTCGCGGTGCATCGCTGGTACTACCGTCAGTACGCCTGGTATGACGAGTACCTGCACTACACGAACCTGTTGGCCGCCGATGAGCGCGGGGCGTGGGGCCGGCGGCTGCCGGTGTTGCTCACCCTGGGTGTGCTGCTCGCGGTGGCCGTCGGCGCGGGCCGGCGCGCCGGCACCGGAGGACGCGGCGGCCGGCTGCTCGGTGGGGCGGCGGTGATCACCGCGCTGAGCCTGGCCGCTTTAGCGCTCACTCCGACGAAGTGGGTGAACCACTTCGGGGCCGTCGCGGCCCCGGCCACCGTGCTGCTGGCCGCCGCGATGATCCGATCCCCGCTGCCCCGGCGGGCCAGCGCCGCGACGCTGGCCATTGGCACCGCCGGGCTGGTGGCCGCCGCGTCGGTCGCCTTCGCCGGCCCCAACCTGTGGCGTCCCTTCTCGGACTGGGGTCAGCCCTTCGGCAACCACCTGCTCATCGAGACCCCGTACGTGCAGAGCCTGCTCGCGCCGGCGCTGGGGCCGCTGGCGTTGCGCAACCCGCTGCTGTGGCTGGCCGTCGCGGGCCTGGGGTGGCGGTTAGCGCGGCGCCGGGGATGGCCGGGTCCGGACCGGGCGGTGCTGGTCAGCGCCACCGGCCTGGGGGTGGCGCTGATGCTGGTGGTGTTCACGATCGCGCCGCTGCGCCAGTACCCGGGCACCTCGGTGGCGCTGATGAACCTGCGCGCGCTCACCGGGCGGCCCTGCGGGTTGGCCTCGGCGGTGCGGGTGCTCGCCGACGTCACGCCGGGGCTGGGGCCAGCGACCGGGCCCGCCGTGCTCACCGGGGACATGCGGGCGGCACCGCTGCCGGAATCGACACCGGTACCGGTCAACGCGCCGCATGCCACGGTGTGGCACGACGACGTGCCCAGCGGGAGCGGCATCGGCAGCGTTCAGACGCCCTGGTACCCGCTGCCCAGCCATGTCCGTGATGTCTGGAGAGACGGCTGGATAACGGTGCCGCTACGCGGCAGTCTCACCCAGGAGCAGCGGCTTGTGGTGCAGGTGGGCACCGGCAACCCAGCAGCCCCGACGGGGATCCGCACGGTGGCGCTACCCTTAGGCGGGCCCACCGTCGGGGGCAACCCGGACTGGACCGAGGCCACCGTCGCGCTGGCCGCCGCCGGCCTGGCCGCGCCGACCGCTGTGCGGGTGGTGGCCCAGGACCGCCTCGCCGGCACGCACAGCTGGCTCGCGCTCGCGCAACCCCGGTTGACCGCGCCGCGACCGGTCACCGACGTCCTCGCGGGCCGGCCGGTGTTCGCTGACCAAGTTTCCGCTGGGCTGTGGCCCTGCCAGGATCAGATCGCCGTGCGAGACGGCCTGGTGCAGGCCCCCACGATGCGGCTGCGGGTCGCGGGCGGGCTGGAGGACGCGACCACCCGGGTGTCGACCTTCCCCGACAATGGCGGCACGCTGCTGCAGGTGGAGCGCACCGCCACGTTCGTCGAGCTACCCACCCGGCTGTCGCCACCAGGCTCGCCCTCGCTGGGCTGGGGGCACGTCGAGGAGGTGGTGTACGTGTACCCGGTGGGCCTGGTTGACCTGCGCGTCGAGCATTCGCGCCGCGCTGGGTGGACCCGGCTGCCCACGTTGATCGGGCAGGGCTACACCGGCCGCGCCTACATCGGGTGATCCCGAGCGGTTACGTGAGCGGAGCCTGGCAGATCTTCACACCGTCGGAGAACCCTACGGTTTGGGTGAAACTTGGGGGGCAGGTGCCTTGCGCGAGCAGCGCACACGACATGGTGTTCTTGTCGACCATCCCGTTGGCGGCCCGGCATTCCCCCGGCGTGACCGCGTAGGCGGGCGTGGCCAGTGCGATGAGCGCCGCGCCGGTCACTGTAGCGGTAACCGCAGCGGTGAGCAGGGTCCGCATCTTGCTATCTTGGAATGTCGGCAGCCGCCCGTCAACTCCAGCTATGTTGGCCACCCGCCCCAGACGCTGCCCCGTCACAGAAGGTGGATGCAACGCGTGCCGGTCTCTCAGACAACTCCTGACGTGGCGGCTGAGCAGGATTACCTCACCCTGCTCTACCAGCACCTCGACGAGCGCCGCCGCTACACCTCGCGGCGCCTGGCCGAGGTGCTGCGATCACCCCACACCGGCACACCGCAAGCGCTCAGCGAGCGGGACGCGGCCGCGGCGATGTACGCGGAGCAGCTCGCCACTCTGGACGGTGTCGAGCAAGGCCTGTGCTTCGGGCGGCTCGACCTGCACCAGGACTTGCACCGCGGCGAGGACAGCGACGAGGACGAGGACGGGCGGCGCTACATCGGGCGGCTCGGGCTGCTCGACGAGGAGCGCGACTACCAGCCGCTGCTCATCGACTGGCGGGCGCCCGCGGCCCGCCCGTTCTACACCGCGACCGCCGCCCGCCCCGAGGGCGTTCGCCGCCGCCGGCACATCCGGACCCGCAGCCGAACGGTGCTTGGTGTCGAGGACGAGGTGCTCGACATCGAGGTGGACGACGCCCGAGCTGCTGGGCAGGATCCGACCCGAACCAGCCTGACCAGCGAGGCGGCGCTGATGGCCGCGCTGGCGCAGAGCCGGACCGGCCAGATGTCCGACATTGTCGCGACCATCCAAGCCGAGCAGGACCGGATCATCCGCGCCAAGCCTCAGGGAGTGCTGGTCGTGCAGGGCGGGCCGGGCACCGGCAAGACCGCGGTCGCGCTGCACCGGGCGGCTTACCTGCTGTACACGCACCGCCGGCAGCTGGCCAAGCGCGGCGTGCTCGTCGTCGGGCCCAACTCGACGTTCCTGCGCTACATCGGGCACGTGCTGCCCTCGCTGGGGGAGACCAGCGTGCTGCTGTGCACGGTCGCGCAGCTGCATCCGGGGCTGCACGCCCGCGGCGTCGAGCCTGATGAGACCGCCGCGGTCAAGGGCAGCCTGGAGATGGTGAAGGTGCTGGCCGCGGCGATCCGGGACCGCCAGCAGGTGCCCACCGAACCCGTCGAGCTCACCATCGAGGGCCAGCTCGTCCGGCTGGACGAGCGGGTGTGCCAGGCGGCTCGCACCCGGGCGCGGCGCTCCCGAGCGCCGCACAACGAGGCCCGGCGGATCTTCCAGCGGGAGGTGGTGGCGGCGCTGGCCGAGCGGGTCGCGAACCGGCTCGGCGGCGCGGGCCGGGAGCTGCTGAGCCGGGGCGACGTGGCGGACATCCGCGCTGAGCTGGGGGCCAGCGCTGAGCTGACCGCCGCGCTGGAGACGCTGTGGCCGACGCTGACGCCGGAGCGGCTGCTCGCCGAGCTCTACGCCGACCCCCGGCGGCTGGCCAGCGCCACCGAGCGGGTGCTGGACCCGCGGGAGCGCGACCTGCTGGCCCGGCCCGTGCCGGACCCGGAGCTCGACCCGGAGCGGGTGTGGACTCCCGCCGATGTCCCGCTGCTGGACGAGGCCGCTGAGCTGCTCGGCTCCGATGGCAGCGAGCAGGCCGCCCGCGAGGCCGCCGCGCTGCGCGCGGAGCTGCGGTACGCGCAGGGTGTGCTGGACATCCTGGATCTCGACGAGGACCTGGACCCTGAGCTGCTGCGAGCCACGGACCTGATCGACGCCGACCGGCTGGCCGACCGGCAGCGCCAGCGCCACTACGGCAGCACCGCCGAGCGCGCGGCCGCCGATCGGACCTGGACCTACGGTCACATCATCATCGACGAGGCGCAGGAGCTGTCCCCGATGGCGTGGCGAGTTCTCATGCGCCGCTGCCCCAGCCGCTCGATGACGGTGGTCGGGGACCTCGCCCAGACCGGGAACCGGGCCGGTGCGGGCTCCTGGCAGGACGTGCTCGGCCCCTACGTGGCGCAGCGCTGGCGGCTGGAAGAGCTGACGATCAACTACCGGAACCCCGCCGAGGTCGCGGAGCTGGCCGAGGCGGTGCTCGCCGCGATCGACGTCGACGTCACCCCACCGCGATCGGTGCGCGCCACCGGCGTGCCGCCCCGCGCGGTCCTGGTCAATGGGCTTTCTGGGGGGCTTGCTGGGGGGCTTTCTGGAGGGCTGCCGGCGGTGGTCGCTGAGGAGGCCGCCGCGGTGGGCGCGGGCCGGGTGGGCGTGCTCGGACCGGCCTCGGCGATGAACGAGCTGAGCAAGTGCCTGCCCGCGGCCAGTGGCGCGGACCTCGACGCGCCAGTGACCGCGCTGACCGTCACCCAAGCCAAGGGCCTGGAGTTCGACGCGGTGGTGCTCGTCGATCCGGCGGCGATCGTGGCCGAGTCCCCCCGCGGCCTCAGCGACCTCTACGTCGCCCTCACCCGCACCACCCACCGCCTGTGCATCGTGCACCCCGGCGAGCTCCCCGAGGTACTCGCCGCACTCCAGCCCTGATCCCGCACAAAGATCACTAAGGTAAGGGAGGGGCCGTGGAGATCAGCGACTACCAGCGTGCGGCTCGTGAGACGAGTCAGTTGCGGTTGGGTGGTCCGCATAGTGCGGTCGCGCCGATGCTTGGTCTGGCCAGTGAGACGGGCGCGATCCTGAACGTGTACAAGAAGTACCTCCGTGATGGCATCGACCTCATCGCCAATCGTGAGTTCCTGCACGAAGAGCTGGGCGATCTCCTGTGGTACGTCGCGGCGGTCGCCACAGCATGCGACCTCGACTTGGAAGAAATCGCTGAGGCGAACTTGCGCTGTACTCGTGATCGTTATCCGCGCCAGCGTGACGTGCTTCAGCTCGACGAGCTGCCGGTGTTCGATTCCCGCTATCCCGCGCATGAGCGATTCCCGCGTCGCCTGGTTGTGGAATTCATTGAGCGGCCGCTACCATCTGGTCGGGCGTCGGCCGCGCTGACGCTGGTCAGCGCCGATCCCAACGCTTTCCCGGAAGGCCCTACGAGGCTTGATCGCGGGAAGCTGGCTGGTTTCCGGGTCAGCAAGGAGTTGGGCGACCTGCTGACTGACAACTCCCGTCGTGTTGACATCTACCGATTTTATGACGCTATCCATATGGGGTTCATGGCCGTGCTCGGTTGGTCGCCGACGATGCGTGCCTTGCTGCGACTGAAGCGCAGATCCGTTCCGGAGACCGACGAATGTGAGGACGGGGCGCGCGCCATCTTCGCCGAGGAGGGTCTGGCCGCTGTGCTCTCACGTCTCGCCACGCGTCGGACCGGCTTTCTCAGCGAGACGAGCGTCGATGGAGAGGTTATCGAGGTGGCTAGGGCAGCAGTGATGGATTTGGAAGCCGAGAAGTTGCCATCCTGGCTCTGGCGACGTGCCGTGTGTCAGGGCTTCCGTGCCATGAATCAACTCGGTGAGAACGGTGGTGGCTATCTCGTTGCCGATCTCGATGGTCGAATGCTGAGCTACCAGAAGGTGCTGGCGTTAGCGTAGCAGACCACGCGGACCTACGTGCGGAAATTCGTCGGCTGCATCGTGAGAAGGACGCCGTCTATCGCGATTCCTGGAAGAAACGCGGCGAGGTGATCAGTATCCTGGCCAACATCGCGCGCAAGGTCGATCGACTCGCGTATGTCTTCGATGGTGGGCCGATCACGGCAGACGAGTCACTGCGGGACACAGCTCTTGACCTGTTAGTTTACAGCCTCAAGTATCAGACGTATCTCGCTGACCTGGATCCCGTCGTCGCTGAGAAGCTGTTCGCCGGTAGTGACCTCGGCCTACCGTACAGTGACGGTCCAGGTGGGTTTGAGTACTTGCTGTCCCAGGTCGATCTGCTCGGCGCAGATGTCCAGGGTATGCCTCTTGTCGACGCGGCCGGATTCGTACTGACATGCTTCGATGAGCTTGAGGCATGTTTCGCCGGGCTAGCCACCACTGCGCCGGTTCATGTCCGCCTCGTGCGCGCTCAAGAACTCACGGGTGCGGCGGTGTGTCTCCTGGCGGCATTCCGCTGAAGCGGCCTCAGTGCTGTTAGGGTGACGGGCTCCCTGGGCTATGGCCGGAAAGGAGTGGTAGTCGATGCGTGCTCAAGACGTGCTCAAGACGTGCTCAAGATCCTCGCGGATCTTGAGCACGAGCTTTTGTCCGGCGCTCGTTCGGTGGGTATCCTCGGGCTGACCGGCGTAACCCTTGAAATTCTTGCCGCCCTCGCGCCATCTGGCCTCGCGTCCGCCGTCGTTGCGGCATATGCACCCGGAGCCAACGCGGCCCAATGGGACAACCTGCCACTGTCGGTACCAGTGCTGCCCTTCGCTGCTCTTTCGGGTGACCGCCATGACGTGCTCGTGGTGGCCGCTGATGACGAGAAGGAGGACTTGTTACGCGCCGCACTTCCCTACATCCAGAATACCCCTACAGTGATCGTTGCCGGCTACGGACATCTTGCGTTCCGGGATCCCGTCTTTCGCGACGAGTTGACGCAACTTCTCGTACCGTCGTTGGCCAACGGGTACCCGCACACCTTGACTCACCTTTACCAGTGCCTCTGTAACGCCGCGCAGCTTGGTCTCAAAGGTGTGGTCGCAGAGTTCGGCATGTTCAAAGGTGGAACTACCATGTTTCTCTCCCGGGTGATAGAAAGACTAGGTGCGACATGGCCGGTCATCGGGTTTGACACCTTTGGTGGTTTTCCGCCTCGCCGTAGTCCCCTTGACATGTACGACCATCGTGATTGCGTTTTCACTGACCTGGCGGCCGTGCGGCGCTACCTTGATGGCCGTGACATCGAGATTGTACTGGGCGACATCGTCAACACGTCGACGCGGTTAGAGAAGGAGGTTCTCGTACTCAGCTTCATTGACACTGACAATTACAGTTCCGCCGCTGCCGCGCTCAAGATGGTGACAGAACGGACAGTCGCCGGTGGTGCGATCGTCTTCGATCATTTCACCGGTGTCGATCGTTTCCGTTACACGCTCGGCGAACGAATAGCGGGCAGCGTCCTTCTTGACGACCCACGCTACTTTCATCTGCATGGGACGGGGGTCTTCTACCGGCAATGTCTAACAGAATAGAGAAAAGGGAGAATGAAAAGTGCGCCGGTCCCGCGTCGGCGGGCCTACGATCTGTACTGGTACTTCGCTTCGGAGCGGCAAGCGGCTTTTGAGCGCCGCGTCTCCGGCGAGCAGTGGCCGTGGACTAGGGATCCTATCCTGAGGGAATTCAAATTTTGTAACGTCTATCGAGCGGCGGACCGCGTATCTCAGTACATGATCCGAGAAGTCTGTCATCACAGTGAGTCCTGCACGCCTGTGGACCGGTTATTTCAGATCGTGGCGTTCCGTACATTTAGCAAGATCGAGACGTGGACGGCTGTCCGCGATTTTCTTGGCCATTTTCCCACGCTTGACGACCTCAGTGATGAGGGTTTTACAAAAAGTCTCAGCCATGCGAAAGAGTGCAATGGTGGACTCTACACCGGGGCTTTCATCCTGTGCGCCACAAATGCCTATGGTCAGACATTTAAGCATCTCAACCACATTGAGCTCTTTCGGCATATGTTTTTGCACGATCAGCTTGGTGACCGGCTGCTTTCCGCGGGCTCTCTGCGCGAGGTCTACGAGTTGTTGCACGGCTATCCCTTGATGGGAGATTTCATGTCATACCAGACTACGATCGACCTCAATTATTCCGACCTCATCAACTTTTCCGAGAACGAGTTCACCAAAGCTGGACCAGGTGCGTTGAGAGGCGTCATGAAGGTGTTCGAGAGTCTAGGTGACTACACGCCCACCGACGTCATACTGTGGATGGTGGATCACCAGGAGGAAGAGTTCGAGCGGCTTGGCCTGCGATTTGACGGGCTGTGGGGTCGGCCGCTGCATGCCATAGACTGCCAGGGACTGTTCTGTGAAACGGACAAGTACTGTCGTGAAGCAATACCTGAGCTGGCCAGCGCTCGTAAGCGCATCAAAGCGCGGTTCTCGGTCACCCAGAAGCCCATCGAGCTCTTCTTCCCGCCAAAGTGGGGCATCAACGACAAGCTCCCTGCGGGGTTGGTATTCGGTTCGCCTTCCGCTGCAAAGAAAGAGAAATGACTGCCGGTCATGCAACCGCCCTGATCATCGGACCGCGTTGCCTCTGACTCGTTCCCCCCGGTGCATCGCCTGTCCGGGGACCGTGAACACGGATCATAACGTTGATCTGTTCGATGGTTTTCTGCTCACCCCACGGACCGCACAGAGTCAACATCAAAATGCCGACGGTTGGTGCCGTGCATCGCCAACCCAAGTGGTGCACGCGTTGCGCACCGAATTCTGGTGTGGCAGGAATGACCGGCTCAAGTTCGTCGGCTATCTGCTCTAGACTATCGCTGAGCTCGGTACCGCTCGCGATCCACCGATATCCGCTACTGGGGAGTTCGCCCAGCCGGACGTGCACCTCATCTCCGACCCGAGGCTCCGGGTGTCGGTGCCGGTTACGTTCGTCCAAAGTCCAGGTGTCATTTCTCCGCAAACCGGCTGTGTCCTTGCCCGCCATTTCGATCTTCAGATCCAGCGGGCGAGTATGCCGGAGCTCCGCAGCATTGGTGCGGCTGAGCATGTTGAGCTGCTCGAGGCGGCTGATCGTCGCTCGATAACTGGAACCCATCTCAAGCGACAGCTGGTAAGCATCCGAGGCGTGGAGCCGCCGCGAAGGCTCGATCCCAAGCCGTTCCACGGCACGGTTCACCAGAGGTACCGGCATGAGAAACTCGGCGGCGAAAGCCTGAGCCTCGACTTCCTCCCGAGAGGTCGCACGACCGACGATATCGTCATCCTTGTCAGCGGCACGCCCGTGGCCGAGGACGTAGTGCCCCAGTTCGTGTGCGGCGGTGAAACGCTGCAGGCTGAGCGGGTGGCCGCTGTGAAGCACGATTCCGGCGGCATCTTCTGTGCGATCAAAGAATCCGTAGAGCCGATCCAGCGGCTCGAACAGGAGCCACACCCGGGCGTCCTCGATATGGCGAAACACGTCGACCGGCTTGTCCGGGCTTACACCCAAGCGAGCGACGTGACGGATGGCCTCGGCCTCCGCTCGCAGCCTGGCATCGCGCCATCCCCCACGAGGTCTCATGACGTTGGCTTCGCCGGGTCAGGCGCGGGAGCGCGTCCGGCTGTTCGCAGAAACTGAGCGAAACGCAGTACCTGATCACGATCGTGATCGCTGAGATCGCGCGTGGCGCGGTACAGCGCAGCGGTGGTGATGTCCTCTTCCATGGAAGCCTCGCCCATGAAGTACTCGTAGGGGCGGTGGTATAGCCGGGCAAGCCGTGCTAGCTCGTCCGCTGAGACCTTTCGGTTTCCTGTTTCCATGTTGGTGACGGCCGGCCGTGACAGACCGAGGAACTCGGCGACGTCGCTTTGGGATAAACCGAGGTACTCACGGGCCGCTCGAAGTCGTTCTCCCAAGGAGTTACGGTCGATGCCGACGTCGCCGGGTGCTGGGCGATCCACGCTCCCTGTCATGAGCGAGCACCTATTCCCATCGCCACAGCCAGCGCCAAGTCGTCCTCGTGACACAGGCTGACCTCGACATGGTCGAGTCCCACAGTCTGTGCCACATGCGAAGCAGGGCCGTGCAGGACGATTGACGGTTTGCCGTGCGGAGCACTCACAACCTCGACGTCGCGAAGCCCAACACCCCGGATCCCCGTACCCAGCACCTTGAGGACTGCCTCCTTGGCTGCCAGTCGGGTCGACAGTCGGTCGATTCTTCCGGCGCTGTGGGTGAGCTCACCCGGGCGGTAGGTACGTTCAAGCAGTCTCTGGCCACCCACCTCGATGCAGTGGGCCCAGGTCGGTATGTGGACGACGTCCACACCCACAGCCTCGGCATTCGCGTTGTTTGGCATTGCATGGCGGATGCGGGTCGCGAGGCGACGAGTTCTGCGAACACCCTCAGTGCACGGCATGATGCGATTCCTCCCCGATCGCGTCACGACAGCCCGCGAGCAACTTACGGACGGCGAGCTTGCCGCCGAACGCGCCAAGCTCCAGATCCGCGTGGGTGGCGGTACAGTGGACCTCGCCGACGTCGGTCCCGACCTCGTTGGCCAGAAACCCAAGTAGCCGGGTGAGTCCCAGATAGTTGCCGAGTGCGCGTGTGATGAAAGACTGGTTGCGATAGGTGGCGTGCAAGTGCAGCTGCCCTTCAGCCAGCGTAAGGCTGATGTGACTCAGACACGGGAACGACATGATGTTCCGGTCGGTCTTTGGCTGCTGGATGCGGATCTCGGCGTCCGCATGGTGCGATAGTCCGATTTCATACGCGCTGCTCAGTGGGTTGTTAAGGCACAGCTGACGGCGAAGGCGATTGATGACATATTCAAGCTGGTTGAATGGTTCCTGTCTCGTGGGGTAGGCGAGCATCCGGTTGAAATAGGTGTCCTTGTCCCGCTTTCGACGCCGGTGCAAAATCATACTCAGCTCGTAGTTCTCATACAGACGCGCGGCCGCCTGGTCGCCGAGTCTGGGATGGTACAACCCCTTGGGGAAGATTGTGTTGGCCACGGTCTGAACCGGCCATGACCGGTCGGCGACGAACTCATCCATGATTCGCTCGACTGGCTGAGTCTCCTGCGTGGACGCTGAGAACGCAACATTGAGGTGGACAGTCTTTCCCCCGAGCCGTTCGAGCAACTCGGCGGCAACCAGCCACCCATCCACGACGTTGGCTCCGGTCGCTAAGTGAGCCATCTAGCATCCCTCCTCGTGGGTGAGCGCGGCGATCCTGCGAACAACTAGCTCAGTGAGGGACGCCACCCCAGTGAGGTTCTCGCGCCTCTGGTCCTCCGGTCGGATCAATCCATCCATGCCCAGACGCAACTCAACACGAATGGCTACGGTCTGCCCCCGCTTGGAATCGATCTCAAGATCATCGTGTCCGTTGAGCTCAGCGTCGACCTCGGTGCGGGTGCAGCCACGCACGTAAGCTAGTTCGTCGAGCACAAGATCACGAATACTGTGGTTCAGAACCGGTACCATTGCGGACTCCATCTGTACGATTTTCGTACGGTCGACTGTACCTACCGCTGAAGCCCTACGCAAGCACTCTGAGCCCGACCTGGTTCAGGTCAGGCGGCGGAGGTGGGTCCCTGAGGACAATGGACGAGCTGAGCAAGTGCCTGCCCACGGCCAGTGGCGCGGACCTCGACGCGCCGGTGACCGCGCTGACCGTCACCCAAGCCAAGGGTCTGGAGTTCGACGCGGTGGTGCTCGTCGATCCGGCGGCGATCGTGGCCGAGTCACCGCGCGGCCTCAGCGACCTCTACGTCGTCCTCACCCGCACCACCCACCGCCTGTGCATCGTGCACCCCGGCGAGCTGCCGGAGGTACTCGCCGCACTCCAGCCCTGATCGCGCGTCACACAGCCAGATCCGGCGCGCTGGCCACAATGCGCCGGATCCGCGAGATACTGATTGCGGTCGGTGCCGCAGACCGGACCCGACTGCCGATGTGGTGGTAGATGAGCTGAACCGCCGGGCCATCCCGGTGATCCGTTTCGACTTGGGTGAGGTGGTGGTGGCCGCTGAGCTGGTCGGCTCACGTTGGGTCGGTCAGCTGCGGATCGGGAACCGGTGCGCGCGGCTGGAGGACGTGTCGGGTATCTACTACCGGCGGCCATCTGCTCCCAGCGCGCCGCCGGGCACGGATCCGCAGATCGGCGCGTGGATCGAGGCTGAGGCGCGATGGGGGTTGCGGGGGTTGCTGGTCGCCCTGCCAAGGAAGCTGTGGGTCAATTGGCCACCCGCCGTTCACGCCGCCGAGCACAAACCATGGCAGCTCGTCGAAGCTGCCGCCGCCGGCCTGCGGGTGCCCCGCACAGCCATCACCAACGATCCCGACTCAGCGGCCAGCTTCGCCAGCGACGCGGCTCCGGTGCTGTATAAGGCGTTCCGGGCCGAGCCGGTGTGCATCGGTGGGAAGACCCATCTGGTTTACGCCACCCCGGTTGACGCGCGGCAGTGCCGTAGCGAAACCATCCGCCTGGGCTTGCGCTTCGCCGCCTGCGACTTCTCTGTTGATCATTCCGGAGTGTGGTGGCATCTGGAAGTCAATCCGGCGGGGCAATGGGCCTGGGATCACCCGCGGCGCGACGCCATCGCCTCGGCCATCGCCGATGCCCTCACCGGGGAGACGACACCACCGTGACCGCTCACCGCACCGCCGCCGAGGATTTTCGCGCCGCGCTGGTCAGCCAGCTGACCCGAGGGGGGTTGCTGACCGACCCGGCATGGCGTGACGCTTTCGCCACGGTTCCCCGCGAACTCTTCGTCCCCTATTTTTTCCTCCCGTGGCGGGGTCGGCCTGGCTGGGGCTTGGCCGAGGCCGACGAGGGATGGCTGCGCGGCGTGTACGCCGACGAGGCGCTGGTCACCCAGCTTAACGGCGATGACGACGCCACACAGGCCGCGTGCCGAGGACAGGCAGTGGAAGGGCGACCCACCTCATCCAGCTCCGCGCCGGGCCTGATGGCCGCCATGCTGCACAGCCTGGACGTGGCAGCGGGCATGACCGTGCTCGAGGTCGGCACCGGCAGCGGCTACAACGCCGCTTTACTCGCGGCGCGCCTCGGCGATCACGCCGTGACCAGCGTCGAGCTTGACCCCACCCTCACCCAGCGGGCTCGCATCGCCCTGGCCACCGCCGGGTACCACCCCACGGTCGTTATCGGCGACGGCGCGGTCGGATACCCACCGAACGCCCGGTACGACCGAGTGATCGCCACCGTCGCCTTCCCCCGGGTGCCGGCCGCCCATCTAGGGCAGACCCACCCTGGGGCGCTGATCCTCATCCCGATCAGCTTCGCCGGCCGCGGCGGGCTGATGGCCCTGCTGCGCCGCGATGAGACCGGCGGGGCAAGCGGAGCATTTCTCGCCCAGTACGGCGGATTCATGGCCGCGCGCAGCGTCTCCGAGCCCGCCGCCCCGAAAATCCGGCCGTACCTGCTGGATGCTGCCCATCCGACCGAAGTCCCGCCTGCCGCGCTCACCGACGCCCATCCAGCCGCGTTCTACCTCTCGCTGTGCTGCCCATGCCCGTACACGACACTGGGCTTCACCCCCGATGACAACAGCACCGGTCCGCAAACCTGGGGCCAGGGAGCCGACGGGTCCACCTTCGCCCTCACCACCATTGACGACACCACCCACGTCGCCGCCGAGGGCCCATTGTGGAACACCCTCGACACCGCATACACCCAGTGGCGTGCACTGGGCCAACCCGACCGCGACCGCTTCGGCGTCACCGCCGCTGGCGCAGCGCGGCAGTGGGTCTGGCTCGACCACCCCGACCATGTGATCACCGAACTGGCTTGATGGCTCAGCCTGGCGCTCGGGCGACGGCGCGGCCGTTGCTGTGCAGGAACTTCGCCCGGCCATGGGAGTCCGAGCCGAACAGGCCGATGACCTGATGCACTCCTCCCCGCAACTCCACCGTAATCAACACGTCATCATGGAGCCGGACCAGCTCGAGCACGGTCGGCTCCGGCAGCACCCGCTTGGCCGCCTCGGTTCGCGCCACGGTGCGCAGCCACGCTCTGCCCTCGGCGTCCACGCTCAGTTCCAGCTCGGCTGTAGTCGTCCGGTAGGTCCCGCTGACCCGCTTGGCGTCCACGGGCTGCGGGTCGGCCGGGGGGACGGGCAGCGCGGGCAGTTCGACGCCGGCCAGCTCGGCCAGCAGGTGGCTGAACACCGAGTGGTACACCGGCAGCACGTCACCGCCGTTGGCCAGCAGCGCCACGGCGACACCGGCCTGCGGCACGATCCGCAAGAACGCGAACTGCCCGATCGTCCCACCGTCATGGCCGATCACTGTGCCGCCCGGGTAGTCGAGCAGCATCCAGCCCAGGCCGCAGTGAGCTCGCGGCATTCCCAGATCGGGCAGCACGACCTGGGGACGGCGCATCAGGTCGAAACTGGGGTCGGACAGGTGCATCCGCGCGAACCCGAGCAGGCTCCGGGCGCACATCGCCAGCAGCGTCCCCGCCGGTGCGTTCGACGCCACCAGTGACCACACCGGCGCGGGCGCCACCGGCTCGCCCGGCGCCTTGGGCACGTGACCGACCGCGGGCAGCTCCAGGATCGCTTCCCCGATGTGCGTCGCGACATGTTCCAGGCGCAGCGGTGTGATCAGCCGCTCGCGCAGCACAGTGTTGTACGGCTTGCCCCGCAGGATCTCCACCAGCCGCCCCAGCACCACATAGCCGCTGTTGCAGTACGAGAACCGCTCACCCGGCGGGAACACCTGCGCGGCGCTGGCGAGGGTGGCCACGTACTTCTCGACCGCGTCGTCGTTGCCGCCGGTGTCGGTGAACAGGTCACCCTCGAAGCCCGCCGTATGGCAGAGCAACTGCCGGGCCGTCACCGTCGCGCTGGCCGCCTCGTCGGCGAGGCGGAACTCCGGCAGGTACTCCCGCACCGGCCGGTCCAGCTCGAGGCGCCCCTCGTTGACCAGCTGCCGCACCAGCGTCGCCGTCCACACCTTGGTGATCGACCCGATCTGGAACACAGCGTCTGTTGTGACGGGGACCCCGGTGGCGGTGTTGAGCACACCCGTCGCGGCGTCGAGCACCTCACCATCCACCAGCACCGCGACCTGCGCGCCAGGCACCCCGTGCTCCTTCACGAGCTCCGGCAGTTCACTGGTGATCCACTTGGCCACGGCTCGCGATCGAGTCATGTTTTCTCCTCACCTCGGAACGGTGCGGCGGCGTGCGCGATAATTACTGTTCTTAGCAGCGGAGTGGGTTATGGAGTGGTGTCCGGGTCGGGTCCAGAATCGCCGGAGGAATGAACTCGGTATGGTCGGGGTGGATCAGGATTTCCCAGCCGGTGCAATGCACGTGCCGGTGGTGCGTCTCGCACAAAAGAACACAGTTTTCGATGCTGGTGGCGCCGCCGTCGGCCCAGTAAGAGTCGGCATGGGGCGCGTTTCCCGGATTTCTCCGGGGCGTTTCCCCATGCCGCTCTTCCGAACCGGACGTGCGGCTCTCACCGCATCCGGCTCTCCACAAGTCACG
>JBOHFJ010000022.1:0-24659 GCA_050699655.1 Pseudonocardiaceae bacterium
GGGCACACGCGGGTCTCGCGAGGGTGGTGCTGGGGGCGGTGTTGTTCGGCGGTGGCCCGGTGCCGGGGTGGTGGCGGGACGCGGCGTGCGCCGTGGGCGCGGGTGTGGAGTTCTTCCCGGAGAGGGGTGATAAGGCCGCTGTGGTGGTGGCGAAGCGGGTGTGCGCGGGGTGCCCGGTGCGGGTGGAGTGCCTGGCTGATGTGCTGGCCTGGGAGCCCTGCTCGGGGTACCGACACGGTGTCGCCGGGGGGCTGACACCTCGGGAGCGCGCCCGGCTGGTGGCCGTGCGCCGGCGTGAGACACCGGGCGGCGTGGCGGCGTGAATCGAGGATGAAATCCCAGGGGTATCCGGCTTTGCCGGTGTGAGCTACCAGTATCGGATCATTCGGGAATTCCAGCGTGAAGAGAGGACTGCGCATGGGTCGAGTGAATGCTGTGAAGCTCGACAGTGAGGGGAATGTGGTGGGTTCGGCGTGGGTGGATTCGCCGGGGCGGTTTTGGGTGGTGGCGGATGAGTGTGTGTCGTCACTGCGGGTTGACATCGAGAAATGCGCTGGACCCTTGATTGTGCCTGAGTTCGATTTCACCATTCGCCGGGGCCGGTTCGTGGAGCACCGCACAGTGACTATCGTGATTGCGGCGATGGGCGCGTGGTGGCTCATGACGAGCGTTGTCACCTCCGTCTCGCGTACGCCGAATAACATCGCTGCCGGAGTGGGGGTGGCCGCTGTGATGGCGGTTGTTGTGGTCGCGTATCTCATCGGCGCGTTCGCGTGGTCCGCCGCGCGGGCACGGCGGCGGGAAGCGGCCTAAATCGGAGGTCCCGCGTGAATCGGAGTGCCCGTGATACGGGCAGGGCTGACAGGGAGGTGTGTGCGGAGTGCAAATCAAGGCGATCAATCGTCGTGCGGTGGCGCGGTATGGCGCGTTCTGGTCGGCGCTGCTGATGGTGGGTGAGGCGGTGGGTGAGGCGCGGAAGTTCGCCGCCGGGTTAGGTGATGTGCGGGCCGCCAAGCGGGGGTTGGCGACGGCATCGGGAGAGGAGATCAGCAGCGGGGTGAAAGCGGTGGAGCGCGCGCTGTGTGTGTTGTCGAAGTCGGCGCAGCGGTGGGAAGCTGAGTTGAAGTCCCGGGAATGGAGGAAATGAATCATGGCAAGATTAAAAATTGACGGGGTGATGGAGGAACTGGACGCGTCGATGCAGCATCTGCGGACCGCGCTGAGTGGTATTCCGATCCGGCAGGGCAGTTTCCGCGCCCAGCATGACACGATGGCGCGCGCGGTGGCGCATGTGCTGGTGCAGTTGGAAACGACACGCGCTCAGGTTCGCGACAGGTAACACCAGGGCGAGGGGTGCTCGCCAGATCACATTCTTTGGCGGGAATGCGGTGAGCACCCCCCGTGCGCTGAAAGGATCAGCTATGCGTGAGGGTACTACAACGCGAAAAACCGGGTGGGAATGGCGTGCCGCCGCGTGGGCCGCGCGCCACCCCGGGGTGACAAGTGTTCCGGTGGCTCTGGCCACCAGCGCGGTGGAGTTCGGTGTGACACCCACCGCGTGGGCGGTGGGCGGGCTCGTGGGTGGGGCAGGCGCCTGGTACCGGGGGCACCCCGCGACGTTTGACCCGACGGTGGGCCGGTGGCTGCGGGGCGCTCGTCGCCGCTGGCTGACCTATGTGGGGCCGCGATGGGCGCGGGTGATGGTGGACTGCGACCTGATCACTGTGCGGCGTGGCACGCAGGAGGTCCTCACACCGCGGGTGGTCAGGGTCCGGGCGGCCACGCCGTCGATTGACACGCTCACCGTCCGGATGGCTCCCGGCCAGAAAGTGTCGGTGTGGGAGGAACGGTGTGAGGAGCTGGCGCACGCGTTCGGCGTGGAACGCGTCGTGGTGGCTCGTGCCCGGCCGGCGGTGCTCACGCTGGTCGTCGAGCGCGCCAACCCGTTCACCGAGCCGGTCCCGGCGCCGCGCATCCCGGATTACTCGGCTGAGGTGGACCTGACGGCGTTGGTGGTTGGTGAGGACGAATTCGGTGCGGACTTCACCATTCGAGTGGTCGGCCGGTGCCTGCTGGTGGTCGGGACGATGGGCGCCGGGAAAGGCTCGCTGATCTGGGCGCCGCTGCGGTCAATGGGCCCGATGATCCGCGACGGTCTGGTACGGGTGCGGGTGATCGACCTCAAGGGCGGGATGGAAACCGAGCGCGGGCGCCCCTTGTTCGCGGACTGGGCCACGGACGTGCCAGGCGCCCTGCGGATTCTGGAGCAATTCCGGGACGACATGAAGACCCGGCAAGCCCAGCTCCGGGCGGTCGGTTTGCGGAAGTTCAGCGTGTCGGTGGACACCCCGTTCGAGTGGCTGGTGATTGATGAGCTGGCGATGCTCTCGGCGTACGCGGAGCGCACGGAGGTCCGGGACGCGATGCGGCTGCTCGGGGAGATCCAAACCCAGGGCCGCGCGGTCGGCTACGGGGTCGCGGCCTACGCCCAGGAAGCGACGAAGGACATCGTGGACACCCGCGACCTGTTCACCGACCGGATCTGCCTCGCGGTCACCGCAGCCAGCCACGTCGACATGGTCCTCGGCGACGGCGCCCGCGATCGGGGCGCGCTGGCTGACCAGATCCCCCTCGATGACGACCACGCCGGAATCGGGTTCGTCGTCGCGCACCGCTCGCGGCGGATCACCCGAGTCCGAGCCGGTTACGTCAGCGACACCGAGATCGATGAACTGGTCGCCACCTGCGCCCCCCGCGCCCGCCTCGTCCCCGTCCCCCCGTCCCCCGACACCGTGGGGGTGGCGGCCTGATGTTCTCCGAGACTGGGCGCCTGGCGTCCCTCTGGTTACGGATTACCCTCGCCCTGGCGGTCCCGCTCGGCGTGATCGGGCTCGTCTGCGGCTGGCGCTCGACACCGTTCACGATCGCGGCCGTGCTCGCGGTCCTGCTCGAGATCTGGGCCATCCGCGCCCTGGCCCGGGAGTGGTCCTGGCTGGCGCGCGGGGCCTGGTGGTGGGGCAAATGAGCACCGACCTGTTCGGACAGCCCCACCCCGAGCCACCACCGACCCCGAACGGGGTGCCTGATCGGGTCACGAACGACATCGAGGATGTGGTGACCGTGCTGCGTCTGGCCCAGAACGAGGAGTACGTGGCGCTGGGTGCCCGCGAGTATCTCTGGCGTTGCCTGACTGGGTGGGAGATCGAGCCGGTGGCCCACCACCAAGCGGACATCGTGCGGCAACTCCTCGACGCCGGGTGGCTGACCATGGGCCGCGCCACCCACACCTACAAACACCAGGGGGTCGAGGTGACCGGGCGCGTGGTCCTAGTCCTGACCTGTGCCCAGCGGTGGCTCTCGCGCTGGGACAGCCACAAACCCCTCGGCCGGCCAGGGGGCACCCGGTGACCACCCCGCCCCCACCCGATCCCTGGCCACCAGGGCTGGAACCGCTCAGCACCGAACCCCTATCGGTGCACCCGCCCTACACCGTCGCGCCCGGCTACAAGCAGGACCGCACAGAGCGCTACATCGCCCTGCTCACAGCTCTCGGTGACGGCCTCGAACTGGGCTCCTACGACGTCGAGGTCCTCGGCTGGCTCGCCGAGGAAGCACCGTGCATCGTGGCCACCGTCTGCTCACTGCTGTGCCGAGTCCGCGCCGCCGGACGGCGTGAAGGGAACCCCAACCCATGACCGAACACACCACCACCCACCCCGCCCCAGTCGAATCCGGGCGCACGACCCGCGCGCAACGAGCCGCGCTGGCCCTGACCACCGAAGTGGCCCATGAGCTGGCCGAGGAACACGGCGTGTGCGTCCGGCCACTGCCGATGCGCCGGATCGACACCACCACCGGCCGCGTGCAGGTCGTGCCCGTCCCCTGCGGCTCCACCCGAGAAGACCAGTGCCGCCCCTGCGCGGAGAAAGCCCGCCGGCTGCGGATGACCCAATGCCGCCAAGGCTGGCACCTCGACGCGGAACCCACCAGCGAGCACGCCCAGCCCAGCCAGACGCAGAAAGAGCTCATGGCCGCCCGGGCGGACCTGTTCGCCGCGTACGCCGAATGCGCAGCGAGCGGGGACGCCCAGACCTGTGAGCAGATCGCCGAGACCGTCGCCGAGCTGGACACCGCGCTGCGCGACACCGGGCTGCGCGGCCGGCTCACCCCCCTGGACCCACCCCCCACACCCGTGCGCCGCTCAACCCGGCGCCGCCAAGACGCACCCGACCTGCCCCGCCGCCGTGTCGAGCACACCACCGTGGGCCGGGTGTTCGCCGGGCGCTACCGCCCCTCCACCTTCCTCACCCTCACCCTGGACAGCTACGGCCGAGTCGACGCCCACGGCGCGGCCCTCGACCCGGACCGATACGACTACCGGCGCGCCGCCCGGGACGCGATCCACTTCCCCGCGCTGCTCGACCGGTTCTTCCAGAACACCCGGCGCTGCCTCGGATGGGACGTGCAGTACTTCGGCACCGTCGAACCGCAGAAACGCGGCGCGCCGCACTTCCACGCCGCGATCCGGGGAGCCATCCCCCGCGCCGAGCTGCACCGGATCACCCGCGCCACCTACCACCAAGTCTGGTGGCCCAATCATGACCACCTGATGTACGGCGGGGACCGGGTACCAGTCTGGGACGACAACACCAGAGCCTTCGTTGACCCCAACACCCGCGCTCCCCTGCCCACCTTCGATCACGCCTGCCACGAACTCACCGAACCCGCGCACGTCGCCCGATTCGGGACACAAATACACATCAAAGGCATCCTCGGCGGCACCGAAGAAGCCGGCCGCCACATCGGCTACCTCACCAAATACCTCACCAAAAGCGTGGACCACGCCGCCGGGCTCGATGAGCGCGCCACCAACGCCCACCGGGAACACGCCCGGCGGCTGCACGCCGAACTCGCCATCACACCCTGCTCACCGCGCTGCGCGCTGTGGCTGCGCTACGGCATCCAACCCACAAGCGCCCGCCGCACCATGACCCCCGGAACATGCAAAGGAAAAGCGCACAAACCCGAACACCTCGGAATCGGCGGACGCCGCGTCCTCGCCTCCCGGAAATGGTCCAACAAAACCTTGGATGACCACCGCGCCGAACGAGCCGAATTCGTTCGGCAACTCTTGGAAACCGCCGGAATCCACCCCGCCCACGGCCCCGAAGACGGGCCATACCTCTGGGAACGCACCACCCCCGGCGACCCCGACATCCCCCCACGAGCAGCACTGCTCCTCCACGCCATCGCCGAACGACAACGCTGGCACGCCGACTACACCGCAGCCCAGATTGCCGCGAGCGATTCACTATCCGTCGATCGTTCGGCAACTACCGATCAAGCCGCCTGACCGGGGGAAGGAACCACGTCCGATGGATCGTGATGTCAGTGTCATCAAGCAGCGCTGGTACAGCGTGGCTCAGGTCGCGGAGATGCTCGGGTTCGGCGTGAGCAAGACCAAGATGCTCGTTGCCACCGGGGAACTGCGCTCACTCAAGGACGGCAAGTACCGCCGTATCCTCCCCGAGTGGGTGGACGAGTACATCGAACGTCGCGTCAAGGAAGGAGCGGCGTGACTGGTCGCGCTCGGGCGAATGGGGAAGGCTCAATATTCCCTTACCGCAACGGCTTCGCCGCCTATTCGTGGGTCACTAAGCCCGACGGGCAGCGGCAGCGCAAGTATATCTACGGAAAGACTCGTGAACAGGTTCATGAGAAGTGGTTGAAGCTTCAGCAGCAGGCGCGGCAAGGGCCGATGGCAACGAGTGTGCCCAATTTGGGCGCGTTTCTAGCATATTGGCTTGAGGAGGTGGTGAGACCGAACCTGGCACCCGCCACGTACGTTAATTATGAATTGTTTGTCCGCCTGCACATCACCCCGCGGCTCGGTGACCGACGCCTTGATCGACTGGGCGTGCGGGACGTGCAGACGTGGATCAACGAAGTGGCCCGCACGTGTCAGTGCTGCGCACAGGGCAAGGACACCGCTCGTCCAGAGAAGAAGCGTCGATGCTGCGCGGTAGGCAAGTGCTGCGAAGCTCGGCTTTCGCCCCGCACGGTCAACGACATCCGGGCCTGCCTGCGCGCGGCGTTGTCCCAAGCGGTGACGGAAGATCTCATCGCCAAAAACATGGCGAATTCAATCAAGGTCCCGTCAGTTCGCAAGCGCAAGGGCAAAGCATGGAGCAGCGAAGAAGCCCGCCACTTCCTGGAAAACGCGCGCTCGGAGCGAGATCCGCTCTACGCCGTTTACGTTCTGATTCTCGTGCTCGGTCTGCGCAAGGGTGAGGTGCTCGGTCTGACATGGGCCGACATCGACCTCGACGCCGGAGAGCTGTCGATCGGCCGTCAGCTGCAGCGCGTGAGTCGCCAGTTGCTCCATCGGGAGACCAAGACCGCCACCTCCGATGCGACGCTGCCGCTGCCGGACGTCTGTGCCGCCGCGCTGCGGCTCCGGAAGATGGAGGAAGCTCACGCGAGGGACATCGCGGGCTCGGCATGGCAAGGCGGCAAGCTGATCTTCACGACCAAGTGGGGCACGCCGATCGAACCACGCAACTTCAACCGTTCATGGGATGCCCGCTGCGCGAAGGCCGGGGTACGGAGGATCACGGTGCACGACGGGCGCCGCACATGCGCAACGCTGTTGGTGGACCTGGACGTACACCCCCGCGAGGTCATGCAGATCCTTCGCCATGCGCAGATCGCGGTGACCATGGAGATCTACGCCCAGGCGTCATCCAAGGCCACCCGTTCTGCGCTGAAGCGGCTGGGAGACAGCCTCGGCGGGTGAGTCGCTGCTGTACTTCGCTGCTGTACGGGGGTCTAACGCCCCGTACAAAGATCGCCAAAAAGGGCCTCTGAGCTGGTGTGGAGCTGAGGGGAATCGAACCCCTGACCTTCTCGATGCGAACGAGACGCGCTACCAACTGCGCTACAGCCCCTCGTGATGCGGCCCGAGCTTAGCAGCCGGTCATCGGCTACTCGCCGACCGCCCGGCGATAGCGGGGCTGGAAGACTGGCCGCAGCTCGTCGAACATCGGGTCTTCGTCGTCCAGGTCCAGCGCGACAGCCGTGGGGTGGGGCACGGACGGCACCGCGGGACGCACCGCCGGCTCCTGGAGCAGCTCCTCCGCATCGTGGACGACGTCCTCGGCGGGCACTGCGGCGTGGGACTCGGAGGTGCGCGGCCCGGCCAGCCGGGCGGCCCGGCGCTGGCGCACCTCGTCCTCGATACGCACCTGCCGGCGCAGGTAGCCCAGGTAAGCGGCTATCGACACATCCAGCGCCGCGTGCACCCACCACAGCAGCCCGGACACGGCGTATGCCAGCACCAGCGTGACCAGGGCACCGACCGCGAGACCAAGCACCACCCGCTGCCGGAACACATATTTCTGCCGGGCCAGCTGCGCGGCGAGCTCCGGGTCGTAACCACCGCGACCCGACCGGTACCGACGCTCCTCCGCAGCGGGTTCCCGCTGCGCGATCCGTCCACTGACCATGGGCATCTCCTGACCGTGCTGGGGGGCCGCCCGAGGCGGGACGGGGCGGGACGGACCGGGGCGGGACGAACTGGAACGGGGCAGCACCCGAGAGGCAAGCGCAGACTCCGCGGTGCGCACCACTTCCTGCCGTCGCTTCGCGATCATCGGAACAAGGACGACAAGCCACGCCACCGCCAGCGCCGCGAAGATCAGCGAGCTGGGCACTCCTCGCCCCCTACCCCATCCGCCACTCCTGAACCGCCTGTAACACTGCCTGATCACGGTAGCCAGCGCGGTCACCCGGATGCCGGAGGCGCGCCGAAGGGAAAGGATCAGGCGTGGCGGGCCTGGCCTGAGCGGATCAGGTGTGACACCAACCCGACGCCGATCTCATCCCGGGTCATCGCGAGCAACCGGTGGTCCCGCCACGCGCCGTCCACCTCCAGGTAGCGTCGCAGCAGCCCCTCGTCGCGGAACCCGAGTTTGGCCAGCACCCGGAGGCTGGCCCCGTTCTCCGGCCGCACCGTGGCCTCGACTCGGTGCAGCCCGACCGGCCCGAACGCGTGGTCCACCGCCAGCGCCACCGCCGCCGTTGCCACACCACCCCCGGCTGCGCCCGACTCCACCCAGTAACCGACCCAGGCCGAGCGCAGTGAGCCCCGCACCACGTTGCCCAGCGTGAGCTGGCCGGCGAACCGCCCGTCCACGGTGATGGTGAACGGCAGGGCGTGCCCTCGCCGGGCGCTGGCCCGCAGCCCACCGCACAGCACCGGCCAGGCCATGGCGGTGAAGCGCTCCGCCCAGCTGCCCTCAGCGTCCGGCTCCCAGGCACGCAGGTAGGCCTCGTCGCGCAGCCGCAACCGGCTCCACGCCGAGCCGTCGCGCAGCCGCACCGGGCACAGCCCGACCCGCCCCGCCACGACCCACACGGGGCCCAGCCGCGTCGGCCAGCCTGGGTGGCGGCCTTCAGGCCCAGACCCGAGCACGGCCCCTCAGCCGCGCTGGGCGAGGAAGCTCACGGCCACCTGCTCGCCGATCGGCACCTCAGTGGTGTCCGCGTCGATGAGGATCAAACAGTTCGCCTCGGCCAGCGAAGCCAGCAGGTGCGCGCCGGAGGTGCCCAGTGGTTGCACCAGGTACTCCCCGGTGTCGGGATCGCGCAGCAGCTGGCCGCGCAGGAAACCGCACCGGCCCGCTGTGGACGTCACCGGGGACAGCAGCCGCGCGGTGATGGTCCGGCGATGGGGATTGCGCTTGCCCAGCGCGAGCCGGATCATCGGACGCACCAACACCTCGAAGACCACGAGTGCGCTGATCGGGTTGCTCGGCAGCAGAAAAGTGGGCACCGAGTCCGGGCCGAGCCGGCCGAAGCCCTGCACGGACCCGGGGTGCATGGCCACCCGACCCACATCCAGCGCCCCGAGCGCGCCCAGCGCGCCGCACAGCTCCTCCCCCATCGCCCCGCCGATCACGCCGGCCACCACCACGATCTCCGAGACCAGCACCTGGCCCTCCACCGCCTCGCGCAGCCGGGACGGATCGCAGGGCACGATGCCGACCCGGTGCACCTCGGCGCCGGCATCGCGGGCGGCGGCGGCCAGCGCGTAGGAGTTGATGTCATAGACCTGCCCCGCACCCGGCGTGCGGTCGACGTCCACCAGCTCCTCACCGACCGACAGCACCGACAGCCGGGGCCGCGGGTGCACGCGCACCTTGGCCCGCCCCACCGCGGCGAGCAGCCCCACCTGCGCCGGGCCGATCACCGCGCCGGGGCGTACCGCGACGTCGCCGGTCTGCACGTCCTCCCCAGCTCGGCGCACGTAGGCCTTCGAGGGCACCGAGCAGGCCACGGTGACCCGCGCCGCGTGGTCCACCCCGTTCTCGGTGTGCCCCAGCGGGACCACCGCGTCGGCCAGCGCGGGCAACGCCGAGCCGGTGGCGACCCGGACCGCCTGGCCGGGCTGCAGCCGCATCGGCTGGCGCGATCCAGCGGCGATCTCGCCCACCACCGGCAAGGTGACCGGGACCTCCGTGACGTCCACACTGCGCACCGCGTACCCGTCGACCGCGGCCTGATCGAAGCCGGGCAGCGAGCGCTGCGCCACGACCTCCTCCGCGCAGAGCATGCCCTGCGCCTCAGAGATCGCCACCCGCACCGACGCGGGACGCACCGCGGCGTCCAGCACCCGCCCGAGCTGCTCGTCCAGCGACCTCACGGGGTCTCCCACCGCAGCCTGTCGCGCAACCAGCTCCGCAGCTCAGGGCCAACATCAGGGTCCGCGAGCGCGAAGTCCACCGACGCCCGGAGCAACCCAGCCGGGGTGCCCAGATCGTGACGCCCGCCGCGGTGCACCACGACGTGCACCGGGTGGCCCTCCTCGATCAGCAGCGCGACGGCGTCAGTGAGCTGGAGCTCGCCACCCGCGCCGGGGACGATCCGGCGCAGCGCGTCGAACACCGCGCGGTCCAGCAGGTAGCGACCGGCCGCCGCGAACGTCGACGGCGCCGCCTCGGGTGTGGGCTTCTCCACCATGCCGCGCACCCGTTTGACGTCCGGGTCGTCGGTGTCCTCAATCGCGAACACCCCGTAGGCGCAGACCTGCTCGCGCGGGACGTCGAAAGCGCACAGCACGCTGCCACCGTGGCGGCAGCGGATGGCGGCCATCGCGCTCAGCACCCCGGTGGGCAGCACGAAGTCATCGGGCAGCAGGACGGCCACGGCCTCGTCGGTCTTCGCCAGCAGCGGCTCGGCGCAGCCCACCGCGTGCCCCAGCCCGAGCGGCTTGCGCTGCACCGCGACCTCGACTCGAATCAGCCCGGGCGCCCGGCGCACCTTGGCCAGCAGCGCGTCCTTGCCCTGAGCCCGCAGCTCAGCCTCCAGATCCGGGTTGGCGTCGAAGTGCGCCGCCACCGACTCCTTGCCCGGCGAGACGACGAGCACCAGCCGGTCGGCCCCGGCCCGGGCCGCCTCAGCCGCGACGTACTCGATCGCCGGGGTGTCGAGCACCGGCAGGAGCTCCTTGGGCACGGTCTTGGTCGTCGGCAAGAATCGGGTCCCGAGCCCAGCCGCGGGCACCACCGCCGTCCGGAACCCACCCGCGCCACGACCCAAGTCGCTCATAACCGATCACCCTATCGGCCCCACTCGCCGCAACCCGTCCCGACATGGAGACTTGTCGGGGCTATTCGGGCGTCGTTAGCCCCGATATGTCTCCATGTCGGGTGGGTGAGGTGGACGAGAGCGGCAAGTGGGCATTGCGGCGGCGGTTGGTGGCGGCGCGGCGGGCGGTGCCGGCGGCGGTTCGAGAGGTTGAGGCGGCGGCGCTCGCGGCAGAGGCTGGGGCGGCGCTGATCGGGGCGCCTGGGAGGGTGTGCGCGTACTGGCCGGTCGGCGGGGAGCCGGGTTCACCGGAACTGCTCGACACGCTTGCGCGCCGCGGCTGGCGGGTGCTGCTGCCCGTCGTCAGTGCGGTCGCCGAACCACTGGATTGGGCCGAGTACACCGGCGCGGAGTCGCTGCGGGCCGGGCCGCTGGGGCTGCTCGAGCCGACCGGGCCGCGGCTGGGCCGCGCGGCGATCACCGCCGCCGCGCTGGTGCTGGTGCCGGCGCTGGCCGTCGACCGGCACGGGACTCGCCTGGGCCGCGGCGGCGGGCACTACGACCGGAGCCTGCCGCTGGCGCGCCCCGGCACCCCGCTGATCGCCATCGTCCGGGACGACGAGGTACTCGACTCGCTACCAGCGCAACCACACGATGTCCCCGTCACCGCGGCCCTCACCCCCAACCGCGGCCTGCTCCCGCTGCCCTCCTGAGCAGGCCCGCACGCTTCCAACCCGCTGGCGCCGGCCACCCTCGCAGAACTCAGCGTGACGGGCAGAATACGTTACGCGCACACTCAACCGGTGCCGTCCGTAGAACCCGAGGGAGCAGCATGAGTGGCCGTGGCGAGACCGAGGCCTACCTGGCAGCCGAGTTAGACAGTCTCACCCAGGCACATACGGCCGGCGATCAAGCTGCGGTAACGCGGCGCATCGAGCATGTGCGCGCCGAGGCTGGGCCGGAGACCGCCGCCGTGCTGGAACGGATGCTCAAAGAGCAAGAAGCCCGGCGCCTGGCCCCACCTCAACCAGAGTTCACGCCCACAGCACCCGCGAGCGGCGGTCGGGAGTTAGCTCAACCGTCGCGGACGAAGCTTCTCATCGTGTTCTCGACAGTGGCGGCGGCGCTGCTGGTGGCCGTGACGGTACTGGTAACCGTGACGATCCTGCGCCCACCGACCACCGCTACGACATCTCCCCCGCCGCAGGCAACCATCAGCCCCACCGGACCCACCACCACGCCGCCCACCACCACGAGCAGCACGAACGTCCCACCACCCGTGGCGTTGTCGACCGCGCCTCCGCCAGCGCAAACGTGGACGGCGGCATGGCCACAGCCCAAACGGATCACCATGCCAGGCGACACAAACGCCTGGATGACCGACCTTGAAATCCCGAAGGTCGAGAAGGGCTCCGGGGCGGATGCCTATTACTATGACGGCGGCCTGTACAAGGGCGACGGGATCCTGATGGGCACCGGCCCGGCCACATTGCCCGCTCCGGGGGATTGCTTCACTGCGGCTCAGACCCTGCCGGTTGGCCAGGTCCAGCCGGTGCGGGACATGGTTCCGGGCACGACCGCCTTGTGCATCGTCACCGGCCAGGGAAGTCTGGTGTGGCTGCATTTGCTCTCCGGCGGAGGCCCCGAGACCTCGGGAAATCAGTGGCCCACGCTCACGTTCGAGCTGATGAAGTGGAAAAAGGCCAACTAAGCGCCGGGGGAACGTTCACCGGACACTGGTCGGCCACGACTCGACACGCCATCCGAGCAGAGCGGTAGGGGCAAGCACGATCTTTTCAAGATCGCATGAGTGGACCAAGAACCCACGCCCAGCCACTGCCCAAGAGTAACCCCGCCTGGCCTGGGGCCCGCCTGCTCCCGGGCTCCCGAACTCAACAGCAGCGCTGTGATGACCGAGCACGACAACTCTGCTGTTGAGTTCGGGAAGCCCAGGCGCAGCGGAGGCGCGGAATTGCTGCTCCCGCTTCCCTGGGGTGAAGAATGTCCGTGGTGATGGCGCAGATTCCGCCGATTGCTTGCTGAGCAATCGAGGTTGTCGCGGAATTGGCGTGAGAACGTGTCCCATAGATCTCGTGACTTGTGATCCACTTTCCTGCCTCCGCGCTGAAGGCGCTTAAGATCGGGTCCCGCCTAACTGACTTTGGGTTGGGTGGCCCTCGGGCTTCGGTACCCGGCGTGGTCAGTGGTTGCTGATGAGGTCACGGATGATGTGAGTGACGTGGCTGTGGCGGTCGGGGTGCAGGTGGCCGATGAGGTGCACGAGTTGTCGGCGGGCAACCAGGTGAGCCGGTCGAGGTAGGCGGTGCCGACGTCTTCGAAAGCCGCTATGGCCCGGGACCGCCGCGAGCTCATCAGGGCGTCCTCCCGCTCAGGGGTGTACAGCGGTGGACGGGCATCCTCTTCGGCGCGGGCTCGCCGGGCGGTCGCCGCGGCGGCTTCGCGTCGAATCGTCCAGCGGATCCATTGCGACAGGTTGGTGCCGGTGTCCGCGGCGGCCGCCCGCGCGGACTGGGCCAGCCCGGAATCCAGCCGCAGCGCTATCTGAACCGTCATGCAGGCAGGCTAGCCCAAACGTCACGCACGAGGTACTGCTGCGGCAGGCAGCTAGCTGGCCGTCTTCCCGCGGAGTCGGGCGGACCGTGGTGGAGGGCTTGCTATCATCGCGCTAGCACTCTCGTACGTAGAGTGCTAGCTACGTGGAGGCGAGACGTGCCGACCTACTCCTACGCGTGCACCGCGTGCGAGCATCACTTCGATACCGTGCAGAAGTTCACCGAGCAGTCGCTGACCGACTGCCCCGAGTGCTCCGGTCGGTTGCGCAAGCTGTTCTCAGCGGTGGGCATCGTGTTCAAGGGCAGCGGCTTCTACCGCAACGACAGCCGCGCCAGCAGCGCGGACCCGGCCGGACCAACGAAGGCCGGATCATCCGAGTCCAGCTCAAACGGCAAGGCAGAGCCTGGCTCGAAGGGCACATCCACGTCAGACTCCAAGTCGTCCACCACCGACTCGAAATCCCAGGCAGGCTCGAAATCCCAGACGGGCTCGAAATCCCAGACGGGCTCGGCGTCGTCCTCATCGACCGCAAGCTCAGCGAGCGCCGCCACCTCCTGACCCAGCCACACAGCACCTCAAGGAAGTTGTCCACAGGTACCCAGTTGTCCACAATCCACTGTGGCGCCGCTGTCGACAACGCCCGATCTTGCCTAACGTCATGAGCGTGACGACAAGGTCGGGAGGCCCACAATGAGGCCGACAATAGGGCAACAGCGAGACCACAGCGGTCCGCGCACGTTGGGGCCGTTGCTGCGGGAGCGCTGCGACGGGCTCCTGCGGGGGTCCGGGTTCGGCCGGACGCTGGTGCTGCGCCGGGTCGCCGCCGCGGTGCTGGTCGGACTGGCCGCCGTGCTGGCGCTGGCGTCGGGCCGGGAACCCGCCACCGGCGACACGGTGGTGGTCGCCGCCCGGGACCTAGCACCGGGCACCGTGCTCGGCGCCAGCGAGCTGACGCTCCACGCACTACCGGCGCCAATGGTTCCCGACGGCGCTACCCGCAGCCCGACGGCGGTGCTGGGCCGGACCCTGGCCGCGCCGGTCCGGCGTGGTGAGCCCCTGACCGATGTGCGGCTGACCGGCTCCGAGCTCACCCGAACGGTCACGACGAATCCGGACGCGGTGAGCGTTCCGCTGCGGCTCGCGGATCCGGGTGTGGCCACGCTGCTGCATCCCGGTGCCACAGTCGACGTGGTGACCGTCGGCGAACGGCGGGACGAGCCGGTGGTGCTGGCCCGCGGCGCCCGGGTGCTCGCGGTGCTGGAAACCGGCACTCGCACCGGGCAGCGGGACGGCAAGCTGGTGCTGGTCGCGCTCGACCCGGTTTCCGCGACCCGGGTGGCGGCGGCCTCGATATCCCAGACCCTCACCGTGACCGTCCACTGAGGAGACGTTCGGGCGAGCGGACCTCCCCGACCGCGTGATCGCACGGGCCAGCCAGCTCCGATCACTTCCCGTTACCCTGTCACAGTGCGAAGATGAGGGTTTCTCGGTCACACAAGCGGAAGGGCTCCCACCATGAGTCTCATGAGCAAAATCAAGGACACGGCTGGCCCGGTCATCGACATGGCCGGCCCTGTCGTTACGCAGGCCATCGACATGGCCACCCCTCTGGTGGAGATGGCCATGGAGAAGGCAAGCCCCTATCTCGAGCAGGCCAAAGAGACGGTTGGCCCCTTCGTCGACGTGGCGAGAGACCTGGCCGGCCCACTCGTCGAGCAAGCGATCACCAAGGCCGGCCCGTACGCCGAGAAGATAGCGGTCACGGCCGGCCCGATCGTCGAGCAGGCCCTGGAGAAGGCCGGCCCCCTGGTCGAGAAGGCGGGCGGTATCGCCGTCAACTGCGTCGGGGCCGCGGTCTCCACGGTGGACATGGCCACTGGGGGGCGTTACCACGATCAGTGCGAGAACGTGAGCCAGCTAGTGGGCGAGGCGCTGAGCCGAAACGGCAAGGCGAGCGGCACCTGAACGACCCCAGCACCACGGGCTCGTGACAGCGAGGAGCGCGGGCCCCGTGGTGGGGCGGTTTCAGTGTGGGGTGGTCAGTCGTGGTCTGGCCAGGACAGCTCGTCGATCACTCGTCCAACCAGGGGCGTGAGGGTGGCCATCCCGTCCCGGACCGCCGCGCGGGATGCCGCCAGGTTCACCACCAGGGTGCTGCCCGAGACCCCGGCCAGGCCGCGGGACAGGCCCGCGTCCACCGCCCCCGCGGCGAGCCCGGAGGCGCGGATTGCCTCGGCGATGCCTGGTATTGGGCGGTCCAGCACGCCGGCGGTGGCGTCCGGAGTGACGTCACGCGGTGATACCCCGGTGCCCCCGACGGTGACCACCAGGTCCACGCCGCCGATCACCGCTGTGTTCAGGGCGTTGCGGATCCCGACCGACTCGCCGGCCACCACAACCGAGCCGTCGACCACGAACCCAGCCTCCTCAAGGAGCTCGGTGACCAGCGGGCCAGTCACGTCCTCGTGCTCACCATGCACCGCCCGGTCGTCGACGATCACCACGAGAGCCCGCCCGAGGTTGCGCGCGCTGTGTTCCATGCCGAGCACCGTAGCCGGGCGCCCTCCGGGCCGAGAACCAGGTCTCGATCTCCTACGTCCGGGGGGACGCAGGGGGGACGTCGGGGCGGCTTCTTCTGAGGCGCTCAACGGACGCCGACCTGCTGGCTGCCGAGGGTGACCTGCACCTGCCGGGAGGTCCCCGCCGAGTTCTTGACGGTCATGGTGATCTGGGAACCCGGTGGGTAGGACCGGATGGCCGCGATCAGCGCGTCGCCACTGTCAATCACCCGGTTATCCACCTTGGTGATCATCTCACCGGATTGGATGCCGGCGGCGGCGGCGGCACTGCCGGGGGTGACCCCCATGACCACGGCCGCGGCGTTCTCCGGCTGTTGCCCGACGGGAACGCTCACCCCGAGGACAGCCTGGGTGGCCTGACCGTTGTGGAGGAGCTCGGTCGCGATCCGCCGAGCCTGGTCGATGGGAATCGCGAAGCCAAGACCGATCGAGCCCGGCTGCCCGCTGGCACCGCCGCCCAGCGAGGCGATGGCGGAGTTGATGCCGATCACGCGGCCCTGCATGTCGGTCAGTGGCCCACCGGAGTTGCCAGGGTTGATCGCGGCATCGGTCTGGATCGCGTCGAGCACGGTCTCCTGGCCGCTGCCCTCGCCACCGGCCAGCACCGGGCGGTCCAGCGCGCTGACGATGCCGCTGGTCACAGTGCCGGACAGGCCGAGCGGCGAGCCGATCGCCACCACCGGCTGCCCGACCAGGAGATTGCGGGAGCTCCCCAGCTGGGCCGGGGTCAGGCCGCTGACACCTTGCGCCCGCACCACCGCGAGGTCAAAAGAAGGCGCTCTACCGACGATCGCGACCGGCACCGTGCGGCCGTCCTGCAGCACGGCGGTGACGGCGCCGCCGCCGGTCACGGCCGCCTCGACCACGTGGTTGTTGGTGAGGATCAGCCCGTCGGAGCTGAGCACGATCCCGCTGCCCTCATCGAGCATCCCCGCTCCGCGCACCCGGAGCTTGACGACGCTGGGAGTGACCTTCTGCGCCACCTGCTCGACCGAGCCGTCCGGGAGATTCGCGGCTGGCACGGCTTGTGGCGTGGGCAGATCCAGCGCACTGGTGACACTGGAGTCGCCGCTCGCGAAGTGATACCCAACCGCACCCCCGACACCTCCGGCGACCAAGGCTACGAGCAGCGACAGCACGACGGCGCCCTTGCGGGCCGCCGCGCCGCCGAGCGATCCGGGCACGGCTGAGGGCGGCGGGCCGATCGGCGCGGTGGGGTGGTTCACGCCGGATGCCGCGTGTTGCTCCGGCGACCAGGGCGACTCGGGTTGACCGGCCGCGGCCCAGGACGGATCAGGGTGCGCGCCGGGCTCGCCGGGCTGGTCCGGTCGCGGCGTGTCGTCGGTCATGGCTCCAGGGTGTCCTGAATTCCTGAGATGTGCATGTGAGCCACCTGGGGGTGTTGTGTGGGTGTGTTCATGTGGGGGGTGTCATGTGGGGGTCGGCCGGGTAACTCCAGAGTCATCAGTGTCCCCCCCGCCGGGCGTCGGCTGGCTCGCACCGTACCCCCGTGTCGGGCGGCGACCTGCGCCACAATGGCCAGCCCCAGGCCTGATCCGGGCAGGGTGCGCGCGGCCGCGGAGCGATAGAACCGCTCGAAGATGTAGGGCAGGTCGGCTTCGGCGATCCCGGGCCCGGCGTCGGTGACATCCACCGCGGCTGTCCCACGGCCGGTCGGCGCGAGCGCGACGGTGACCGTCGCCGCCGCCGGGCTCCACTTGACGGCGTTGTCCAGCAGGTTGAGCACGGCACGCTCCAGGGCATTGGCGTCCCCGAGCAGGCTCCACGGCGTGAGGCTGACCTCGAAGTCGACATCCGGCGCCCGCCGGGCCGCCCTGGCCAGCGCTCGCTCCACCACATCCGGCAGCTCCACCGGTTCGTGCACCACCTGCGGGGCGTCCTCGCGGGCCAGCTCGACGATGTCACCGACCAGGGTGGACAGCTCCTCCACCTGGGCCCGCACGTCACCGGCGATCTCCGTGCGGTCCTGATCGGACAGCAAGGGGGCGTCTGGGCGGTCAGAGGCGGCCAGCAGTTCCAGGTTGGTGCGCAGCGAGGTGAGCGGAGTGCGCAGCTCATGCCCGGCATCGGCGACCAGCCGGCGTTGGCGGTCCTGCGACTCGGCCAGCGCGCTGAGCATGCTGTTGAAACTCGCGGTGAGCCGGGCGAGCTCATCGTCACCGGAGATGGCGATCGGTTGCAGCTCGCCGGTACGCGCGATCCGCTCGGTGGCCTCGGTCAGCCGTTGTACCGGGCGCAACCCGGCCTGGGCGACCGCGGTGCCCGCGGCTGCGGCCAGCAGCACGCCGGCTCCCCCGACCAGCGTGAACACCAGGCCGAGGCGGGCCAGCGTGGTCCGGGTAACGCCCAAGCCCTGCGCCACCACCAGCGCGGTGCCCGGCCCCGCCGCCACGGCCGCGACGCGCAGGTCGCGCACCCGGTCCGTGCGCAACGATTGGGGCCGCTCGCCGCGCGCCACAGCGAGCTCGCGAGGCCCCATCGCCAGGTCGCCGCCGACATAGCCCTGGCCGGTGCGGCCGTCGAGCAGGCCGACCCTGATGTCGGCCGCGCTGAAGAAACTCTCCGGTATGCCACCGAGCTGCTCGGCGCTGGCCAGCGTGCTGCGCAGCGAATCCGCGCGCTGCAGCAGCGTCGTGTCGAGCTGGTCGTAGAGGCTGCTGCGGACAGTGAAGTAGCCGGCGAGGGACACCAGCGCGACGGCGCTGCCGACGCACACCGCAGCCAGCCCGGTGACCCTGGTCCGCAGCGACATCCGCCGATTCTTGGCACGCGGGCTCGCCGCCTGGGTCACGGAGGCGTCTCCCGCAGCGCGTAGCCCACGCCCCGCATGGTGTGGATCAGTCTCGGTTCACCACTCGCCTCAGTCTTGCGCCGCAGGTACCCAACATAGACCTCCAGGGCGTTGCCCGAGGTGGGGAAGTCATAGCCCCAGACGTCCTCCAGGATCCGGCCGCGAGTGAGCACCTGCCGGGGGTGTCGCATGAACAGTTCCAGCAAGCTGAACTCGGTACGGGTCAGGCTGATCGGGCGGGTGTCCCGGGCGACCTCACGAGTGCCCTGATCCAGCATAAGATCAGCGAACTTGAGCTCGGCGCCAGCGGCTCCGGCGCCCTCCGGCGGGGAGCGTCGCAGCAGCGCCCGAAGCCGAGCGAGCAGCTCCTCCAGCGCGAAGGGCTTGGGCAGGTAGTCGTCCGCGCCGGCATCCAGCCCGGCCACTCGGTCGGAGACCGCGTCCCGGGCGGTGAGCACCAGGATCGGGAGGTCGTCACCGGTGCCGCGCAGGCGCCGGCACACCTCCAGACCATCCACCCTCGGCATCATCACATCGAGCACCATCGCGTCCGGCCGTTGCGCGGCCAGCGCTTCCATGGCCTGCAAACCATCCCCAGCAAGCTGCACCGTGTAGCCGTTGAACTGCAACGACCGGCGCAGCGACTCCCGAACCGCCCGGTCGTCATCGACCACGAGGATGCGCATACGACCAGTGTGGACCCTCCACCTGAGAGTGACCTTAGACACCCTGATGGCCAGCACCGCGTGGTGGGATGTATCCCGTGGGAGTCACGGTAGTGGGCAGCGTCAACCTCGACCTGGTGACCGCGTTGGCGCGGCTGCCGGACCCCGGCGAGACCCTCACCGCCACCGGCTTGACCCGCCTGCCGGGGGGCAAGGGGGCCAACCAGGCGCTGGCGCTGCGCCGGCTGGGGCTGCCGGTGCGGCTGGTCGCCGCAGTGGGCACCGACCCCGAGGCCGACGCCGCGCTGGAGCTGCTGCGCCGCGAGGCAGTCGAGCTGGACCGGCTGCAACGGGTCGCCGAGCCGACCGGGCTGGCGCTGATCGCCGTCGATGCCGGCGGGGAGACCACCATCGTCGTGGTGCCCGGCGCGAACGCGGCGCTGCGGGTGCACGCCCGCGATGTGGCCGGCGCCGATGCGGTGCTCACCGTGCTGGAGGTGCCCGACCACGCCGTGATCGCCGCCGCGGCGCACGCCACCGGGCTGTTCGTGCTCAACGCGGCTCCGGCCCGCCCGGTGCCACCCGAGGTGCTGCGGCGCGCCGACCTGGTGGTGGTCAACCGGGCCGAGTACGCCGCGCTGCCCGGTCTGCGCGGGGCCCGGGCCGTCGCCGTCACCGACGGGTCACGCGGCGCGGCGCTACTGCGCGATGGCCAGCGGGTCGCGACCGCGACCCCGCCCAGGGTCACCGTGGTGGACGGCACCGCCGCCGGGGACGCGTTCATCGGCGCCGCGGTGGCCGGGCTGCTGCGCGGACTGCCCGACACCGAGCTGCTCACCCGGGCCTGCGCCGCTGGCGCGCTGGCCGCCACCCGGCCCGGTGCCCAGCCGTCGCTGCCGAGCGCCGCCGAGATCGACGCGGTGCTCGCCCAGTGAACCCCACCGCTTACTACAGCTCAACGGCGGTAAGCGAAGAAGCGCGGCCCGAGCCGCCGCAGCACGAGATCGACGCCGAAGGTCTCGGACAGGTTGTCCTCGGTCAGCACCACCTCGAGCAGGCCCTGCGCGACCACCGCCCCGTCCCGCAGCAGCATGGCGTGCGTGAAGCCCGGCGGGATCTCCTCGACATGGTGGGTCACCAGCACCGTCGCGGGGGAGTCCGGATCGAGGGCCAGCGCGGCCAACCGGCCCACCAGATCCTCCCGAGCGCCCAGGTCCAGCCCCGCCGCGGGCTCGTCCAGCAGGAGCAGCTCCGGATCGGTCATCAGCGCCCTGGCGATCAGCACCCGCTTGCGCTCTCCCTCGGACAACGTGCCGAAGCGTCGCCGCGCCATCGCCTCGATGCCGCAGGCGGCCAACAGCCCGGTGGCCCGCGCGGTGTCGAGGTTCTCGTAGCGTTCCCGCCACCGGCCGAGCACCGCGTAGCCGGCGCTGACCACCAGGTCGGACACCACCTCATCGCCTGGGATCCGGCTGGCCAGCGACGCCGAGGAGAACCCGATCCGCGGCCGGAGCTCGAACACGTCGGCGCGGCCCAGCCGTTCCCCGAGCACGTGCACCGTCCCCACACTCGGGTGCAGCTCGGTCGCGGCCAGCCGCAGCAGGGTGGTCTTGCCGGCGCCGTTGGGGCCCAGCACCACCCACTTCTCATCCAGCTCCACTTGCCAATCCACCCCCCTGAGCAGCGTGCTGGCGCCGCGCCGCACACCCACGCCATCCATCCGCACCACGAGATCGGTCAGGTCGATGGTCACGCGCCTATTGTGCTGATCGGCCCAGGTCTGATCGACACTGGTCTGATCGACACTGGCGCACAGAATGTCGGACCGGGCGGGCAAGATGCTCTCCGTGACCCACCCACAGGTTGGCCGGCCATTCCCGCTCGGCGCGCACGCCGAGGGCGGAGGGGTGCGCTTCGCGGTGGCCTCCTCAGTCGCCGAGGCCGTCGAGGTGTGCCTGCTGTGGCCCGACGGCGAGGAACTCCGGGTGCCGCTGACCGAACGCACCTTCGGAGTGTGGCACGGACTGGTGCCCGGTCTGGGCCCTGGGCAACGTTACGGCTACCGGGTGCACGGGCCCTGGGACCCCGTGCGGGGCCTGGTGTGCAACCCCGCCAAGCTGCTGGTCGATCCCTACGCGTTGCGGGTCGAGGGCGGCGTGACCGATCTCCAGACCGCGCTGGGCTACCGCGGCGACCCCTCCGGGCCTCGCTGCGACGTCGACTCGCTGGGCAGTGTCCCGGTGTCGGTGGTCACCGCGCCCGGTGGTCCGGACACCGGCACCCGGCCGGACGTGCCGTGGGAACAGACGGTGCTCTACGAGCTGCACGTGCGCGGCTTCACCCGCAGCCATCCCGAGGTGCCGCCCGAGCACCGGGGCACCTATCTGGGCCTGGCGCACCCCGCGGTGACGTCCTACCTCACCGGTTTGGGTGTCACCAGCGTGGAGCTGCTGCCGGTGGCCGCGTTCTGCCCCGAGTCGGCGCTGCTGCGCGCCGGGTCGCCCAACTACTGGGGCTACTCACCGCTGGCCCTGCTCGCGGTGCATCCGGGATACGCCGCGGTGCCCGGCGCCGAGGTGGAGGAGTTCCGCACGATGGTGGCCGCGCTGCATACCGCGGGGCTGGAAGTCATCGTGGACGTGGTGGCGAACCACACCTGCGAGGGTGACGTGGCTGGCCCCACGCTGTCCTACCGGGGGTTGGACGCGCGCGCCTACTACCTCGATCACTACCTCCAGTCCGACCTCACCGGCTGCGGCAACACCCTGGACACCGGCTCCCCCACAGTGATCACGCTGGTCACCGACGCGCTGCGGTATTGGGCCGGCGAGCTGGGTGTCGACGGGTTCCGCCTCGACCTGGCCAGCGTGCTGGGGCGGCCCAGAGGCGGGGCGTTCGACCCAGCCGCCCCGCTGCTCACGGCGATCGTCTCCGACCCGCTGCTGCGCACCCGCAAGCTGATCGCCGAGCCCTGGGACGCCACCGCCGACGGGTACCAGCTCGGCGGGTTCGGCGTGCAGTTCAGCGAGTGGAACGGGCGCTACCGGGACGTGGTGCGCGACTTCTGGCGCGGCGTCCCTGGCGTCAGCCAGCTCGCCTCCCGGTTGGCGGGCAGCTCGGACCTGTACGCGGCCAGCGGGCGCCGACCGTGGGCCTCGGTCAACTTCGTCACCGCGCACGACGGGTTTACCCTGCGGGACCTGGTGTCCTACCACCGCAAGCGCAACGACACCAACGATGAGGGCGGCGCCGACGGTACCGACGACAACCGGTCCTGGAACTGCGGCGCCGAGGGGGAGACCGACGATCCGGCGGTGCGCGGCCTGCGCGGCCGCCAGGCCCGCAACCTGCTGGCCACCCTGGTGTTGTCCACCGGCACCCCGATGCTGCTGGCCGGCGACGAGCGCTGGCGCACTCAGCGCGGCAACAACAACCCCTACCGGCTCGACGACGAGACCTCGTGGCTGGACTGGTCGCAGGCCGAGGACGCCGAGACGCTGACCGCCTTCACTCGCCGCCTACTTGCGCTGCGCGCCACGACGCCCGCGCTGCGCCAACCGGAGTTCTTCGAAGGCCGGGTCACCCCCAGCGCCTCCCCTGACCTGCTCTGGTTCTGTCCCGACGGCCACATCATGCGGCTCGAGGACTGGCGAGACGACCATCGGCAGACGCTGAGCATGTGGATCAACGGCGCCGACGTGCGATCCCACCCGCCACCAGCGGACACCGACTCGTGGCTGCTCGTGCTGCACGCCGGCGCGTACTCGATCATGGTGACGCTGCCGGGCCCGGAGTACGGCCAGCGCTACGATCCGGTGCTGGACACCGGCTCCCCGGACGGCTGCCCCAGCCACCCCCGAAGCAGGCGCCCCAGCACCCGGATGACCGTCGCGGCCCGAACGGTGCTGGTCTTCCGCGCAACCCGACGCTAACCCCGCTCCGGCCCCGACCTGGCCCATGATCACGGTTTGTGTGCCCTCAGCGACACCAGATGTCGCTCTTGGCACATAAACCGTGATCAGCGCCGTAGCGCCGCCCTGATCTGTGCCACCACCGCGTCCGGGCGGGACATCAGGTCGTGCCAGGTGAAGCGCAGCACGGTCCACCCCGCTAGGACCAGCGCGTTCTGGCGGCGCCGGTCATGGGCGAAACGGTCGACGTCGGAATGCCACGCCCAGCCATCGACCTCGACCGCCACCCGGCACGCCAGGAAAGCGACGTCGATCCAATACTCGATCCCGGAGAACGCCACGAGATGGTTGGCTACCCAGCCGTCGATCCGGGCTCCCCGTAGCAGCCGGTGCAGAACGCGTTCAGCTTGCGAGCACGCCCCGTCCGCCGCCTGCCGAAGCACCCGTCCCAACCACGGCGAGCCGTGTCTGCCGAACGCTCGGCAATACGCGGCGTGCAGCTGCGCGAATGACACTCGGCGCTGCAGCGCTCGATCCACCAGCGGTCGCCCGGAGTCGTTGCCCAGTGCCGCCGCGGCGTCGAGCACGGTGAGCGGCAGCGCAGTCACCGGCAGTCCGCGCAGCACCACGAGGTCCACCGGGTCGAGGTCTCGGCGGCGCGCCACCACGCCCGCTTGGACGCGAAGGGATCGCGTTCGGGGCACAGTCACCTCGGTGGCGGCCGGCGCCCAATCCCGCAGCCCCCACCACCATGCCGCGCTCAGCCCGCTCGCCACAGCTCCGGTACCCGCCCAGGCCACCGCCGCTCGGGTGGCGGCGCGCTGGTCAGATTCGTGCCGTCCGGCCAGGTAAACCCCTGGATGCAGCGTGGTCCACTGGCCCGTGCGGATCCGGTGTTGCACCTGCCGGAGAGTCAGCCCGCCGCGCAGCGCCTCATCCCGGGTGATCACCCCATTTCGGGATTCAGCGAGTTCATCGATCAGCACGTACCCGAGCGTCGCCCCTGGACAGCCGCCCGGCCAGCCCCGTGCACCAGCGCTGTGGACAACAACCCCGCTGTGGATAACTTCTCAGCGACGGGGGTGATCACGGTTTGTGTGCCGTGAACGACACGATATGTCGTCGTGGGCACACAAACCGTGATCAAGCCAGGTGCACCAACCCGAACTCGGCGGGGGTGGCCATCAAGGGGTGCCGCGGCAGGACGCGCACGGTGTAGCCGAGCAGGCCAGCGTGCGGCAGCCGCACGACCGCCTCGAATCGGGTTCCCGCCCCATCGAGACGGTCACCATCGGGACGGTCACCATCGGGACCGTCACCATCGGGACCGTCACCAGTGCTGGCCGGCCGCATGGTCACCACGAGCGTGTCACGCAGCTCGTCGTGGTCATCGACCCGACCGACGATGGCCTGGACGTCCACATCACCGGGCCGCAGGCCAGCTAGCTCGACGGCCGCGCGGACGGTCATCTCCGAGCCCAACTCCGGTATGGCGGGCAGCCCGGAGATGTCCACCTGCGCGACCCGCACC
>JBOHFJ010000023.1:0-24603 GCA_050699655.1 Pseudonocardiaceae bacterium
GCGGTACTGGGTCCGGCTCAACTAGGCTGGGCGGTCGTGACCACACTGAGCCGACCTGTTGTCCTCATCGCTGAGAAGCTCGCGCCGTCGGTGCTCGACGTGTTCGGTGACGAGCTCGACGTCCAGCACGTCGACGGCACTGACCGCGCGGCCCTGTTCCAGGCCCTGGCTGGCGCGGAGGCCCTGCTGGTGCGCTCGGCCACCCGGGTGGACGCCGAGGCGCTCGGCCACGCGCCCCGGCTCAAGGTCGTGGCCAGGGCTGGTGTCGGGCTGGACAACGTCGATGTGCCGGCGGCCACCGAGCGTGGGGTGATGGTGGTCAACGCTCCCACGTCCAACATCGTCTCGGCCGCGGAGCACGCCGTCGCGCTGCTGCTCGCGGTGGCTCGGCGCATCCCGGCGGCCGACGCCAGCCTGCGCGGCGGGCGCTGGGAGCGCGGCTCGTTCGGTGGTGTCGAGCTGGCTGGCAAGACCGTGGGTGTGGTGGGCCTGGGCAAGATCGGCCAGCTCGTCGCCCAGCGGCTGGCGGCCTTCGCCGCCGTGCTGATCGCCTACGACCCCTACGTGTCGCGGGCGCGGGCCGCGCAACTGGGCATCGAGCTGGTCGACCTGGACGAGTTGCTCTCCCGCGCTGACGCCATCTCGATCCACCTGCCCAAGACCCCCGAGACGCTCGGGCTGATCGGCGCCGACCAGCTGGCCAAGGCCAAGCCAGGAGTGCTGATCGTCAACGCCGCCCGAGGTGGTCTGGTGGACGAGCAAGCGCTGGCCGACGCGGTGCGCAGTGGGCAGGTCGGCGGCGCGGGCATTGACGTCTTCGCCAAGGAGCCGTGCACCGCCAGCCCGTTGTTCGAGCTCCCGCGTGTGGTCGTCACGCCGCACCTGGGTGCTTCCACAGTGGAGGCGCAGGACCGGGCGGGTACCGACGTCGCGCGCAGCGTGCTGCGGGCGCTGCGCGGCGAATTCGTCCCGGATGCGGTGAACGTGATCGGTGGCGGGGTGGTGGGCGAGGAGGTGCGGCCCTGGCTGCCGCTGACCGAGAAACTGGGCAGCGTGCTGGCCGCGCTGACCGCGGGTGCGCTCGCGTCGGTGACCGTGGACGTGCGCGGTGAGCTGGCCGCCGAGGACGTCTCCATCCTGCGGCTCGCGGCGCTGCGTGGTGTTTTCGCCGGTGCCGTGGATGAGCAGGTCACCTTCGTCAACGCGCCGAGGTTGGCGCAGGAGCGCGGGGTGGATGTCGCCGTGGTCAGCGCCCCAGAGAGCCCCAGCCACCGCAGCGTGGTGAGCGTGCGGGGAGTCTGCGCCGACGCCACGGTGCACTCGGTTTCGGGCACGCTGTCCGGCCCGACGCAGGCGCAGAAGCTGGTCGAGGTCGACGGCCGGCACTTCGACCTGCGGGCTCAGGGCGAGGTGATCCTCATGGAGTACCCGGACCGTCCGGGCGTGATGGGCATCGTCGGCACGCTGCTGGGCGAGGTGGGTGTCAACATCGAAGCGGCCCAGATCAGCCAGGTGGCCGCGGGCACCGATGCGATCATGATGTTGCGGGTGGACCGGCCAGTTCCCGGCCAGGTGCTGGCCGCACTCCGGCCATCGGTCGGCGCCCGCGCCATCCGGGCTGTCACGTTGTGACTCGCGGTCGCTGCGGGTAGCCTGCGCGCTGCGAAGGGTCCCACTGCGGGTGCCCGGCAACTGGAGGTGGCGCATGCGGCTCGCGGTGGTCCCTGGAGACGGGATCGGTCCGGAGGTGATCGGCGAGGCGCTCAAGATTCTGAACGAGGTTGCCCCCGACGCCGAGACCACGCCCTACGACCTCGGTGCCGCGCGCTGGCACGCCACCGGTGAGCTGCTGCCGGAATCAGTTCTGGGCGAGCTGCGCCAGCACGACGCCATCCTGCTCGGCGCGGTCGGGGATCCCTCCGTGCCCAGCGGGATCCTGGAGCGCGGGCTGCTGCTGCGGCTGCGTTTCGAGATGGACCACCACGTGAACCTGCGGCCGGCGCGGTTGTATCCCGGGGTGCGCAGCCCTCTCGCGGACCCCGGTAGCATCGACATGGTCGTGGTCCGGGAGGGCACCGAGGGGCCCTATGCGGGCAACGGCGGGTTGCTGCGCAAGGACACCCCGCACGAGATCGCCACCGAGGTCAGCATCAACACCGCGTTCGGGGTGGAGCGCGTCGTGCGCGACGCGTTCACCCGAGCCGCGGCGCGCCCGCGCAAGCACCTCACGCTGGTGCACAAGACGAACGTGCTTTCCCACGCTGGCTCGCTGTGGTCGCGCATCGTGGAGGAGGTGTCGTTGCAGCATCCCGATGTGACGGTGTCCTACCAGCACGTCGACGCGGCCACCATCTTCTTGGTCACCGACCCCAGCCGGTTCGACGTGATCGTCACCGACAACCTGTTCGGTGACATCCTCACCGACCTCGCGGCCGCCGTCACCGGCGGGATCGGCCTGGCCGCCAGCGGGAACCTCGACGTCACCCGCCGCAACCCCAGCATGTTCGAGCCGGTGCACGGCTCCGCCCCGGACATCGTCGGCCAGGGCATCGCCGACCCGACCGCGGCGGTGCTGTCGATCGGCCTGATGCTCGCCCACCTGGGGCTGGACGAGCCGGCCCGCCGGGTGGAGGCCGCGGTGGCCTTCGACCTGGCCACCCGGGATCACACCCACCCGGGCGGCACTCACGCCATCGGCGATCGACTGGCCGCACTGGTTTCTTCAAGCCAGCGCGTCGAGCGCGCCGGCTTATAGGACGAGGATTTCATTCTGCTGAGATACCTTCTCAAAAAGTCGCTTGGTTGGCTGCTCATGATCGTTGTGGCCACCAATCTGACGTACTTCCTGGCGAACTTTTTCCTGGACCCTCGGGTCAACTACCTCCAGTTGCGGCCACCTCGCGCGCCTGAGCAGATCAGCCGCTCGCTGGCCCAGTACAACCTCAGCCGGGACACCCCGTTGCTGGACCGCTGGTGGCACTGGATTAGCGGTATCGTCGTGCACTGGAATTGGGGGTACTCCCCGGTCGGGGAGAGCGTGAACTCACAGATCAGCTTCCGGATCGGGTTGAGCGCCCAGCTCGTGCTGGGATCGCTGATCCTCGCCACGTTCATCGGGATCAACCTGGCCGTGTACACCGCCGCTCGCCAGTACCGGTTCGCCGACCGCTTCTACCAGGGCGTCTCGATCATTGCGCTCAACATTCCGGTGGTCGTCGCCTCGCTGGCGGTGGTCCTGCTGGCGATCGCGGTCAATCAGTCAGTAGGTGCGACGTTGCTGTTCGTCGCGGGTGCCCAGTCACCCACGGTGAACGGATTCTGGCCGCTGGTGGCCGACCGGGCGCGGCACTTGATCCTGCCGACCATCTCGCTGACCGTGATCAGCTACGCCGGTTATCATCTGCTGCAACGCTCGCTGCTGCTTGACAACATCAACTCCGATTACGTGCGGCTGGCCAGGGCCAAGGGACTGACGCGGCAGCGCGCCATCCGCCGCCACGGGCTGCGCACGTCGCTGATCCCGGTCGCCACTTCGGTCGCGTTCGCGATCCCGGCGCTGTTCACCGGGGCGGTGATCACTGAGACGATCTTCGCGTGGCAGGGCATGGGCCAGTACTTCACCCAGACGATCAGCAAGAACGACATCCACGGCGCGGTCGCCGTCGCCGCATTCGGCGCGCTGATGACCGCGATCGGCGCGATCCTCGCTGACATCGCCGTGGTGGCGCTGGATCCGAGAGTGCGGGCGAGCTGATGACCACCAACGTGGCCCCTGACACGGTGCTGCCCCCCATCAAGGAACGGGTGGTTCGTCGCGGTCGGCGGCTTAGCCGTCGCCGCCTCTACCTGCGCCGATTCCTGCGCAACCGGGCCGCGGTGGCCGGAGCGCTGATCCTGGCCCTGCTGGTCGTGTTCGCCATTGTCGGTCCGATGCTGACCCCCTACAGCTACATCGACGTCGACTTCACCAACCTGACGTCGGCGCCCTCGCCACAACACTGGTTCGGCACCAACGGCACCGGCAATGACACCTTTGCCCAGACCGCGCACGGCTTGCGGCGCTCGCTGATCATCGGTGTGGTGGTGTCCCTGCTCGCCACCCTCATTTCGGCGATCGTCGGGGCGGCGGCCGCCTATCTGGGCGGCACCGCGGAAAAGGCCATCCTGGGGATCGTGCACTTCCTGCTGGTGGTGCCCTCCTTCCTCATCCTGGCACTGATCTCGCAGAGGGCCGGCGGGGACTGGAAGGTGCTGATTTTTGTCTTGACCGCGGTCGGCTGGATGTACGGCGCGCGGGTGGTGTGGTCGCTGTGCACCTCACTGCGCGAGCGGGAGTACATCCAGGCGGCCCGGTTCATGGGCGTCAGCTCGCTGCGGATTGTGCTGCGTCACCTGATCCCGAACATCGGTTCGCTGCTGATCGTCTCGTTCACCCTCGGCGTGGTCGCCACGGTGCAGGCCGAGACCGGGCTGTCGTTCATCGGGTTCGGCGTGAAGCAGCCCGACGTGTCGCTGGGCTCCCTGCTCGGCGACGGAGCCAACACGATCACCAGCGCGCCCTGGTTGTTCTACTTCCCGTCCGCCCTGCTCACCTTGCTCACCGTCTCAATGGCGCTGATCGGGGACGGCTTGCGTGATGCCCTCGACCCCACCTCGCGCTCTACTGGACGAGCATGACGGGCGGGACGCCGCTGCCGCGGACCGCGCCGCTGCTGTCGGTGCGCAACCTGGTGGTCTCCTTCCCCTCGGAGGCCGGCCGGGTCGATGCGGTCCGCGGCGTCGACTTCGACCTGCGCCCCGGCCGCACACTCGCCATCGTCGGCGAATCCGGCTCGGGCAAGTCGGTCACCTCGATGGCGGTCATGGGACTGCTCCCGGAGTACGCCTCGGTGACCGGCTCGATCGCGCTGGGCGGCCGCCAGTTGCTGGAGCTGGATGACCGGCAGATGTCCAAGATCCGTGGCCGGGAGCTGGGCATGATCTTCCAAGATCCGCTGTCCTCCTTGACGCCGATCTTCAGTGTGGGTCGGCAAATCGTCGAGGCGCTGGAGATCCACCAGAATCTGGACCGCGACGTCGCCTGGAAGCGGGCGGTGGAGCTGCTCGACCTGGTCGGGATCCCCAACGCGGCGCAGCGGTCCCGATCGTTTCCGCATGAGTTCTCCGGGGGGATGCGGCAGCGGGTGGTGATCGCCATGGCGATGGCGAACGATCCGCGGATCATCATCGCCGACGAGCCGACCACGGCGCTGGATGTGACGGTGCAGGCGCAGATCCTTGACGTGCTGCGGCTGTCCCAGGCCGAGACTGGCGCGGCACTGATCATGATTACCCATGACCTCGGCGTGGTCGCCGGGATCGCCGACGACGTGCTGGTGATGTACGCGGGGCGGCCGGTTGAGCGGGCGCCAGTGGATGAGCTGTTCGCCCGGCCCCGGATGCCGTACACGATCGGCCTGCTCGGCGCCGTCCCCCGGGTTGACGTTGCCGAACGCCGCCCGCTGGTGCCTATTGCGGGCAACCCCCCGTTGCTGGTGGACCTGCCCCCGGGCTGCCCGTTCCAGCCGCGCTGCCCGGTCTCGGTGCCCGGGTGCGGCGACCGGGAGCCGGAGCTGGCGGTGGTTCCCGGCGGGGCGGTGAATGAGCACAGCGCCGCGTGTATCCGTGCCGACGAGATCCGCCATGGCCGCATCGACGGCCGCCCGGTCTACCCGGTTCCGCCAGCGCCGGACGCACCTGCGGCGCACATTCCCCGGGAGCAACGTCCCGCCGTGCTCGAGCTCAACGGTCTGAGCAAGACGTTCCCGCTACTCAGGGGCGCCCTACTCAAGCGGCGGGTGGGCTGGGTGTACGCGGTGTCGGGAGTCGACCTGGACATCCGGGAGGGCGAAACGCTCGGGCTGGTCGGCGAGTCGGGCTGCGGGAAGACCAGCACCCTGCTCGAGATCATGAACCTGCGCCCGCCGCAGAGTGGCAGCATCCGGGTCAGCGGGGTCGACGTCGCCGCGCCGCGCGGACGGGACGCGCAGCGCCAGCTACGGCGCACGCTGCACATGGTGTTCCAGGACCCGATCGGGGCGCTGGATCCGCGGATGACCGTGTTTGACATCCTGGCCGAACCGTTGCGGGCGTTCGGCGAGGCGGACCGGACGGTGATCGGCGCCCGGGTCGACGAGCTGATGGACCTGGTCGGGCTCAACCCCGAGCACTGCGATCGGTTTCCGACCGCGTTCTCCGGCGGGCAGCGCCAGCGCATCGCGATCGCCCGGGCGCTGGCCACCAACCCGTCGCTGCTGGTGCTGGATGAGCCGGTCTCCGCGCTGGACGTCTCGATCCAGGCCGGCGTGATCAACCTGCTGAACGAGCTCAAGGCCACACTCGGCCTGTCCTACCTGTTTGTGGCGCACGACCTGTCGGTGGTGCGCCACATTTCCGACCGAGTGGCCGTGATGTACCTGGGCCGGATCGTGGAGATCGGCGCGGTCGACGAGGTCTTCGACAACCCGCGCCACCCGTACACCCAGGCGTTGCTCTCCGCGATCCCGGTACCCGACCCCATGGTGGAACGGACTCGGGAGCGGATTATTCTGCGCGGCGACCTACCCAGCCCCATCGACTCCGCCCCCGGCTGCCGCTTCGCCAGCCGGTGCCCCCTGCAAGTGACTCTGGACGTGGCCCAGCGGGCTCGTTGCACTGGCGAGACGCCGGAGCTGAGGGAAAAGCCGAATACCGATCATCGCAACGCCTGCCACTTCCGCTGAAGAGAAAGAACACCTCATGTCTGTGGTGAAAAAGTTTGCCGCCCTGGCGGCCGCCGCCGCGCTGTCGGTGACGTTGGTTGCCTGCGGCGGCAACCCGGGGTCGGGCGGGAACGCGAACGGCGGCGACACCGCGAAGTCCCTTGCCGCGCAGGCCCAATACAACCCCCAGCCCTACGACAACCTCAAAGACGGCGGCGTCCTTACCACCGCCCTCCCGGAGATCTCCACCCAGTGGAACATCTTCCAGGGCAACGCGACTGGGTATTCCCTGGATCTGTGGGACTGGTACAACCCCGTTCTGGCCACCTCTTCGGCAGACGGCAAGGTGACGTTCAACCCGGACTACCTGACCGACGTCAAGGCCGACACGGTCAACGGCAATACTCGCATCACTTACACGATCAACCCCAAGGCCACCTACAACGACGGCTCGCCGATTGACTGGACCGCGTTCCACGCCACCTGGAAAGCCGACAACGCGCAGGACAAGGCCTATATCGTCATCTCCAGCGATGGCTACGACCGCATCGCCTCGGTGACCGAGGGCGTTGACGACCGGCAGGCAATCGTTATCTTCAATGGAGTAAACGTGTGGTGGCAGGGACTCTTCGGCAGCCTGCTCAACCCCAAAGCCCTTGACTCCCAGGTGTTCAACAAGGGCTACATCGATACTCCGCATCCGGAGTGGGGCGCCGGGCCCTACACGGTGCAGAAATTCGATAAGAGCAACGGCGCCGTCGTCTTCACCCGCAACCCGAAGTGGTGGGGGAAGAGGGGCAAGCTGGACACCCGCACCTTTCTGGCCATGGAGGCCACGGCCAGCATCAACGCCTTCAAGAACGGCCAGCTCGACGCCACAGACGTGGGAACCAAGGACCGGCTGGCCCAGGTCCAGGATATGGGTGGGATCGACATCCGCAAAGGTATCTCGCTGCAGAACGACCTGTTCACCCTCAACAGTAAGTCGCCCATCCTGGCTGATCTGCGGGTTCGTAAAGCGGTTTTCGAGGGGATCGACCGCAAGCAGATCGCCGCCATCACCTTCCAGGGCCTCGACTTCACCGAGACCCCGCCCGGGTCGTTGAACCTGTTTTCCTTCCAGGATGGCTACCAGGACAACTTCTCCAAGGCGGTCACCTTCGATGTGGACAAGGCGAAGCAGGACCTGGAGACCGACGGCTGGACCGCCGGACCGGACGGGATGCGGAGCAAGGGTGGCCAGCCGCTGGAGTTCAACTACGTCAACACCGGTGACGACCCGGTCGGCAAGGCGATCGCCGGTGCCGTGGTCGCGATGCTGAAGAACATCGGGGTCACACTGGACATCCGGCAGGTGCCGAGTGCCGACCTCTCCAGCATCTTCAGCGGGCGGAAGTTCGACATGTTCTACTCGAGCGTTGTCCAGAACGACCCGTTCGGCATGGCCTACATCTGTCAGATTTACTGCTCAGACAGCCAGCTCAACCTGTCCGGGACCAACGACCCGGCGTTCGACTCGCAGGTCAAGTCGGTGAATATGCTGCCCACTGCCCAGGAGCAGTTCGCCAAGGGCGCCGCCGTGGAGAGTCAGGCCTTCAAGACCTATGGCATCATGCCGACGCTGACCCTGCCAGCGATCATCGCGGTGAAGCACGGCCTAGCCAACTACGGCAGCGTGCGCTTCTTCACCACCACCCCCGAGAGCATCGGCTGGCAAAGGTAACGGCCGAATTCCAGCCGCCTGCTGGCGGCACCCGCGTTCAGTTTCCAGAAGCGTAGCCCATGCTGAGCGCGACAGTGGCGAGCTCGTCCACGGCGACCGCGACCGCGTCGATCCGCGCGCCGCGCGAGCTGGACCGACCCGCACAAGCAGAACTGCGCCATTTGTGGGCGCAGTGGGGCTGCTCGGTGATGTCGGCCACGTTGACCGTGAGTGCCCGGGCGATGGCCGCGACGAACGACGGTGACGCCGCTCGCTCACCGTGCTCGACCCGGGGGATAAACCAAGGCGGATCCGTGGCGCGGCGTGCACGAACCCAGCCGGACCCCCACACCAGGCAACCGAAACTCCCCGACCCCGTCAACCGGACAGTGCTAGCCTGCCGCCATGGAAACGGTGATCGTGGGCGCGCGGGGCAGCAAGCTGGCGCAGGCCATGGTGAGCGAACTTCTCGACCGTCTTGGCGGCGCCGAATCCTGCCCAGTTGTGAAGTTCAAACGCCGGGTGGTCATGACCGCCGGCGACAAGGACCGAAAGACCGTGCTCCGCGAGGTGTCCGGCGGTTCGGGAGCCTTCGCGAAGGAACTAGAGGCCGAGCTGTCCGCCGGTAACATCGACATTGCCGTGCACTGCCTCAAGGATCTGCCCACCGAGCTGCCCACCGGGCTGACGCTGGCGGTCACCCCGACCCGTGAGGACATCCGTGACGCCATGTGCGGATCCACTCTCGCGGGCCTGCGGCGCGGGGCGCGGGTGGGTACCGGATCCCCGCGGCGCTCGGCGCAGCTGCTGGCGCTGCGGCCCGATCTTGAGGTGGTGCCGATCCGCGGCAACGTTCCGGGCCGTCTCGCCAAGCTCAAGTCGGGGTTCGACGCGGTGGTGCTCGGCGTGTCCGGGCTGGTTCGGATCGGGATGGACGACGCGATAACCGAAATCCTTGCTCCGGACGTATTTCTACCGTCGCCCTCGGCCGGAGCCATGGGTGTGGAGGTGCGGGCCCGTGACACCGAGCTGCTCGCCATGCTCGACAGCTACGGGGATCCGGACCTGGACGCACAGGTGCGCGCGGAGCGGTCGCTGCTCAGCGCGCTACACGGCGGTTGTTCGGTGCCGGTCGGCGCCTATGCCCGGCCGAGCGGTGTCAGCCGCCTGGAACTCACGGCCCAGGTCACCTCGCTGGACGGGACGCGAATGGTTCTCGACCGGGCGAGTGGGGACAGAAGCGACCCGGAAGCCTTGGGGCGGATGCTGGCCGAGCGGATGCTGGCCGCGGGCGCGGCCGCGATTCTCGACGACATTCGCGCGGCGGTCTAGCCGAGTGGCCCGGCTAGGCCAGTGTGGCGGCAATATCGGCGGCCGCCAGCACCTTCTCGTCTCTACCGCACTTTTCGCTCTCCTGTTTAGGCCGTAGACGAAGATGGCGGGGAGAGGCTGTGGTCGAGCCATGGGTGTTGGAGGAGTGCCCGCCAGGCGAGGTGCCAGGGGAACAGGTGAACGTAGTTGTCGCCGGTGGTGGGCTGGTGTTGTTGGTAGACGTCGTCGCCAACCAGGACCGTCACACCCCACGCGGTGAGCTTGGTGATGGCGTCTTGAATCGCGGGGAAGCTGAGCTGTGCCCGGTTGCTGAACGGCATGGCCACGACAGGTTGGTGTTTGCCGACAGCTTCCACGAGCAGGCCCAGCGGTAGGGTGTCGGAGATGCCCGCCGCCCATTTGGCCAGCGAGTTGCAGGTGATCGGCGCGATCACCATGGCGTCGGCGGGTGGGAGCGCGTCGGGCGCGTCGGGTTCTTTGTACTGGTGGCGCACGGGGTGACCGGTCGTGGCCGCGAGGGCGTCGGCATTGATGAACCGGTGGCCGTGGGGGCTTGCGATCACGCACACGTCCCACCCGTCGGCGTGGGCCAAGTCCACCAGCCTCCCGACGTCACGGGCGGCGGGGGAGCCGGTGACGATGGCGTAGAGGACCGGCTGGCCGTGGTCGTTCATAGTCCCCCGTCTTGTCAGGTTCGGATGCCGCACCAGGCGGCGAAGTTCCGGAGGCTGGCGGTGGATCGGGCGTCCCGGGCGGCGAGGACGTGCACGGTTTCGTGGACCTGTGGGTGGTAGCGGGTGAGTTGGGGAGCGATCCGGCGGGCAACCTGCAGCGACTCCAGCGCGCGGGACCGGTCACCGTGCAGCAGCCAGGCTCGGGACAGATCGATCCAGTAGTGCCCCACCCGGCACGGCGCGGTGCTCGCCGGGAGAGTGACCTTGGCCGCTCGAGTTACAGCGGTGGTGCCGTCCGTCAGTTCGATCGGCACGGCGACTTCGTGAATGCTCACATTGGCCGGGCCGAACCTGGTGGCGTAGAAGTCGATCTCATCCTGCCCGTCGACCGCCAGTGACCGCGCGGCGGCCAGGTGCCCGGTGGCGAGGTCGGAGTTGGTCGCGCGGGCCGCGATGATCGCGCCACGCAGGTGCAGCGCGCCTCGCACTGCGGGCAGCGACGCGGTCGTCGGCGCGAGGTCCACGATCGCGTCGGCCCGCTCGATGCTACGCAGTGCTGCGGGGTAGGCGCCGTCGAACATCAGGATCAGGGCGTGGTTCCACTCGGCGACGGCAGGCCGCAGCGGGTCATCGCCGTGCGCCGCAGCCGCGCGGGCACGCTCATCAGCGAGATGCGCTAAATCAAGGTGCCCGAGCCGGTACAGGGAAGTGATGGCGTAGGAGTAGGCGGCGGCGAGCACGTCATGGGCGTCGGCGCTTTCGTTACTGGGCAGGTCGAGCACGGCCCGGTGCAGGTGGCGCAGTACATCGGGCAAAGCCCCGACGACCTCAGCGTACTTGGTCCGGCGATCAAGCTCCTTGATCTCGGCCACTGCGGCGCGCAGGTCGTTCAGTGTACGTGGCGAGGTGTCCAGGTCGGGGTCGTCGCCTTCAACCAAGGCTTGCCGTAGCGCCGAAACCCCTATCTGCCCGGAGGTCGGTTGTGCGTCGTGGGGCTGCTCGGTGATGTCGAGCACGCTGACAGTGAGTGCCCGGGCGATGGCTGCGATGAACGACGGTGACGCCGGCCGTTCGCCGCGCTCGACCTTGCGCAGGATCGAGTACGACACGTTGGCGCGCAAAGCCAACGCCTGCTGGGTGAGCCCGTGGATCTTGCGCAGCTCGGCGATCCGCCGACCCATCCGGGGCGGGTGCTGGTCCGACATGACTTCCGTCAAGCTCCTTGCTGATGGTCGTCCGGCAAGCGTGTCACTGGCCCGGGGGATCGACCAAAGCGGATCCGTGGTGCGGCGTTGCTGGGGCGATGCTGTGGCAGTTCAGGAGCACACCATCGTCGAGCATGACTTCTCGCACACGAACCGCCCATTCCTGCCGGGAGAGCCAGTGTGGGTGGGCGCCATCGACAAAACGGGGGTCTGGAATGAACGACGAACGTGGCTGCGGCGATCGGTCAGCTTGCGGATCGATAACTGGTATTGCCACACTTCGCGAGATCCTGAGCCGGGGCCGTCGGGCTCGAACACCCATCCGGGGGTCTACCCACCGTCGGGACTGCGAGCGGGTGCCTGATGGCCTGGTACTTGCGCTCGCTCGGTGATCGGGACACCCACCGCGGCAAGCTCGCGCACCCCGACGGCACAATCACCGCCGCCTGCGGCATCCGCTTCCGCCCGCCCGAGCTGTTGTGCGGCCAGACGGCCCTGCGCGGCGAGCCACCCGACCCCGACCAGATCTGCCCAGCGTGCCAACGCGGAGGTCTGGCATGAGGACGAGCGCGCCTCAGGCCAGCCATGACCCCTTGTGCGCGCGGTTGCGCGCGGCGCTGCGCGACGGCGCGCAGGCCGGGCCTGGTGTCGCTGGTGGGATCAGCTCGGTTCAGTTCCGGGCCGGCGTCGCGCTGTACCGGCTGCTGCTGGACCATCCGATTGATCGGTGGGACTGGTGCCGGTCCTGCCGGCGCCCCGGGGCGGTGTTCGGGTGGCGATGGCGCAGCTGTCAGGTGCGCAGCAAGGCGACTCTGTGCCTGCTTCAATTCGACGAGGTACTCCTGCTGAGCCTGCTGTCTGACGAGTGACGACTCGGCCGCGCTGGGCTCGGGTGGGTGGGGCGCGGGGCGTAGCGGCGAGAATCCCGGTACCTATCGGACCCCAGCCCCCGACGAAAAGGCGTAATAAGCTACTTGTCCCTCAGGGCAAGCTGGGAGGATGTGGTGCTCAGGTATACCCCATCGCCACGACCAGCGCCGTTCCAACCGGCCAGCGCGAGCCTTGTCGGTACAGGTGGAATCACCCTGAGAAACACCATCCCATGCTCCTCTCGTCTGATGGCGCCAGCGTACCCTGACGCTGTATACGCTGTACAGGTCAGAGTTCAGTTTCAGGGTCGCTGATTCGACCGATCCGCCCGTCGTCGCGCACCGCCCAGCCGTCGGGGAGGCGAACGTCGTGGCTGATGTTCACCGTCATTCCGCCGGTACCGGGACGAACCGGGTGCGGCAGCCGGCCGCGCAGGTCGAGGTCACCGCGGAACACAGTGCGCCGCAGGTCCACGGACTTGTCGAACGAGCTGCCCGCCAGAGTCACCGGCCCGTGGAACGCCGCGGCCAGGAACACCGCACCCTGGTGGAAGTGCGCGCCCTCAAAGGAAACCCGGCCGTGTGCGATCAGGTGCGGGAAGTTGCCACCTCCGAAAAAAATCACTCGGTCGCATTCAAGTTTGCCGTGTGATACAACACGGGTGAACCACACATCGCCGGTAATCTCGGTGGCGCTGAATCGGCTGGTGCCGTGCAGCCGCGCATCCCGCAGCACGAGTGTGCCGATCGCCCGCCCGGACAGGTCGATGTAGTCCAGTACAGCGCCGGTGAGGTCCAGGTCGGGCGGCGGGTCGGGTTTTTGCTGACAGCCCGGCACCAACTCACCGATCACCCGTTGCGCCGCCAGCCGGACCTGTCTCTCCCGGTCGGCGTCCCGCTTGTCCGACGGTGCCCACGGGGGGCGTTCACCCGTGGGCACCGTCGGATCTGGCGGATAGTCCGGGTGGTCAAAGGGGCGACGCAGGTATGAGCAGACCACGTCGAGCACCGTCTGGAGGTAGGACGGCCGGCTGCGGGCCAGACCAGCCAACGCGTGCAGCGCGCCGACCCGGACCTGGTCGGCCTCGTGCCCGAGCAGCTCGACCGCACGGGCGAACCGCTCGTCGGCCACCCGCGCCCGATCCTGGTCGTTGCTGTTGCGTTCCAGCTCGTGCCGGGATTCCTCCACCCGTCGCCGGCGGTCGTTGAGCCACAGGGCGTACAGGGCGACGACCGCCGCGGACACCAGCCCCCCGGTCCGAATGGCCTCCGCCCCTGAGGTTCTCGGATCGAACGAGAGCAACAGGGCGGTGACCGTGCCGAAGAGCGCCACCGCCAGCAGTATGGTGATCACAAGCCACCAGCCGTCCCGGCTTGCTCGCATGCTGGCGGGATCTCCCTTCTTCGCGGATCGTCAGCACCACCGCACACCGAGTCAACCCGGGCGGGAGCGGACGGCGGCGTCCAGGGCCGCGAGCATCGCGGCGATCGGCGCGCGGTGGCCGGTCATCAGCTCGACTTGCGCGACGGCTTGGTGCAACAGGACCGCCAGACCGCTGACGGTCCGGCAGCCCGCCGCGACCGCGGACGCGGCCAGCGCGGTGGGCCAGGGCGCGTAAACGACGTCGAGCACCACCGGCCGGGCCGCCCAGTGCCGCGAGCTCAGCGCGTCGGCGGCGCCAGGGGGCAGGGTGGAGATGACGACGTCGGCCTCCGGCAGCGCCACGTCGGGCAGCCCACCGGAGATCACTGGCTTGACCCCGAGCCGCTCAGCCGCCGCGCGGAGGTCGGCGGTTCTGGCTGGATCCCGCACAAGAACCCTCGGCGCGCGCTCTCCGAGCTCACGCAGCGCGGCGAGGGCGGCTCGGGCGGTGCCGCCGGCCCCGAGGAGCACCGCCGCGTCGACCCGGGCAAGGCCCGCTTCGCGCAGCGCGGCGAGAATGCCGGCCACGTCGGTGTTCTCGGCCCGGCGGCTCCCCCCTGGCTGGCCGAGCACCAGGGTGTTCGCCGCGCCGACCGCGCTGGCCAGCGGGGAGATCTCATCGGCCACGGTCAACGCCACCCGCTTGAGGGGCATCGTCAGCGACAGCCCGGCCCACTCCGGGCCGAGCTGCTCGAGGAAGCCAGCCAGGGCCGTCTCGGCACAGTCCACCGCGTCGTAGCGCCAACCGGTCAGTTCCAGTGCCGCGTAGGCCGCACGGTGCAGCGTCGGCGACAGCGAATGCCGGATCGGGGAGCCCAGCACCCCCGCCCGCCGCGTCGTCGGCTCGTCATCCGTCACCGGCCTGACCCTCCTACGCCGTACACCTGCCGTTCACCCTCGGGCAAGTATCGAGGCAATCAGTCACCAGCACGCGCCCGCGGTACTTGCACGAGGTGTTTCTCATCTGTTATTGAGGTGTCACGGGGTAAGTCTGTGTCTGCTTGCTGTAACTGTTCGGCATTCAACGTCGATGACATCTATGGACACCCAGGAGGAAGGTGACCGATGGAGCACCCTCGCTGGGCTTCGGAGGATCTGGACATCGAGCATGCCAGCCCGGCTCGGGTGTATGACTACTACCTCGGTGGCTCGCACAACTTCGTCGTGGACCGGCGGATGGCCCGGCAAGCGATGGACCTGTGGCCGGAACTGCCCCTGATCATGCAGGCCAACCGGGCGTTCCTGCGCCGCTCAGTGCGCTACCTGGTCCGGCAGGGCATCACCCAGTTCCTGGACATCGGCTCCGGCATCCCCACCGAGGGTAACGTGCATGAGATCGCCCAGACGGCCTCGCCCCGGTCGCGGGTCGTCTACGTGGACATCGACCCGGTGGCCGTCGCGCACAGCCGGGCCATGCTGGCCAAGAATCCGCTCGCCGACATCGTCCAAGCCGACCTGCGCGACGTGGCGTCGATCTTCGCTGACCCACGAGCCAGGCAACTGCTCGACCCGAGCCAGCCGATCGGCGTGCTCATGGTGGCGATGCTGCACTTCGTCACGGACGAAGCGGGCCCGGCGAACATCGTCGCTGAGTACCGCAAGATGATGGTGCCCGGAAGCTACCTTGTTGTCTCGCACGCCACGCACGAGGGCCGCCCGGATCAGGCCGGGCCGCACTCCGAGCTCTACCGCCGCGCTGGCGCGCCATTGATCATGCGCTCGCGGCTGGAGGTCGAAGCGCTGTTCGACGGGTTCGATCTGGTGGACCCCGGAGCGGTGTACCTGCCGCTGTGGCGTCCGGACTCGCCGGCCGACGTCGATGACCACCCTGAGAAGTTCAGCGCCTTCGCCGGGGTGGGCCGGCTAGGATGACTCAAGTTGATAACGAGGAGTTCGCCCGGCGTTGGGCCGAGGCGGTCGTCGGCACGAGCTATGTGCCGATCGGGCGCCGAATGCTCGCCAGGCACCTGCTGGGGCTCACCGACCAGTTGGTCGAAGCCGCGTTGGCGGTCGACTTCGATCCGTCGGTCGGGCGCCAGGTCGGCGATGACATGGTCGCGGCGCATTTCACCGGCACCGAGACGCTCCGCGAGACCCTTGCGCTGATCACCGATAGGTTGCCGGGGCTGCTGGGTGCAGCTCCTGCGGGCGTCAACGCCACCGGGCGAGTCGCTCAGCTGGTCGCCAGCATGGCGGCCGGCTATGCCGGTGCGCTGCGCGAGCGCAGTCTCGATGAACAGGACGCGATCTACCGAGCTGGGTTGCGGGCGCGCCGGCAGGCCGAACAGGCGCTGGCGGCCAGCGAGGCGAAGTTTCGCACGATGTTCACCGAGGCGGCGATCGGGATTGGGATCTGCGACCTGGAGGGCAACGTCATCGACGTCAATCCGGCGGCGTTGCGGATGTTCGGCTACACTCACGAGGAATTCACCCAGATCAACGTCGTCCGCTCGATGGTCCACCCGGATGACGCCGATAGTGTGTGGGAAACCTACGCGGAGCTGAACCGCGGTGAGCGTGACCACTTCCGCTTGGAGAAGCGGTACTACCGTTCCGACGGCAGTACTATCTGGACAGATCTTACGGTTTCGCTGGTGCGTGACGAGGCCGAAGCGCCGGCTTATTCAGTGGCGCTGGTCGAGGACATTTCCGAACGGCATCGCCTGCAGGAAACATTGAAATACCAGGCCTACCACGACCCGCTGACGGCGCTGGCCAACCGGCAGCGGGTCACCGAACAGCTGGGACAGATATTTGCTGGGCCGCCGGGTCAGCGCCGGGTTGGGCTGTGCTTCCTGGACCTGGACGGGTTCAAAATGATCAATGACAGCTTCGGCCATGACGTCGGCGATCAGCTGCTGAAAACCGTGGCGTCCCGACTGATCCGCTGCTGTATTGCGGAGCAGTTGGTGGCGCGGATGGGCGGCGACGAATTCGTGATCATTGTTGAGGACACCGCCGGAGAGGCGGACATGGCCGCGCTGGCCAATGAGGTCATGGCCGCCATGGACGAGCCGATCCACGTCGGCGGTCTGAAACTGAACGTGTCAACGAGCATCGGCGTCGTTGAGCTACCGGTGGCCGACACCAGCCCGGAGGATCTTCTTCAAGCCGCCGACATCGCCATGTATCGCGCGAAAGCAAACGGCAAGGCCTGCTACGCGATGTACGACCGGAACCGCAACGAGCGCGAGGTGGCTCGCTTCACGCTGTCCGCCACGCTGTTGGCCGCGGTGGAGCGCGACGAGTTCTTCCTCGTGTACCAGCCGCTGGTCAGTCTGGCGGATCGCTCGCTGCGTGGCGTGGAGGCGCTGGCGCGGTGGCGGCACCCGACCCGTGGCGTGCTCGGGCCCGACCAGTTCATCGACCTCGCAGCGGAGAGCGGGGCGATCGTGCAGCTCGGGCGGTGGGTGCTTACCCGAGCGTGCGAGCAAGCTCGGGCCTGGCGGGACTCCTTCGGTGATGCCGCGCCGTTCGTCAGCGTCAACCTCGCGCCCCGGCAGCTCCACGAGCCCGCCTTGGTGACCGACATCACAGAGGTGCTCCTCGACAACGGGCTCGACCCGTCCAGCCTGCAACTCGAGCTCACCGAGCAGGCCGTGATGGGCGATGAAGCGGGCCCGCTCACGGTGCTGACGAAGCTGCACGGCCTAGGCGTGCGGATCGCACTCGATGACTTCGGCGCCGGCTACTGGAACCTTCCGCATCTGCGTCGCCTGCCGTTGCGCGGGCTCAAACTGGCGGGCTTGTTCGCGGCGGCCTTGCACGCTCCCTCGTCGTGCGTGGACCAGCGGATCGTGGCGGCACTGGTTGACATGGCACACGCCCTGAAGCTGACTGTCACCGCGGAGGGCATCGAGACATCCACCCAGCTGGAGCGGTTCCGTGCGGCGAGGTGCGACATTGGCCAGGGGTCGTTGTTCGGCCCGCCCGGTACCGCTGAGCGGATCAATGCCTGGCTGCGGGCCGCCAACCCACTCTGCGATGTCAGCGGAGAGGCGCTGTGAGCAACCGATCCAGCGCGCAGACGTCTTGCCACTCGGCTACCAATGAGGCCACCGGCTGACTGATTGCGTAGCGTTGACGGTTGTGCGCGCTGCGTGTTCACTAGCACGGTGTGTCCGGGCCTCAGCTCGTCTGGACCACGGGACCTCTGGACCACGCGGTCTGGAACCACGGTGCGTCTCGACGTGCCGACCAAGGCAACAAGGAGAGAGCTTATGACTCGACGGGGTGTGCTGACCGGCCTGCTGGTCAGCGGACTGATCGCTGGGGGCTCGCTGGCGGCGATGCCGGCGAGCGCGGAACCGGCACTGGTTCCGCTGTCACCGGCGCTGGTCGGGCAGCTGCTGTCCGCGACGTCTGGCGAAATGCCGGTGCTGGTGCATGGCGCGACGCTCGCGGACGCCGAACGGGCGGTGACCGCCACCGGGATGCGGCGGGTCACCACTTTCCGCAAGATCGGGGTGGTGGTCGCGCGGGGGAGCAAGCAACAAGTGCAAGCGGCCCGCACTCAACCCGGTGTGACCTATCTTGAGGGTGACCAGCCCATCGCGATGCACGCCGCTCCCGCCGCGGTGACGACCCGGTCGACCTCGTTGTTGGCCACCCGCGGCCTGGAGGCCCGGCGGACCCTGGTCGGGGCGAACGGTGGTGCGCTGGACGGCAGCGGTGTCAGCATTGCGGTGATTGATTCCGGGATCGACCCCACCCATCCCGCCTTCGCCGGCGGCAAGGTCGTGCGCAGCCTGAAGAGTCTCTGCCTGGATGACTCCAGCACGGACTCCAGCTGCATCATGGACGTGCCCAAGGGCATTGACACCGACGCGCTGTCCCTCGGCGGTCACGGCAGTCACGTGTCCAGCATCGCCGCTGGCCGCAGCGTCACCCTGAGCGATGGCAGCACAGTCTCCGGTGCCGCGCCCGGAGCCGACATCGTGTCGTTGTCCACCGGCACCGCCGTGGTGATCATCAGCGCGGACGCGGCGTTGGAGTGGGTGCTGGAGCACCACGCCGAGCCATGCGGACCGCGAGTGCCGGTCCCGCAATGCCCGCAGATCCGGGTGGTCAACAACTCCTATGGCCCGGAGGGCGGCGGCAAGTTCGATCCGGACTCGGCAACCGTCAAACTTCAGCGCCAGCTGGTGAAGGAGGGGGTGGTGATGGTCTGGGCCGCCGGCAACGACGGTGGTGACGGCTCGAAGAGCCTCACGAATCCCCCCGCCCAGGACCCCACCGGCGGAGTCATCTCGGTCGCCTCTTACAACGATCAAGGTGACGGCACCCGTAACGGTCCGGTATCCACGTTTTCCTCGCGCGGTGTGAAGACTGACACGTCGACCTGGCCGACCATCTCCGCGCCGGGGCAGAACATCGTCGGGGCGTGCCGGCCCTACCTGCTGATCTGTTCCACCGGGCTCAAGCCGCGCAGCGGCCCCGGCCTGATCGACGTGGGCAGCTACAACACACTCAGCGGCACCTCGATGGCTTCGCCGCAGATCGCCGGGGTCGTGGCTCTGCTCTTCCAAGCCGACCCGGCCGCCACTCCCGCCGAGATCGAGAACGTGTTGAAGTCCACCGCGTTGCACTATGCCAACGGTGCTCCGTACCAGAAGGTGGATGGTTACATGACGTCCTTCGACAAGGGTGCCGGGTTAGTCGACACGGTGGCCGCCGCGAAGGCGCTGGGCGCACACAACCACTAAACTCTGCTGCGGGGTGGCCGCTGGCGCATCAGCGGCCACCCAGGCACAATGTGTGACGGTGAACTCAGGTGATCACGAGGACGTAGGGGAAGACGCTTCTCGTCGATCAGCGGAGGCACCACATGAGCACCAGTGGCATCATTTACGTGCACTCGTCGCCGTCTGCGGTATGTCCCCACGTCGAGTGGGCGGTAGCGGGTGTGCTGCAGGCCAGAGCGGACCTGCAGTGGACCGCCCAGGTTGCGGCGCCTGGGCAGCTGCGCGCTGACTGCGGCTGGTCCGGTCCGCCGGGTACCGCCGCGGTTTTGGCTGCTGCCCTGCGGGCATGGCCGATGCTGCGCTTCGAGGTAACCGAGGAACCCAGCCCCGGGCTGGATGGCGAGCGTTTCTGTTTCGTACCCGGTCTCGGGCTGTGGCGCTCCCGCACCAGCGCCAACGGGGACATCGTGGTCGCCGAGGATCAGCTCCGGGCATTGGCCACCACCGCCCGCGACTCGGAGTCCTTCGCCCACCAGCTCGACCAGCTTCTCGGCGCGACCTGGGACGACGCCCTGGAACCCTTCCGCCGCGCCGCCGACGGCGCCCCAGTGACCTGGCTGCACCGCGTGGGTTGACCAGATGGATCGGGGCTGGAGATGACCTTATCGGCACGCTGACGAGCGCGGGTTGAGTCAGGGGTCGGTTGGGGTGGCGACATCGGTCTTGCCGGCCAGCTCTGCGCGTGCCCGGCTGAGGTCAGCGCGTGCCCACAGTTTTACCTGAGGCCAGGACAGCCGCAGCGGGCCGTTGGCGGTGGAAATGGCATGCCAGAGCTGGCCGGCGGGATCATTGTCGTCGCCAGACCAGTGCCGCCAGGTGTGCAGGTGGGCGAATGCGCCGGTTAGTTCGAACGGGCTGCGGTCGAGGGCGCACCGCATGATGGCTCGGTAGGTCATGGTGGGGGTGCCACCGCCGTAGCCGTAGGCGAAAGCGTCCCGGCCGCTGCGGGGTGGCATGGGTAGCGGGTCGACGCGTAGCTGCCCGTCGTCGGTGGGGGTCAGTGCCAGCAGCGTGACAGCACCCCCGCCGCCGTCGGCGGCCAGCACGGTCTTGTCGGTCCAGTTGTCGACAACCGCACGGTTGATGGGCCACTCAGCCCCGAACCGCAGTTCGGGATCCTTCTCCCCCGGGTGGCGTTCCTCGATCAAGACGTAGCGGCCGACGTTGTCGCGGTAGACGGCGTGGACGGCCTCGGGCGCTGTGTCGCCAAGCAGCCGCCGTACTCGGCGTAACCGCAGCGCCGCGTCCCGGTCATCGACTGGAGTCAACGTGGCGGCCCAGGCGTCCACGACGGGGCCGCCCCACTGTGCGGAGTAGGTGATCATTTTGTCGTCGGCGACCAGTGCGTAGTCCTCCTCGCGGAGGCTCTGGCCGTCCTGCTTGACGCGATTTTTGGATGCTTCGCGCAGTTGCCAGGCCAAGAGCTCGATCGCATCCTGGTAAACATCGCCGAGCGGGTCATCGACATCGAGGTCGGCTTCAACGCGACGCAGCTCGACCAACTCGGCCGCAACCTGGGCGAGGTCATCGACGAGCGCCACGGTTGTGATGTGTTGCTCAAGCTCTACGGGTGGGGCGGGCAGCGTTGGGCGGGCAACGAGGTACCAACCAGATCCGGTGTCGGGGAGGTGCGCATGCGCGGCACGGATGGTTGCTAGCTGGTCGGCCGCAGCCACCGCAAGCACCGACCAGGCGGCTGGGTAGTGGGCAGGCAGCGCGGAGTCCAGCGCGAGCCGCACGCGCTGCTGGGTATCCGACCATCCGGTGGTGGTGTCCGGGACGGTAAAGGTGCTGTCGTAAGCCAGCGTGCGGGCAGCTGCTTGCTCGGTGCAGGTCCCGGCGATCCACAGGGGAATGCGGGTGCCCAATGCTCGGGCGATCTCGGACAGTTCCAGCTGGGTCACCCACGTCGCCTCCGGCTCGGGCCGCTGCCTGGATTCACCCGCCCGGTCCTGAGTGGCGTCCACGGTTCGGTCCCACCAGCGCCGCAGCCCGGCGAACGGTGGCATTATGCCCCCGGCCTGATCGGTGGTCAACCGGTAGACGTCGGCAAGAGGCTCCCAGCCGATGGAATTGAGGAACTGTCTGAGGGGCACGATCACCAGCGCACTTGGCCACCACCGGGGTTCGATCAGGTGGGTGGCGTGCGCCGCTAGCCCGTCGGGATGCCCGTCAGCACCGTCCAGAGGCGCGAGAGCGTACATGCTCTCCGAGTTTTTTCGCTCGTAGGGCCAGGTGAGCGGCTACGTCATCATCATCGAGCGAGCGGACGACGGCGGTTACGGTGCGTGGGCACCGGACCTGCCCGGTTGCGTCGCGACCGGGCAGGACTATGACACGTGTGTTGCCGAGATGCGCGAGGCGATCCGGTTCCACCTTGATGGCATGCGTGAGGACGGTGACCCAATACCTGTGCCCACGACACGCGCGGTGACGATCAGCGCCGCGTGAGGACGGTACCGGGGTCTGGGGGCCGCACGAACCGCACGGAGTCGTGTCCGGCGTAGTCTGCCCCGGTGGCGCAACATGTCGCCCGACGTGGGTGGTTCGTGTTCGGGGTGGTGATCGTGGTGCTCGCCGCCGCGGTGGGGTCTGGGATGCTGCTGCGCGACGGGCGGCCTACGGCCGAGTCGGCTCGGAGTGTGTCGCTCGGCGGCAACAACGCGGCGCCGAGACAGCCGGAGCCAGGACCGGCCACCGTCGTGCTCCTCGAGGATGCCGCACTGCATTCGGACGCCGATCGGATCCGGACTGTGCTGCAAAAGTATTTCGACGCGATCAACGCTGGTGACTACCAGCTCTGGCGCGGTGCCGTCATCCCGCAGTGGGCGCGAGACCTCAATGAAAGCGCTTGGCACGCCCAGTACCGGTCCACTCTGGACGGCAGTATCGTGGTGCACCGGCTGGAGCCCCGCATCGGTGGTGGGCTCCTCGCTCTGGCGTCGTTCACCAGCCGGCAGAACCCCGCCGACGCACCGCCCGAGCTGGCTGTGCGGTGCCTACGGTGGTGGGTGTCCTACCCACTGATCGGTGCGGGGGAGCAGCTGCGGATGGGCCCAAGCGCACCGAGCGCGAACCTGCGGGTGGCCTGCTGACGTTGGCGGCTGTTCAAGGCGGACGATACCCAGGTTGGTGGTCCTTGAAGAGCTACAGCGGGATGTTGCCGTGCGCGCCGCGGCCTGCGGGTGCCGCAGCTAGGGCTTCGGCCAGGCGCCGACGGGTCTGCGCCGGCTTGATGATCTCATCCACCACTCCGATCGCCACGGCGCGGTCCACCCCGCCAGCGATCTGCTCGTGGCGCTCAGCGAGTTTGGCGTGCAACGCCTCGCGCTCTTCTTCCGCCGCGGCGGCCAACGCCCGGCGATGCAGAATGCCCACTGCGGCCTTGGCGCCCATCACGGCAACCTGGGCCTGCGGCCAGGCGAAGACCTGGGTCGCGCCGAGCGACCGGGAGTTCATGGCGATGTACGCGCCGCCGAAGGCCTTGCGAGTCACCAGGGTGACTCGGGGGACGATCGCTTCGGCGAAGGCGTGCAGCAACTTCGCGCCGCGGCGGACCACGCCGTCCCATTCCTGGCCGACACCGGGCAGGTAACCGGGCACGTCGACCAGGATGAGCATGGGCACCCCGAACGAGTCGCACATCCGCACGAAGCGCGATGCCTTCTCCGCCGACGCCGAGTCCAGGCATCCGCCCAGCCGCAGCGGGTTGTTCGCGATTACCCCGATGGTCCGCCCGGCGAGCCTGCCCAGACCCACCACGATGTTCGGTGCCCACTTGGGTTGCAGCTCAGCGAACCCGCCAGTGGGTTCGGGCTCGTCGAGTATGGCGTGCAGCATCGGGCGAACGTCGTAGGCGCGTTGCCGCTCCACCGGCAGGTACTCGGACAGGTCGACCTCTTCGTGAAGTGAGTGCAGGTCGAACATCCCCGGGCGAGCGAACAGGCCGGCGATATGACGGGCCCGCAGCAACGCGTCTGGTTCGGAGGAGGCGACCACGTGCGCCACGCCGGATTTCTTGCCGTGCGCGCTGGGGCCCCCCAGCGCTTCCATGTCGATCTGCTCGCCGGTGACGCTGCGGACCACATCTGGACCGGTGACGAACACCCGCCCGTCCGGAGCCATGATCACGATGTCGGTGAGCGCGGGACCGTAGGCGGCCCCACCCGCGGCGGCCCCGAGCACCACGGAAATCTGTGGCACCCGCCCGGAGGCCCGGACCATGGCGGCGAACACCTGGCCAACGGCGTCGAGAGCTTCCACGCCCTCGGCGATCCGCGCCCCGCCGGAGTGCCACAACCCGATCACCGGGGACCGCTCCCGGACCGCGGTGTCGATGGCCTCCACGATGTGCCGGCAGCCTTCCGAGCCCATCGCGCCGCCCATCGTGGTGGCGTCGGTGCAGTAGGCGATCACCTTCGCCCCGTCGATGCGACCGCGGGCGGCGAACGCCCCGCTGTTGTCGCGAGGTCGCAGCGCGACCATCGTGTCCGGGTCGAACAGGCGCTCCAGGCGCAGTTCCGGGTCCCTCGGATCAACCACCTGCTCAGGACTGGGTTGGGTGTCCGTGCGGGCACCATGGGCCAGAGCTGTCATTTCGGTGATCTCCTTGTGCTGGAGTGCCTTACCCGCGGCCAGTCAGGCCGAGGTGAAGGCGAGCGCGACGTTGTGCCCGCCGAACCCGAACGAATCGTTGACGGCGGCGCGCAGCCGCACCTCGCGGGCGGAGCCGGTCACGACGTCGAGCTGGACACCTGGATCGAGATCCTCCAAGTTCAGCGTCGGCGGCACGACACCGTCTCGCAGCGCCAACACGCAGGCCAGGCTCTCGACCGCGCCAGCGGCCCCGAGCAGGTGGCCCAGGGCTCCCTTGGGCGCGGTGACCACGGCGTGGTCACCGATGGCGGTCCGGAT
>JBOHFJ010000024.1:0-24525 GCA_050699655.1 Pseudonocardiaceae bacterium
GGGGTGGCCCCGCACGGTGGCGCGCACCGCGGCGGCGGCCCGCGCGTCGGCCTGGCACCACAGGTGGCGCCATTCGGGATCCGGTGCGCCGACGCAGCGCAGCGCGGTGCCCACCGCGGCGGCGGTGCCCGCCACGTCGGTCCACTCCGGGCGGTCGGTGCGGACGGTGACCACCACCGCCGGGTCAGCGAGCAGCCGCTGCACCGATCGGTGCAGGGTGGGACGGCCGAGCACCAGCACCTGTTCGGGTCGCAACCACTCGAGCGCTGGCGAGCCGAGCAACCACGGCCCGGCCGCCAGGGTGTGCGGCCAGTCGGCCGCGGTGGGCTCGGCCACCAGCGGTAATCCCGCGGGACCCAGTGGCGCGCCGTGGCCGGCGATCACCAGGGTGCGCCGGCTCAGATCCAACTCCACCTCGGCCCGCACCGCCGCCGCGGCGGGCACCACCGTCCAGGGCACACCACCCGGACGCCCACGCAAGCCGAGCGGGCAGTCCGGGAGGGTGGAATCGCCCGCTGTGGCAGCGCCTGGGGGCGAATCTGGGGGCGGCATCAGCGGGTCGCGCAGCGGCACGTTGAGATGCACCGGCCCCGGCCCGCCGCCCAGCGCGCCGCGCGCGGCCGCGACCGCACGGTCCACAGCGGAGCGCCACTGTGCCTGGGCGCACCGCGTCGGCGAGCACCGCGCCGGCCGCCCGCGATCCGTGATTGCGTCTGGGGGCATGTATGGAGGCATTTCTGAGGGCAGGGCCAGGGACGGTGCCGCGCGGACCGCGGCGCCGAACAACCCGGCTTGCGCCACCGTCTGGCTGGCCCCCGTGCCGACCAGCTCGGGTGGGCGATCGGCGGTGACCGCCAGCAGCGGAATCCCGCCGTGATGGGCCTCCAACACCGCCGGGTGCAGATTGGCCGCCGCGGTGCCCGAGGTGCACACCACCGGTACCGGCAGGCCTGAACGCAGCGCCAGGCCCAGCGCCAGAAACGCCGCCGAGCGCTCGTCGATCCGGACGTGCAGGGTCAGCCGGCCGGCCCGCTCAGCCGCGTGCACGGCGAAGGACAGCGGCGCGTTGCGCGACCCGGGGCAGAGCACGACATGCCGCACGCCACAGCGCACCAGCTCGTCGACCAACACCGTGGCCAATGCCGTGGAAGGGTTCACGAGCGCGAAGCATGCCCTGCGACCTGCGCACGCACCGAGCTAGGGCCACAAGCCCGCCAGCGCATTGGCGCATCTGCATTTGCATCTGCATTGGATGTGCAAGTAGGCCAATTCGTGCTTGAGCATGCTCGTGAGTGCGTAACGGTACTGAATGCCACGCGCGGGACGCGCTAATGTGGCGCATGGTCTCCGAGCTGTTTGACCCCGCCGCCTGGCGCCGAGTTGAAGGCTTCGACTTCGCCGATATCACATACCACCGCGCCCTCGCGCACGGCACTGTCCGGATCGCCTTCAACCGGCCCGAAGTGCGCAACGCGTTTCGCCCCTTTACAGTGGATGAGCTGTACCAGGCACTCGATCACGCCCGGATGTCCCCGGATGTGGGATGCGTGCTATTGACCGGCAACGGACCCTCACCGAAGGACGGCGGCTGGGCGTTCTGCTCGGGCGGGGACCAAAGGATTCGAGGTCACACCGGCTACCAGTACACGCTGCCGGAGGCGACCACAGGCAGAGCTGGCGAGAGCGCGGACACCGTCGACCCGACGCGGACCGGGAGGTTGCACATTCTGGAGTGCCAGCGGTTGATCAGGTTCATGCCGAAGGTGGTGATCGCGGTGATACCGGGATGGGCGGCCGGCGGCGGGCACTCCCTACACGTGGTCTGCGACCTGACGCTGGCCTCGGCCGAGCACGCCCGGTTCAAGCAGACCGACGCCGACGTGGGCTCCTTCGACGGCGGGTTCGGGTCGGCCTATCTCGCCCGGCAGGTCGGGCAGAAGTTCGCCCGGGAGATCTTCTTTCTGGGGCGGGAGTACAGCGCGGCCGACGCGCACCGGATGGGCATGGTCAACGCGGTGGTGACGCACACGGCACTGGAGACCACCGCGCTGGAATGGGCCGGCGCGGTCAACGCCAAGTCGCCCACCGCGCAGCGGATGCTCAAGTACGCGTTCAACTTGATCGACGACGGGCTGGTCGGCCAGCAACTCTTCGCAGGTGAGGCGACCCGGTTGGCGTACCAGAACGACGAGGCGGTCGAGGGTCGCGACGCCTTCCTGGAAAAACGCCCCCCCGATTGGTCGACCTTCCCGTGGCACTACTGATGCCTCAGTGCTCGTCATACCTGGGCTCGTCATACCTGGGCTCGTCATACCTGGGCTCGTCATACCTGGGCTCGTCATACCTAGGAGTGGGCCCGCAGTGCGGGTGATCTGCTGTGATGGGTCCCGGGAGGCGGTGTGGCAGCTGGACGCCGCGCTGCGCTGTGCACTGGCCGGAGGCGAGTCAGTGGTTCCGCTGGGGCCGCGGCAGCCGCTCCCACCCATGGATCCCGGTGCTGGGCACGTCGGGCTGCGCACATCGGGCTCCACGGGACGACCCAAATGGGTACGGCTGAGCGCCGCCGCGCTGAGCGCCGCCGCCGCGGCCACCCACACCTGGCTCGGGGGCCCCGGCCGGTGGCTGCTGGCGCTGCCCACCCAGCACATAGCCGGGCTGCAGGTGCTGGTCCGCGCGCTGCTCACGGGCAGCCGACCCGTCGTGCTCGACCTGCGCGGCGGTTTCGATCCGGCCCAATTCAGCGCCGCCGCGCGGCAACTGGCCGCTAGCGGCGCGGACGAGCCATGTTACACAGCGCTGGTGCCCACCCAGTTGTCCCGGCTGCTGGACGCCGATCCCGAGGCCCTGGACCACTTCGACGCGGTGTTGCTCGGTGGCGCCGCGGCACCGGAGGATGTGCTGCGGCGGGCACAGGCGGAGGGTGTGCGGGTAGTGCGCACCTACGGCATGACCGAGACGGCGGGCGGCTGCGTCTACGACGGGTGGCCGCTGGCGGGGATGCAGGTCCGGCTCAGCGGCGCTGGGCTCATCGAGCTAGCGGGTCCGATGCTGGCCACCGGGTATCTCGGTGCCCCCGGGGGCACCGCAATGGCACTGCGCGATGGCTGGTTCCGGACCTCCGACCTCGGCCGGCTCGGCGGGCAAGGCCGGTTGCGGGTGCTCGGGCGAGTCGACGACATGATCATCACTGGGGGGCTCAACGTGGCCCCGGCGGAGGTGGAGGCCGTGCTCACCGGTCTGCCCGGGGTCGCCGCGGCCTGCGTGGTGGGCCTGCCCGACCCGGACTGGGGACAACGGGTCACCGCCGCGGTGATACCCACTGATCCTGGACACCCCCCGGACCCCGGAGAGTTGCGGATCGCCGCCCGTCAACTGCTGACCGGGCCGCAGGTGCCCAAGGAGATCATCCTGCTCGACACGCTGCCGCTGCGCGGCGTCGGCAAACCTGACCGCGGGGCCCTTCGGACCCTCCTCGCGACCCGGGATCACTAACCGGCTGCCGACACGTTCAGTGCACGTTCACCCACACTGGGTATGGACGCCGTGGCGCATCGCGGGTTCTGTAGACACCACGCGACCCAAAAAACACACCAGTCACAGCCGAAACACCTGCCCACCACAGTCAGGAGCGCCCGTGGCACCGCCGGCTCGCCGCTACCGCCGTGTCCGCGGCACAGCCCGGATTGCCACCGCGGTCCTCGTCGCGCTGCTCACAGTGCTCGTCGGGGCGCACCTGCCGGCCCCCGCGCAAGCGCAAGACGGGGTGGGAAACCACAAGGTCACCACCTGGTTTGCCCGCCTGACCCCCAGCTGGGGGGACACGAACGTGCGCCTGGACGCCGACGGGCTGCGCCTAGGCTCCAGCGCCGCGGGGCCGGCGAGCCTGCGGTCCAGCCAGCCGGAAGGCATGCTGCTCACTGAGCTGCACCCCCTGACCGAGTTCAGCAGCCAGGTCACGGCCGAGCTGGTGGCTGTGCGGAGCGCGGGTTCGGCCGTCGCGCTCGACGTTCGCGGCGCTCTCGGCGACGGGTCGTGGACCGAGTGGCTACCCGCTGGCCCGACTTCGCCCGCCATGCTGGGCGCCGCGGTGACGGGCGTGCAGGCCCGGATCGTGCTGCGCGGTGGCAAGAATGGCGTCAGCCCACTGGTGCGATCAGTGCGGCTGACCGCGCAACCCGGCGCGGCGCTGCTCGCCGCCCGCCCCCGGAGGACGCCCAGCTACCAGGTATTCGCCACCCGCGAAGGGCTGGTGGGACACCGAACGGCCAACGGCCACGTGATCCACGAGCGCGACCACTTCGTCGCGCTGCCCTCCCGCCGGGGGCTGTCCCCGCTCGGCTCGGGCGACTACACCGTGAAGGTCTGCGCGAACAACGGGCGCTGCGAATGGGCGCCGGTGTGGGACGTCGGCCCGTGGAACACCACCGACGACTACTGGAACCCACCCGAGGCCCGGCAGTCCTGGCCCGACCTGCCGCGGGGCCAGCCCCAGGCGCAGGCCGCCTACGAGGACGGGTACCACGACGGCGTGGACCAGTTCAGCCGGGAGGTGCTCAATCCGGCCGGGATCGACCTGGCGGACGGCACGTTCTGGGACGGTCTGGGGCTGCGCGACAACAGCTGGGTCACCGTCACCTACCTGTGGACTGACGGCGCGCCGCCCGCCATCGTGCGGGTCCCGACCCTGCCCGTGTACAGCGGCCCCGGCAAGCAGTACCCGACGGTGGGGCTGGCCGCGCAGCGCGCCGCGCTGCTCGTGGAGTGCACGGTGGCTGGCCAGCCCCTCACCGGCGACCAAGGCCGCACCGACCGGTGGCTGCGGATCGGCCCGAAGCAGTTCATCTCCGCCGAGTACGTCAGTGTCCAGGACACCCAAAAGGAGACTCAACACGAACCCGGTAAACGCTGCGTGACCCCGTAGGGTTGGCTCGTGGCAAGTGCGGCGCAGTGGGTGGAGGGGGCGCGGCCCCGCACATTACCCAACGCGATCGCCCCGGTGCTCGCTGGCTGGGGCGCCGCCGCCACACGGGTCACAGCGGACTGGGTCCCATCGAACTGGGTGCGGGCGGTGCTGGCGCTGATCGTGGCGCTGGCGCTGGTGATCGGAGTCAACTACGCCAACGACTACTCCGACGGCATCCGCGGCACCGACGCCGTCCGGGTGGGTCCGATGCGGCTAGTCGGATCCGGCGCGGCGGCACCCGCCACGGTGCTCGGCGCGGCGCTGGCCAGCTTCGCGGTCGCCGCGGTGGCTGGACTCGCGCTGATCGCGCTGGCTGGGCAATGGTGGCTGCTGGCGCTGGGCGCGGGGTGCATCACCGGGGCGTGGTGCTACACCGGCGGGCCACGTCCCTACGGCTACACCGGGCTCGGCGAGCTGGCCGTGTTCGTCTTCTTCGGGCTGGTCGCGGTGCTCGGCACCCAGTACGTCGTCGGTGGGCGGATCACCCTCATCGGCTGCTTCGCGGCCGTCGCGGTGGGCGCGATGTCGGCCGCGGTGCTGGTGGCCAACAACCTGCGAGACATCGCCACCGACAGCGCGTCAGCCAAGCGCACTCTCGCCGTGCACCTGGGCGAGCAGCGGACTCGCACGCTGTATACCACACTGGTGGCCGTGCCATTCGCGGTGACCCTCGGCTTGGCGAGCACCCGATGGGCCACCCTGGCCGGCCTGCTCGCCCTGGTTCTCGCGGTACCCGCGCTGCGCCGGGTCTGGAACGGGGCAACCGGGCCAGAGCTGATCCCCGTGCTGCGGGACACCGCGCTGGCGCTGCTGGTGTGGGCCAGCGCGACGGCCGCCGCGCTGGCGCTGCCAAGCTAGTCACCACGGCCTAGTCGCCACGGAGTTGGCGCTGGAGCCGATCCCGCTCGGCTCGGCGGCGCGCCCCCACCACCGCCAGGCCAGCGTTCACCCGGGCCCGCAACGAGCCCAGCAACACTATCGACAACGGCAGCGCGACCACCATCGCGAGCAGCAGCGACACCAGCAGCGGGACGCCGGCCAGGAGAATGAGCAACGCCGTGAGGGCCACTAGGGCAAGCCGGGCCGCGCTGTACAGCGCCACGTCGCGGACGAGCCCAGGAGGCCTCGGTGGGTTGTGCGGTGCCACCATGACCACTGAGCCTAGCTCGCCGGAGAGGATGGGCCGAGCGGGCGCGGCGTGTGTAAGCCCCGCACCAAATGGGTAGACCGTGACCTAGCGACTCACGGTGGAGGTTTCTCATGAACACGGTCGGCTGGATAATCTTGGGGATCGTCATATTGGCGATCATCGTGCTGGTGGTGATGGCCACGAACTGGCGCAAGCGGGCCAGTCTGCGGGAACGATTCGGTCCCGAGTACGAGCGCGAAGTGGCCGCGCGCGGCAGCGAACGGGACGCCCAGCGCCACCTGCGTGGCGTCGCCGATCGGCGCGATCAGCTTGACATCCGCCAGCTGGACCCGGCTGCTCGCGATCGCTACGCCCGACGCTGGCAGGCCGTGCAGACCGAGTTCGTCGACCGTCCCGGACCCGCGCTGGATGAGGCGGACCAGCTGGTCACCGACGTCATGCGGGACCGGGGCTACTCGGTGGAAAACTTCGGCGCACGAGCTGATCTCATCGCCGCCGACCATCCGCGGATCGTCGAGCATTACCGCGCCGCGCACGCCGCCCGGCGCAACCATCACGGTCACCCAGGTGGGGTGGACACCGAGGAGCTCCGGCAGGCGTTCGTGCACTACCGCGCGCTGTTCGAGGAACTCATCAGCGAGTGAACCACTGTTGATCAGCGATAGGTCCCGAGACAATATCGCCAGAATCGATTGAAACCGCCCAACTACGGAGGCACCCATGAACATCCATCAAGAACCCCGCCATGAGCAAGGGCAACCCGAACGACGCGAAGGTCTGGGCGGGCGAGTCCGTCGCTTCGTTGACAGCGAATTGAGCCACATCCTCGATAAAGAGGGCCCGGAGACAGACCGGGGCCGCACCAGCCACGCGGTGACAACCGCGCCCGTCACCCCAGGATTCGACACCCCAGGATACGACACCCCAGGATACGAGCCCACCACACAGGACGCCCCGGTACCCAACGCTAGGCCCGAGGAGATCACGCCCGGGCACCCCGGTGGCCGCTCAAGCGATGCTGGCCGCTCAAGCGATGCTGGCCGCTCAAGCGATGCTGGCCGCTCAAGCGATGCTGGCCGCTCAAGCGATGAGGTTGCCGCCGATGGCAGCGCGGAGCGCGTGGGACTGCTCGATGACCCGGCCGCCCTGCGCGATCAGTGGCAACGAGTGCAGGGCACTTTCGTCGACGACCCGCAGCGTGCGGTCCAGGAGGCTAGTGTGCTCGTCGAGCGGACCCTGCACGAGATCCGCGAGAACGTCACTCGCACTGAGCTGCGCGACCCAGCATCGACCGAGGAGCTGCGGGTGAGCTTCCAACGCTACCGCGAATTCTTCCAACGCCTGCTCTCGGCGTGACAGGCTCCGCATCCAGCGGGCTCAGCGGGGCTACAGGAGCTCGAATAGCCCCGCTGAGCCCGCTGAATGCGGAGCCTGTCCGGGAGGGCCTAGGGTGAGCTCGGGAGGCACCGATTTGACACGGTTCATCCCATTACCGACGCTTTACCTCTACAGAACCGTTCGAGTACCTGCCGCGCGACATGTCACGATACTCCGGTAGGTCCCGACTGTGAGGTCGACGAGCTTGGGGAGGCCCGCGATGTCCCAGCCACAGCACACTGAACGCCTGCTCACACCCGGGGAGGTGGCCGCGCTGTTCCGGGTAGACCCCAAAACGGTCACTCGGTGGGCTTCCGCTGGGCGGATCGGCTCGATCAGGACTCCGGGCGGACACCGGAGGTTCCGCGAGACAGAGGTCCGCGCGCTGCTCGCATCGCTGACCACCCCGGCGCCGTCGGAACGCACGGCCCGCAAAAACGCCGGCTAGGGCCAGCCCGCAAACGCTACCGGGCACGCTACCGGTGGGCCCAGGGGGCCGCGTGCGGAAAATCGTCAGCGACGGTCGCGGCCAGCTCTAGGGCGGCCAGCCGGGTGGGCTGACCGAGACGGTCGAGGTCGATCTCGCCGCCCTCTTCGAGGTGCTCGTCGAAGGGCATCCAGCAGACCGATCGGCAGCGAGCCGCGAAGTGCGCGGCGACCCGCTCCAGGTCCACCTTGCCCGCGGTCGGCCGCACTGAATTGATCACAGCAACCGACCGGCCGACCAACTTGCGGTAGCCATGCGCGTCCAGCCAGTCGAGGGTGGCCGACGCCGAGCGCGCACCGTCAATCGAGCTGGACGAGACAATGACCAGCGAATGCGCCAGATCCAGCACACCTTTCATCGCGGAGTGCATCAGCCCGGTCCCGCAGTCGGTGAGCACGATGTTGTAGAAATGCTCGAGCAGGTTCACCGTGCGCCGGTAGTCGGCCTCGCTGAAGGCCTCAGACACCGCCGGGTCCTGCTCGCTGGCGAGGATCTCCAGCCGGCTGGGGCCTTGCGAGGTGTAGGACCGGATGTCGGAGTACCGCCGGATCCGATCGGCGTCGCGGAGCAGGTGCCGAACCGTGGCGGCGGTTTCCAGCGGTATCTTCTGGGCCAGTGTGCCCCGGTCGGGATTGGCGTCCACCCCGATCACTCGGTCACCGCGCAGCGACGCGAGGGTAGAGCCCAGCGTGGCGGTGACGGTGGTCTTGCCGACGCCGCCCTTGAGGCTCAGCATCGCGATCTTGTAGCAACCGTTCAACGGCTGGTTGACCCGAGAGATCAGTTCTCGGCGCTGTAGCTCGGCGGAGCTTTCTCCGAGGTTGACAGTGCCCCCGGAGGCGGCGAACAGCGCTCTGCGCCAACCAGAGCGCGGAGGCCTGGGAGTCTGCCGGAGCAACTGCGCGGAGGACAGGTCATGCGCCGGATCCCCCCGCTGGCCCACTAGATGACTCGGCAGCTGGCTCGAGCCGGACGGGCTGGCGGGCTCGTCGTGGCGTCCGATCACGCTCATGTGCCTCCCCTGAACCCAGTATTAGCTGAACGCCCTGAAAAGTCTGAAATCACGGTCAGATCCCGGCGTAAGAGTGGAATCCGGCGATGACGATGTTGACGAAGAACAGGTTGAACAGCATCACACCGAAGCCGACCACGTTGATCCACGCTGCCCGTGCGCCACGCCATCCGGCCGTCGCCCTGGCGTGCAAATACCCGGCGTAGACCACCCAGGCGACCAGCGAGCAGGTCTCCTTCGGGTCCCAACCCCAGTAGCGGCCCCACGCCGCCTCAGCCCAGATCGCGCCGGTGATGATCGCGAAGGTCCAGATCGGCAGGGCGAGCACCGCCGTGCGGTAAGCCAGCCGGTCCAGGGTGGCGCTGGCGGGCAGCCGGGCGGCGATCCGTGAGCCTTCACTCGCGCTGAGTAGGTACAGCACGCTGGCCACCCCGGAAACCAGCAAGATGCCCGATGCGGTGGCCGCGGCGGAGACGTGGATCGTGATCCAGTACGAGTTTAGCGCCGGGATCAGCGGCGCGGCCTGCGCGTAGAGCACCGTTCCGCCTAGGAACATCAGCACCACGACGGGCAACAGAACAAACCCGCCCAAGCGCTGCAGCGCCACCGCGCCTAGCCGTTGCCGGTACAGCGCGACCAGCCAACCGGCGACCGCGACGAAGCAGATCGCCGAGGTGAACTCGTACATGTTGGCCCAGGGCACCCGGCCGATCGCGACTCCCCGCAGCACCAGTGAGCTGGCGTGTACCAGCACCGCGAGCCCGGTGAGGGCCACCGCGGACCGGCCGATCCGCTCGGGCTTTCCCCGCGGCGCCCCTGGCGGGGTGCGCTCTGGTGGAGCCAGGGTCGCCACGGTCCCGGTCACCGCTGGCTCGTTGCCCTCAGCGGTCATCCGCCCCGCGGCGGCGGGCACTGGGACTCGGCAGGCGGCGTACTCCGCAGCGTGCAGCACCAGCGCGATGAGGTAGAGCACCAGCGCCGTGCCATAGGCGAGGTCGCTATAGGAGGCCAGCACCGGGTTGATCAGCATCGCTGCCCCCTCCCTCGTCCGACTGTATCCTCTTCTGGGTCCTGCTTCTGGGCCTTGTTCTGGTGGCCAGTGAGCACTGGTGGCGCTACCCGTCCTGACGCCAACAGCTCGGCCGCGAGCCGATCGAACTCCTCGCCGTAGCCCGCGGCCTCGGTGCGGGCAAGCCCGCCCAGCTCGACCACGGTACCGGCCGGTCCGTCCGGCGTGACGCGCAGCCAGAACCGGCGGCGCTTCACCGCCAGGGACAACCCGAGGCCACCGAGCACCAGCACCGCGAAGACCAGCACCCAGAGCTGTGCGGGGTCATAGGAAACCTGCAGCGAGACGAACCGGGTCACCCCATCGAAGCGCACCACCGTGCGGTCGGGCAAGATGAGCTGCTGACCAGGGCGCAAGTTCTGCCGCGCCACCGGCTTGAGCCGCCCAGAGTCCACCATCGACTCATCGATCGAGAAAATCGACTGGCCGCGACCGGAGTTGTTGCCCAGATCACCCTTGAGCACATCGACCGCGACAGCGGGATCGAGCAGGTCCGGGAACGCCGAGGACAGCAGCGATCCCTGAAACGCCGCTGTTGGCGCGAACAGCCCGGTGATCGCGAGCTGGCGAGTGCGCCGGATGGCGTCGTCGGTCACCCCGGGCGGGTCGAACTTGGTCGTGCCCTCCGACAACATGGTGGCCTTATCCACCGGAAGCCACTGCACAACGCCACCGCGCCGCTGCCCGTCGGGGAAGATGACGGTGAACCGCGGCGCGTAACCGTGGCCCAGCAGGTAGACCCGAGTGGCGCCGATCCGAAGCGGGTCGTTGACCTGGAGTTGGTAAGGATGCCAGGTTCCAGCGGTCAGATCGTCGGGGCCCTGGTATGAGACGTCGGCGCGGAAGGCCATCGGCTGCCCGGTGGGCAGGTACCTCGGGGTGAAGGTGTTGACCCGCACACAGAACGGCTCCAGAGCGGTGCCGTCGACGGACCGGCCGGGGGTGAACGAGTCGTAGGCCAGCGGGCCGGAGTTGCAGAACTGCGCGCCATTGGCAAGCACGATCACCTGGCCCTGATAGCCGACCAGCTTGCCAATGGCGAAGGACACCAGCAACCCGAGCAGGGCAACGTGGAAGACGAGGTTGCCAGCTTCTCGCAGGTAGCCGCGTTCCGCGGACAGTGTCCGGGCACCGCCGGATTCCGCCCGCTCGGCGACTCGCCAGCCACGCAGCGCTCGCCCTGCCGCGGCGAGGATCTCCTCGGGGTCGGCGTCGAATTCCGCGCGCGCGTGGTGCGGCAGCCGGCCCAGGTTGCGGGGGGTGGCCACCGGGGCCCGGCGCAGCTGCCGGGCGTACTCGAGACTGCGGGGCACCACGCAGCCCACCAGGGACACGAACAGCAGCAGGTAGATCGCCGCGAACCAGGGGCTGGCGAACACGTCGAAGGCGTCCAGCCGGCCCAGCACCGGCGCCAGGATGCGATGTTGCGCCTGGTAGGTCCGGACCCGTTGAGGGTTCAGCGAGTACTGCGGCAGCAGGGCTCCCGGCAGCGCGGCCAGCGCCAGCAGGAATAGCAGCACCAGCGCCGTGCGCATGCTGGTCAGCCCGCGCCAGGTGTTGCGCACCGCGGCCGTGACGGGGTGCGCCCGAATCATCTCGGTCGGCGTCATCTATGTCGGTATCTCGGTCATCATCTAAATCGGCGCCTCGAAGCCGGCGACTGGACCGCGCAGTACCGCGATGAGCTCCGCCCACAGGCCGGTGACCAGCGCCACGCCGACCGCGATGAGCAATGCTCCTCCGGCCAGCTGCACCCCCCGGACGTGCTGGCGCAGCCAGGCCACCGCCCGCACCGCGCGCCGGGCACCCAGCGCGAGCAGCAAGAAGGGCACCCCCAGTCCGAGACAGTAAGCGGCCACCAGCAACACTCCGCGCGCCAGGCCAGCACCGGGAGTGCCGACCGCCAACGCGGTGACCCCGGCGAGGGTGGGCCCGAGGCACGGTGTCCAGCCGAGCCCGAACACCGCGCCCAGCAGCGGGGCGCCCAGCACGTGGCGGGATCCCAAACCGGCTCGGTGTCCCAGGCCGGCTCGGGGATGCACCCGCAGGTCCCGTTGCAGCGCCGGCACCAGCCCGATGAACACCAGCCCCATCGCGATGGTGATCACCCCACCGACGCGCTGCAGCATGGCCTCGTTGACGACGAGCCGGTCCGCGACGCCGAGCACAGTCACCACACCAGCGGTGAACACCACCGAGAAACCGAGCACGAACAGCGCCACCGCACCGAGCACCCGGCCCCGGCCCCGATCTGGGCCGTCGGTCACGTCACAGTCGGCACCAACCAGCCCGGTGAGGTAGGCGAGGTACCCCGGCACCAGCGGGACCACGCACGGCGAGGCGAAGCTGGCCGCACCAGCGAGCACCGCCACCCCGGCGGCCAACAGCAGCGGCCCGGAGATGACAAGCTCGGTGAGCCCCACAACGCTCAGCCTAGGTCGCGGTAGCCCTTCAAGTACCACCAACCCCAGCCCCAGGAACTCTCAACAGCTGCCCACCCCCACCCGCGTAGGGACGGACACGGTGGGCACTGACCACGGTGGGCACTGACTCCTCAGGCGGTGGGCGCCGTTTCTCTGTGGGCCACGACCAGGTAAGCAGTGCCCAGCCACTTGCGCCTGCCACGGCTGATCGTGCGCTCAAGTCGCTGCCGCCACCCGGGCGTCCATCGCCGCACCACACGGTCGATCGGCGGCACAAGCCATGTCACATCAAAGTATGCAGCGCTAACCGGGGACAGGCCTGCGGCGGTCATCATCTCGCGAAGGGTCTGCTCACGATATACGTGGATTCCAGTTTCAACTGGACCATGCCGCCTTTCCAGTGGAACTTTGAGCACAGTCTCCACTCCGCGCAACATACGCAGCAACGGCCAGTAGACGTGCCACTCAACGAATCGATAAGGACTCATCGGATTGAGCATGGTCACCAGGACAAGACCGCCCGGCCGGACCACCCGGGTGATCTCCGCGAGCGTGGCGGTCAACTCGGTGTATTCGAGCACCCCCATGGCCAGCACGACATCGAAACTAGCATTGGGAAACGGCATGGCATCGACGCGTCCGACCTGGGCACTGACGTTGTTATCGGCCCTGGTCGCACAGGCCTCCACCATGGCGGGCGAGCGATCAAGCACGGTGATGCGGAAGTCTCCGGGACGGGAATCGAGTAGCTGGCGCACCATCATTCCCGGCCCGCAGCCCACGTCCAGCAAGTCCCCGCCTGGAGAGAAGGAAAGGATTTGGGAGACGAGGTTGATACGCGAGTGGAAGTAGCGCGCCGCCGGTCCCGTCCCCTCGTGCATGTCCGCATATCCAGCGGCGGCGCTGGGCGCGTTGTATTGCGCCGCGACTATATCGCCCCGCGAACCGCTCGCCGCGAACCTGCGCCGGAACATTCTTATTGTACCGTTTCTCTGGCGCTGCCGATTACACGAACCAACCTTCTCATCTCGGAGAGTGACGGTGCTTGCCTGTCTCGCGCGGACATCAGCGTCACTGGAAGCGGCCAGGGAATGGCGAGTTCAGGGTCGCCGAAGGCGATCACGACATCTTCGGACGGGTCGTGCGGCCGGTCGATCCGGTATGACACGTCGGCAGGCCCGGTCAGTGCCTGGAACCCATGCGCGCAGCCGGCCGGCACGTACAGGGTGACCTGGGTGTCCCCGGACAGCTCACAGAACTCCTGGTTGCGGAATGTCGAAGAACCGGGGCGCAGGTCGACAACGACGTCGAAGACCGCGCCGTAAGAACACCGTACGAGCTTCGCCTCGCCGCTACCAGAACGCAGGTGAAGGCCCCGCACCACACCCCTGCCAGACCGGGAGACACTGTCCTGAGCGAACCCGTCCGGGTCGATGCCGACGGAGCGAACGACCTCCCGGTCGAAAGTGCGGCAGAAGAATCCCCGCTCGTCGATATGCACGGTGGGCTCGAACAGGAAAGCCCCAGCAATACTCGCAACCTGAATAGCTTTCACCAGATCTCCCTATGGGCGGACACGTGTTCCGGCGGGAACATGCGCGGACTCGGTTCCGGGAAAGAGCGTAGCGGACAGGACCCGGTACTGGTGCGCTAACCGCTGTACGTTTACCATGTTCCGCTCCACCATCGTGCGCTTCAGTTCCTCCCGCTGGTTCTCGAGCGCGGCGAACTGCTTGATCTGGCGCTCGACATCGAGGGAGTGGATGGATAGGCAGAAGTCAGCCAGACCCATGCCCGCCATGAGAGCGTCATGCTTGGCGGCATAGCCGATCGACAGCGTGGGTTTTGCCAACTTCAGCGCACACACCAGGTTGTGGTAGCGCGTGGCGACAACCGTGTCTACGGCCGACATCTGCAGCATGACCTCCTCCAAAGAGGAGGATCGCTCGGCGATGACACGCGACGGCTCGAGGTCGGGTCGGTGTGCTCGCAGGTCAGAAAGGATTTCCCGCACGACGCTCTCATCGGAGTGGTCGCCGGTCAGCAGCCGTATCCGGTAACCGTTGTCGACGAGCCACCGGACGAAGTATTTCGTTTTAGCGACGTAGGAAGAATGGATCTCGTCAGCCCGCTGGCGGTCGTCGTTTCCCCCGTAGTACGCCATGACACCGACGCCGACCGTTTTCAGGGCGACGGAGACATCGGGAGGAGCGGGAAGAGCGAACGCGAGGTCGGGATAGACGTCATCACCGGAGGTGTCGACACCCATTCTTCGCATCGCATCCTTCGAGAAGGTGTCGCGATAAGACCGATAATGAGCGAGTCTCGCCGCCGACGTGAACAGCCACCGGGTGAGCCGCTGGTGGATAACGTTTGACCCCACGTTGACCAACGCGACCTTCGTTCCGACGAGCCGCCCACTTGCACACAACAGGAAGAGTGAGTAAGGGAATCCCCATGGCCGCAGCGGAAGAGTCGCCTCGAGAACACCCATGCCGGGCACGATGACGACGTCGAACCGGCGGACCCACACCGCTGTCCGGATCGCATCAATGCCCTTGCCCAGGGTCTTCAAGGCGATCGCGCCCGCACCGGAGGCCGTCTGATACTCCGAGCGGTACCAGTGCAGGCGGGTGGTGGGGATGCCGTACCGGGCCGACACTCGCGCCGGCCCGGCGCACAGGCAGCCAAGGATCGCGTCAGGGTGCTCGGAGCGGAGGAAGGCGAGCACGGCCTCGAGGGACCCGTCATTACCGAAGTTTCCCGAGCCCAGGAGGCCAAAGAGGCCTACCCGTGGAGCGGTTCCGGAAGGCCGGCGCCTCATGGATTCCTCATCTCTTCGTGGTTGGCCTGGGTCGAGACAGCGACATGTGGGCCTGCCAACGGTGCGGCCACGGGCGCACGCAGGCCCGCGCGAAGTTCTAACCACCACACCGCGACGCCGAACGCGGTGGCGAGAGCGACGCCCCAGCTCGAGCCGAGCGCTCCGGCCATGGCCGCGCCGATGAGGCCACCGGTCACGTAGGCGGCGGAGACGAGCAACTGGGCGCGCAGGCTCCGGCGAGAGGCGCCGAGCGCGCGCAGCCCGGCGGCCGCTCCGGCGGAGAAGCTGGAGTTCATCACCGCGAGCATGACTGGCAAGATCAGCGCCGACGCGGACAGCCATACGGAGCCCAGGGCGTACCACCCGACGTGGTAGGGCAGCAGGAACAGCAGCGCCAGGCCCCACGCCACAGCGGCGAGAGCTTGAGTTCCGCTGAGCAGAAGGCACAGCAGTGGCAGCAGGCGCTGGGATCGCTGGAGCACGCGCACCGCTTCCGGAACAGCCACCAGGCTCACACCCATCATGAACGCGAGGAAGGGGCCGAACAACAACTCGGCGCCGCGGACTGTCCCGACGCCGGCCAGCCCGGCGATCGCGCCCAGGCCGTACATGCGGAGCTGAGATCCGCCGCTGGTGCTGACGTTCTCGATCAGATAGCGCGGCCCCAGGTCGCGCTGTTCGCGACACCACGAACGGACCCCGGTCAGCCGAGGGAGGAGGCGGATCTGGAAGCAGCCGTAGGCAGCGGCGACGGCGCCAGACAGTCCCCAGGCCAGCATGAGCCCGAACACCGTCGCACCGTGTGCCGCGACAACCATCGCTGGGAGCAGGGTCGCGCCCCATACGATGTCGTTCGTGAACGCCTTCTGGCCCTGGCCGGCGGCGAAGAACGCGAACCGCCAGCTGTCCTGGAGGAGGACAGCAGGCAGGATGAGGCCCAGCGCGACGAACGCGATGCCGATCGGACCGCGCAGGACGATACCGACGAGGAGGCTGGTGGCCCCGGCGACGAGACCGACCAGCAGGGCCGTACCCGACATCCGGGACACCGCGTCGCGCCAAGACGCGGTCGGTGCGCCGCTGAACCGCACCATCAGGGGGTCGGTGGCGAGTCCGCGCGAGATGTTGAGGACCACACCGTAGGTCACCCAGGCGAGGCTGAAGATCCCGAACGCCGTTGCCCCGAGCGAGCGCGCCACGTAGATCCCCACGATGAAGTTCGTCATACTGGAGACCGCTTGGTCGGCGAGTCCCCAGCTGAGCCGCTGTGCCAACGCGCGAAAGTCACGAGAGCCGCCGGGGGCCATGGCTAGGCGTACCGTGCTGACTCGCCGGCATGACACTCGCCGGCATGACACTGTCTTCATCCGTTCCCAGTCCTTCTGGTCGGGCAGACAGTGCCGAGACCGAGTAACGTCCCCCTTGCTCCGTAAGTCGGCATTGCGGCGGAAAGTGTTACGTTTAATGGGCAGTGGCAATCCAGTCGACCAACCATGCCGTTGCGGGTACCACGGCCAAGGCCGTGCAGAAACCACCGATTGTGTCAGTCGGGTAGTGGTTCCGCAGGACGACCTGCGACCAGGCCATCATCGCACCGGCCAAGCCCGCTCCGGCGCAGATGAGCAGCACGCCGGGCATTCTCCCGGCCCGGAGCAGGTCGACGGCCAGCAGCGTCACGACGAGCGCCAACACGGTCGCCGCGGCGGTGTGCCCACTGGGGTAAGAGAGGTTGTCGCCATGGATCGTCCGGCCTATCACCGGTTTGAGGACCGTGGTGGCGATGCCGGTCAAGCCCGGACCCGCGACGGCGACTACGGCCAGGCGACGTCGCCGTAGGACCAGGCAGGCCGCCGCCAGCAGCGCCGCCAGTCCCGCCGTCACGAGGGGCTCGCCAACGAGATCGATCGGCAGGGCATCGTGTCCCGCGTGGGGAAGCAGACCCTGTACCGCGGTCTGTGCCCACCTGTCCCACCAACCGGCGGTGGTGTCGCCGGAATAGTGAGCGGCCAGCACCACATCCACTCCAGCGGCGAGGACCGCGATGACCCCGATCGGCCCGCGCAGCACCAGTGGCAGGGCCGGGCGCGCAACCGGGCTCATCGGGCTACTCCCCCACCAGTTCGGCGTCCCGCAGGAGGCCCGCCATCTCCGCGATGAGGTCGAAAGTCATCCCGGACCGCTCAGCGATGTCCAGCAGGGTGTGCTGACCGTCGGACAGGTTGAGCACCCAGAGCATCGCCAGCTGGCGCTCCTGGGTATCGCCGCGGCCGCCGATCGACCCGTACAGTCCCCGCTTGCCCAACCGCGGCTCGCAATACGGGTTGAGGTTGACGTAGCGGCGGTTGCGCTCGAGGACGCCGAGCACCCGCCAGCAGGTGTCCAGGGTGTCGGCCATCGCCTCGGCGGAGACGAAGTCCAGGTCGTCAGCGGAGGTGTGGTACTCGGGGTACCGCGCGTGCGGTGTCCGGGTCAGGCAGCCGACCGGGAGGTTGAAGCCGGGCGAGCAGAACTGCCGCTCGTCGTAGCCGTACGGGGAGAAGTCCACGACCGCATGCCGCCGCCCGGAGTGACGCAACACGTGGCATGCCACCCGGTCGATCTCCGCGTCGCCCCGCCGGCTGCGCTTGTAGGTCAGGCCGCCGCGGTCGCCGGCGCAGGCGAGGACCAGTCCGTGCGCGATCCGCCCGACCCGGTGCTGGTTGACCGCCAGCCAGGTGATCGAGCCGATCGTGCCCGGGATGAGCAGGAAACGGTAGGTGTACCGGGGTGTGGCCAGCGCCAGCCGTCGCGCCAGCGCCACCGCGACGGCGATCCCGGCCAGGTTGTCGTTGGCCAGTGACGGGTGACAGACATGGCAGGAGACGAGCACCTCGTCCTCGACCTGGCCCGGCACGACGTGCTCGCCGTAGGTCAGGTGACCATCGGCGAGAGTGGAGTCGATCCGGACCTCGTACTCGCCTTCGGCCAGCTCTTGCAGCACGGTGTGGCTCAGGCAGAAACCCCAGTTCTCCGCGTAGTAGGAGGTGCGGTACGGGATGAGGCCGGGCTGCTCGGGCAGCGAGTGCAGGTGTGGGCGCAGCTGCTCCAGCGTCATGGTGGCCGCTACCGGCACGCTGTAGCTCATCACGTGCAGGGTGGACGCACGGAAGTCGACGACCCGCGCGCCCGTGTCGTCCTTGATGTATGCGTCGGTGATGTTCCACTCTCGCGGCACGGTCCAGTCGAAGACCGCGGTCCCGGTGGGCACCTCGTGGACCTGCAGCGAGATCGACTCGCCGATGATGGCCAGCGTCTGGCGCACTCCGTCGCCGGTGATGCTGCGGCACAACGGGTACAGCCGGGTGACCAGCTCGTGCAGGTCACGGCCTGGTACGGCGGCGGGCTGCATCGCCTCAGCCCACCGGGACGGGGCGCAGTGAGGAGTCGAGGCTGCCCTGCGCGGTGCGGTCGGTCAGCCGGGCCAGCCGGGTGAAGCGACGCTCGAAGCTCTCCCAGGTGAGTCCGTGCGTGGTGTAGGCCTCGGCGAGCTCGGCCGCACCCTCGGGCACCGACCAGGCGCAGCGGAAGCCCGGCAGCGCGGACCGTATCCGGGAGAAGTCGACCCGGTAGGACCGCGGGTCGGCGCCGCTCTCACCGGTGATCACCACCCGGGCTCCGGGCACCGCCGCGGCGACGGCCTCGGCGATCTCGGACACCCGCAGGTTGTTCCGCTCGGTGCCGACGTTGAACGCCGCGGTGTGCACAGACTCCCTCGGTGCTTCCAGCGCGGCCAGGAACGCGCCCGCGATGTCGCGAGCGTGCACCAGCGGACGCCACGGGGTGCCGTCGGAGAGCACCCGGATCTCCCCGGAGAGCACCGCGTACCCGACGAGGTTGTTGAGCACGATGTCGGCGCGCAGTCGAGGGGAGAAGCCGAACGCGGTCGCGTTGCGCAAGAACACCGGGCTGAACTCGGCGTCGGCGAGGTTGGCGAGATCCTCCTCGACCCGGACCTTGGACTCAGCGTAGGGCGTCACCGGCCGCAGCGGGGCGTCCTCGTCCACCAGGTCGTCACCACCCGAAGCGCCGTACACCGAGCAGGTGGAGGCGTAGAGGAATCGTCGTACCCCGGCGTCTTTCGCCAACTGGGCCAGTCGAACCGCGGCCTGGTGGTTGACCGCGTAGGTGATCTCCGGAGCGAGCCACCCGAGCGGGTCGTTGGACAGCGCGGCGAGGTGCACGACGGCGTCGAACCCCGCGACGTGCTCGGGTCTGACCTCACGCAGGTCCAGCGCATGGCCTGGTGGATCGTTCGGCTCGGGACCGAGCACGCAGTCCGCGTACAGCCCGGAATCCAGGCCAGCGACGTCATGGCCGGCCTCGGCCAGCACGGGTGCCAGCACCGAGCCGAGATAACCCTGGTGGCCAGTCAGCAGAACACGCACGGATAATCTTCCTCCTCATAATCATCGTCGCCCCGACGAGCCGGTCCATCGGAGTCCGATGGACATCTTCTGGACGTGGAACCCCTCGGCGTAGCGGCTGTGGCACTGCACCCCGCGGATCCGGGCCAGTCCTCGGAAGGCCTCGTCGTCAAACCAGATCTGGTCGCGTTGCGAGGCGTAGTGCTGGCCCAGCAGCTCGATCTTCTCTTCGACCACGACCGGGGACAGCGGGACGAACGTGTTGGGCTGGGCCAGGTCGCTGTCCCATTTGAGGATTTCGTAACCCAGCGTCAGATGGTCACGAAACGCGGTGGGAACGAGCCGGGACAGACCACGATGGTCCTGGTGCGCGTCATGCGGCGACGGCCCCACGATCAGGTCTGGCGCGGCGCGGCGGCGCAGTTCCTCCAGGGTGTCTTTGACGCGCGCCCAGTGCACCGGCAGCCGCCCGTCCGGCAGGTCGAGCACGACGACCTCCAGGTTCGCCTGGGGACAGAACGCTTCCAGCGCGCAGCGCTCCTCGTGCTCGCGCACGCTCCCGCCGCCGGACAGGACCACAGCGGTGACCCGCATCGCCAGGTTGGCCTGGCACAACGTGAGCAGGGTGCCACCAGCACCGAGGGCAATGTCGTCGCAGTGCGCCCCCAGCAGCAGCAGCTCGGCGCACGGCTCGGGAATGAGACGCAGCATCTAGCGCTCCATCCCCTGGTCGACCAAGTTTTGGCCGATCAAGTTTTGGGCGACCAGAGCTTGGAACGGGTGCCGGTCTGGGCGCTGTTCCCAGAGCATCCACGGCCGGGTACCGCTCTGGTAGGCGGCCTCCAGCGCGTTCCGCTCCTTGACCGTGTCGGCCGAATACCAGAAACCCCGGTACGGATAAGCCATGAGCTTGCCTTGCTTGGCCAACGACGAGCAGGCATCCTCCACCAGGTCGCCGTTCTCCGGCAGATGGTCGAAGACCTCGGGGCGCATGACAAAGTACCCGCCGTTTTCCCACAGCGGCATGGCGCGGATCGAGTTGATGGCGCAGACCCGGTCGGTCTCTCCGAGCTCGACGCAGTGGAAGGCCGACTGCGGGGGTACCGCGAGGAGGGCCGCGGTGGCGTCGCTGGTGAGGAACTTCTCCACCATATGGTCCAGCGGCAGATCAGTAAGCACGTCAGCGTAGTTCGCCAAGAACGCCTCCTGCCCTTCGACGTGCTCGCGCACCCGGCGCAGCCGCTCACCGATCGGAGTGTCCATCCCGGTGTGCACGAACGTGATCGTCCAGTCCGCGATGTCGCTGCACAGCAGCTCGACATCGCGGCCGCGGAGCACGAAATCGTTGGACGCCGTCTCCTGGTAGTTGAGGAAGAAGTCCTTGATGTGGCGCGCGCCATAGCCCAGGCACAGCACGAACTCGCGGTGTCCGAAGTAAGCGTAGTAGCGCATGACATGCCAGAGCAGCGGGCGCGGGCCGACCCGGTTCATCGGCTTGGGCAGGTCGCTGTCGGTGCCGTTGCGCATCCGCATGCCGTAGCCACCGCAGAACAGCACTACCTTCATGGCGAGACCACCTCGAGTCGGGGGATCGGGAAGACGAGCTGGCCGTCCCAGTCGGAGAGGTGGGCCAGCTGCTCAGTGAGCTCGGTGCGGAGGTTCCAGGGCAGCACCAGCACGTAGTCCGGCCGGTCGGCGGCGATCCGCTCGACCGGATGGATCGGGATCCGGGTGCCCGGGGTGAAGCGTCCGTGCTTGTAAGGGTTGCGGTCGACGGTGTACCGCAGCAGGTCAGGGCGGATGCCGCAGTAGTTGAGCAAGGTGTTGCCCTTGCCCGGGGCCCCGTAGCCGACAACTGTCTTGCCCCGCGCCGCCGCGTCGAGCAGGAAGCGCAGCAGCTCGGCCCGAACCCGGTGCACGGCCGGGGCGAAACCGCCGTGGCCCGCCACTGTGGACAGACCAGCGGCCGCCTCGGCGGCGAGGAGGTCGGCCACCGTCGACGATGGTGCTCCGGAGATCTCGCTGGGCCGGGCCCACAACCGGATCGAGCCGCCGTGGGTGTCGAGCGGCTCGACGTCGACCAGGGCCAGCCCGCCGGAGGCGAGTGCCCGCTGGGCGGTGAGCACCGTGTAGTACTGGAAGTGCTCGTGGTAGATCGTGTCGAACTCGGTGTGCCGCACGAGGGTCAGCAGGTGCTGGACCTCGATCGACACCCAGCCGTCGTCGGCGACCAGTTGCCGCAGGCCCTCGGTGAACCCGACGATGTCGGGAATGTGGGCGTAGACATTGTTCGCCACGACCAGGTCCGCGGGCCCATGGTCGGCCCTGACCACGGCGGCGGTCTCGGGTGTGAGGAATGCGGTCAGGGTCGGTATCCCGAGGGCGCGGGCCGCATCGCCGACGTTGGTCGAGGGCTCGATGCCCAGACACCGCATACCCCGCTGTACCACGTGCCGCAGGAGGTAGCCGTCGTTGCTGGCCACCTCGACGACGAAGGACTCGGCGCTCAGGCCGAGCCTGCTGACCGCGTTCTGGACGAACCGTTCGGCGTGGGCCACCCAGGAGCTGGAGTAGGAGGAGAAATAGGCGTAGTCCGTAAAGGTTTCTTCTGGCGTGATCAGGGGTGGCAGTTGCGTCAGGAGACAGTGTGCGCACACCCGTACATGCAGAGGATAGTTCAGCTCCGGCTCGTCCAGCTGGTCAGCGGTGAGAAACCGCTCGCACGGCGGCGTCGCCCCGAGGTCGAGAAAACTCCTGAGCGCGTGAGATCCACAGAGCCGGCAGGTAAGCCCAGACCGGACTGGCTGCGACATGGAGGGCTCCAGTCCGGTCAGTAGGCGCCAGTACCCCGGATGACGGCGCCAAGCGTCTTGCACATGATTAAGATGTCCAGCGCGAGGGACCAGTTCTCCACATAGCGGAGGTCCAGCCGGACAGATTCCTCCCAGGAAAGGTCGCTGCGACCGCTGATCTGCCACAGCCCCGTCATTCCCGGCTTGACCAGTAACTTGCGCTGCGCATCGCGGCAGTAGCTTGCAACTTCTTCCGGCAGCGGCGGCCGCGGCCCCACCAACGACATCGACCCCGAAAGAACATTGAAAAGCTGGGGTAGCTCGTCGAGCGAGTACTTGCGTAGGAATCTGCCCACTCGGGTCACCCTGGGATCCTGCCGCAGCTTGAATAGTGGGCCAAAGCCCTGGTTGCCCCGCGCGAGATCGGACCGGTGCTGATCAGCGTTCACCACCATGGACCGAAATTTGATCATCGAAAAGGGCGTGCCGTGCCTGCCAACCCGAGACTGCCGGTAGAAGACCGGCCCGCCGTCACTGCGCACCACGATCGCGAGGGCGATCATTACCGGCGAGATCAGGACTAGCAACAGGCCTGTTCCCAGCACGTCAATCACCCGTTTGACCACGCGTGGCACCCCGGTGAACGCCGGCTCGGTAAGCCGCAGCAGAGGGAGGCCGTCCACGGCGGTGACGTGCAGCCTGGGACCGGCGATCTCCATGAGGCCGGGATCCACTAGCAGCTCAGCGGACGTGCGCTCAAGGTCCCAGGACAGATGGTGCAGTCGCTGAGAGCTCCATCCTGGCGCGGGGGCGACCGACACAACGCGGTACCGGCCCGTGTCGGCCACCTGTGCCACCGCGTCCAGGTCACCGACGACAGGTATGTCAATGATGCTGCCACCACCGTCTGTGCCGGTACCGCTGGGTGTGCATGCGCCGGTCACGGTCCACCCGTCATGGGGCGCGCGTTGTGTCCGCACGATGAGCTTGGTGACCGCCTCTTCGCTGCCGACAGCGAGGACCTCTCGCATGCAGGCACCACCGCGGCGACGCCGGTGCAGCACCTTGCGAAAGACCATGCGACCAGCGGCAGCCAGGACGAAGGCGATCGGAACGACGCCGAAGGCGTACGGCCGCACTTCGGGAAGCTTGACCGCCAATCCGACCAGACTGACCAACACCGCTAGCGCGGCGGCGGCCCGCAGCAACCGGTTGAACTCCTCAGCGCCCTGCCCTAGCACCAACGGGTCCCAAGCTCGCGCGAGGCTTAGGACGGCGCCTGTCATGGCGATCAGGACCAGGCCGAACACGATCCGTAGGTGGTTGTAACCGGATGGGCTACCCCACAACTTGTGCAGCCCGAGTGACACGGCCAGCGCGGTGAGGTCCGAGACGGCGACCACTTGCGCATACCGAGTCTCCCAACGGGGCCGCGGGATTGCGGTGCGCCGTCGGCGGGCGACGCCGAGCTCGGCCCGGTCAGGCTGTTGTGGTGCGAACCCCAACTGTCCGACCACTGTGGGCGACTGCCCATTGCCTGCCGACTCAAGGAGATTGATGTCCATGCTCTGGTCGTCATGCTCAAGGGCCATGATTCATCGCTCACTTCGCTCAGTCATCTGAGTGAGTAACCGTCAGCGATGCCCCAGCTCGATTCGGTTACACTCGTTAGAGTGGTTCAGCTGGATGATCGGACAAAATGTCCACGGCGTTACATTGATCGCTTGAGGAACACGGAGTGGAAGTGTTCTGGTAACGCAAGGTATCCGCGTTCCCCACTGTTCACCTTCCGGTGGGTTTACCGCCATCTTGATGGCACCCCATGGTGGGTCTAGTGCCGTCCTACCAGCCGCCAGCGTCCGGGCCGCACCCATTCAGGTGCTCCGGGAGGCCGGTCGGCCGACGGTGCGACCACCAGCGTGGGTGCCGGATTCAGCCTTCGACAGGCCGCAGGCCCGCTGCGCAAGCGACGCTGACCGCCTCCCCGTTTGAGGTCCGATCCGGCGGCGTCGATCCGGCCGGATC
>JBOHFJ010000025.1:0-23870 GCA_050699655.1 Pseudonocardiaceae bacterium
AACTTGACCGTGCCCTCGACCCATTGCTCCTCCCGATAGACGAAGCCGCCGGCACGTACGCGCCCGTCAGCCAGGCCGAGCAGCACCACGACCCGGACACCGTCGTGCGGTCCGAGATCGGGTGGGACCTCGTTCCCCGGTGACACCCCGCGCATATCGACCACAGCCAGGCACGGCGTGCCCGCGAAGTGGGCACTCGGCGGTGCGGTGTAGACGTGGTACACCTCGCCACCGTCAAGTTCCATGCCAAGAGCCCGCCGCTGCTGAGCCACGCCGCACCGCATGAACTCACGCCACAGAGTGTCGACCTGCTCCTGGTACAGGAAGATTTGCGGAACGATGATCATCGTCGGAAGCGGGACCCGAAGAAGCCGTCCTCAGCGGTCGGGGTCGCCAGAACCGCGTCCGGACTCGGCTGGTTGGTCACGACGAGCTGCCCGGTGGTCGGATCGAACACCAACTCCTGACCCGTCGTGGAGGCACCGTTGCCGGCTTGCCGCTCCAGCAACCGTTCGACGTCACCCGATCTTCGGCTCTCTGACATGTACACCTCCGAGTGGGCCTAACTCATCGTTGGTTATGTTAAGCGAGACTCCTGCGACAAGACAACCCGTTCGAGTTAATTCTAACGATGATAAACGGTGATCAAGAGTGATTATTTGCGAAAGTAAAGTCGCGCAGGAGAACGGGATTAATGGGACAAAAGACTCGGCAGGGTGACCAGCGCGATGGCCGACGGTAGGACAGCCGGGCATGGCCGGAGACTGGCGAGGCGCCGGCGGGGCGCTGCTGGCCACGTGGGCAGCAGCTGGCTCCCTCCTCTGCCGGTCCGGACGGTTTTGAGCGGCTTGAGCGTGCCCTGGGCGCACCGATGCCGCTGTGGTCGAGCCACTTGGCCCGGGTGCTCCCCGAGCGTCGCTGAGGTCGCACCTGGCGTGGTCGGTGGGGACGCGGCGGCTGTGGGTCTTGCTCAGGCCGTCCCGCGGGCCTGGGGCGGGGTCAGTGACACGGTGCGGGCGCTGCTCGCCCATTAGCAGGCTCGGGGCGCGCCCTGGCCGGCGACGTGGGTTTTCAGGGCACGGCGTCGCTGGCACCAAGGACCTCGTCGATCTAACGCTTCGGCCACGTCAACGGCTGTGAGCTGGGGCGAGTCGACGAGGATCTCCCCGGTGGCCATGCCCTCCGCGACCAGGCCAAGCACGAGGTGGCGACCAAGAGCGCGATTCGAGCTGTCGGCAGCACCTGCGAGTGGCGCTCGCTACGGCCGGGTGATCGCGCCGGGCATCGGGTAGACCTCGAAGGTGGCCAGCTCAGCGGTGATGGCCGGGTCGGCGGCGGCGAGGGCGCGAACGTCGTGTTCGGTGTCGGCCTCGACCACGGCCAGCCCCCACGCGCCGACGGGGTCGGCGACCGGCCCGAAGACGACGGCGGTGCCGTCGTGGGCCAAGCCGGTCCAGTAGCCGACATGGTCCCGCATGATCGTTGACTCGGCTTCGGTCATGTCGTGGAAGAAAGTCGGTCGGGGCGGGACCAGCTTGTAGAGGTAGTGGTTCATCGACAGTCTCCCTGAGCGCTGACGGCGTCCGCAGCGTAGCCGGTGACGCCGCGGCTCCCGAGTTGTGCCCGCGGCACAAAGGCGAGCATCGTGGTTTCGTGCTGGTACCCGTTGTCCCAGACTGTGGGCGGCGCCGCCTTGCCGCCGATGTAGCGAGATTGAAGCTGGTAGCGATGGTGGAAGCAACAGCGGCGGCCCGCCGAACCTCGCCGCGCCAAGGAGCGTGATCCGATGACCCAGTTGGAGACCGTGGAGTACCTGTTCACCTCCGAGTCGGTGACCGAAGGCCACCCCGACAAGATGGCTGACCAGATCTCCGACGCCGTGCTGGACGCGGCGCTGACGATGGACCCCTACTCGCGGGTCGCCTGCGAGACCCTGATCACCACCGGGCTGGTTGTGCTGGCCGGAGAGATCACCACGCCGGGGGTGCTGGACTACACTCAGATCGTCCGCGACACGATCTGCCAGATCGGCTACGACAACGGGAGCTTCGGTTTCGACGGGCGCAGCTGCGCGGTGCTGACCGCGCTGGACAAGCAGTCGCCGGACATCGCTCAGGGGGTGGACCTGGCGGCGGAGCGGCGCGGGAAGCTGTCCGAGGACGAGCTGGACAGCGCCGGTGCGGGGGATCAGGGGATGATGTTCGGGTACGCCACGAACGAGACCTCCGAGCTGATGCCGATGCCGATCGCGCTGGCCCACCGGCTGTCCCAGCGGCTGGCGCGGGTGCGCAAGGACGGCACGCTGCCCTACCTGCGGCCCGACGGCAAGACTCAGGTCACTGTCCGCTATCGGGATCACGTGCCGATCGGGGTGGAGAAGGTGCTGATCTCCACCCAGCACGCCGAGGAGGCCACCCTGGAGCGGATCCGGGCGGATCTGTGGGAACATGTGGTGCTCGCGGAGCTGCCCGCCGGGTTCTACGACGAGGCCGAGCTGGCGCGCAACCTGTTCGTCAACCCGACCGGGCGGTTCGTGATCGGCGGCCCGGTCGGGGATGCTGGGCTGACCGGCCGGAAGATCATCGTGGACACCTACGGCGGGTTCGCCCGGCACGGTGGCGGCGCGTTCTCCGGTAAGGACCCGTCCAAGGTGGACCGCTCCGCCGCCTACGCGGCCCGGTACGTGGCCAAGAACATCGTGGCCGCCGGCTTGGCCGATCGGGTCGAGGTGCAGGTGGCCTACGCGATCGGGGTGGCCCGGCCGCTGTCGCTGCTGGTGGAGACCTTCGGCACCGAGCAGGTGCCGCGCACGACCATCGAGAAGCTGGTGGAGGAGCATTTCGACTTGCGCCCGGCGGCCTTCCGCGGCTATCTGAGACTGCACCGGCCGATCTATGCTAAGACCGCCGCCTACGGCCACTTCGGGCGCGACGATCCTGACTTCACCTGGGAGCGGACCGACAAGGCGGCGAAATTGCGCTCCGCCGCCGGGCTGCCCGCCAGCGCGCAACCGGCCGGGGTCTGAGGTTCGCAAAGGGGCTCACGAAGGAGGCTGTGTGCGCATCATCGTCACCGGGTCGATCGCCACCGACTACCTGATGGTCTTTCCCGGCCGGTTCGCCGAACAGATCGTGCCTGATCAACTGGCGAACCTCTCGCTGTCCTTCCTGGTGGAAGACCTGGCGATCCGCCGGGGCGGGGCGGGTGCCAACATCGCGTTCAACCTGGGCTGCCTCGGGCTGGCGCCGGTGCTGGTGAGCGCGGTCGGCGCCGACTTCACCGAGTACGGGCGATGGCTCTCGGCACATGGAGTGGACATCAGCGCGGTGCGCGTCTCGCGGACCTTGCATACCGCCCGGTTCCAGTGCACCACCGACGCCGACCAGAACCAGATCGCGTCGTTCTACGCTGGCGCGATGAGCGAGTCCCGGGACATCGAGCTGGCCCCGATCGTGGCGCGCCTCGGCGGGACCGATCTCGTGGTGGTGGGCCCGAACGATCCGGCGGCCATGCTTCGACATACCCGGGAGTGCCGGGACCTCGGCATCCCGTTCGGCGCGGATCCCTCCCAGCAGCTCTCCTCGCTCGACGGCGAGGTGATCGAGCAGCTGGTCGAGGGCGCGAGCTACCTGTTCACCAACACCTACGAGCGAGGGCTGCTCGAGCGCAAGACCGGCTGGGGTGAGGCGGACATCCTGGCGCGGGTGGGTGTGTCGGTGCAGACCCGGGGGGCCAAGGGTGTGACCGTGCAGCGGCCGGGTGAACCCGCGATCTCGGTGGCACCGCCGCCGGAGCGCCGCAAGGCGGATCCCACCGGGGTGGGGGATGCGTTCCGGGCTGGCTTCCTGGCCGGGGTCGCCTGGGGCGTGGGTGATGAGCGGGCCGCCCAGCTCGGTTGCATGCTGGCTACCCTGGTTATCGAATCGGTCGGCACCCAAGAGCACGAGTTCGAACCTGAGACGTTCATGGAGCGGTTCAGTGCGGCATACGGACCCGACAGCGCCGCCGAGGTAGCCGACCACGTGCGCGCGTGAGCACCAACTTCACCTGACAGGGAGTGCATTTCGATGACTGTGGCGCCCGCCGCTGAGCAGAAGTTACAAAGCCGCGCCGGCATTGATTTCGCTGTCGCCGATCTGGGTCTGGCTGATTTTGGCCGTCATGAGATCCGGTTGGCCCAGCATGAGATGCCGGGTTTGATGACGCTGCGGCGGGAGTATGCGGACGTTTTCCCGTTGCGCGGGGCGCGGATCTCGGGGTCACTGCACATGACCATCCAGACCGCCGTGTTGATCGAGACCCTGGTCAGTCTCGGCGCACAGGTCCGCTGGGCGTCGTGCAACATCTTCTCCACCCAGGATCACGCCGCGGCCGCGGTGGTGGTGGGTCCGCACGGCAGTGCCGAGCAGCCGCGCGGAGTGCCCTGTTTCGCCTGGAAAGGCGAGTCGCTCCAGGAGTACTGGTGGTGCACCGAGCAGATGCTGACCTGGCCCGACGGGGCCGGGCCGAACATGATCTTGGATGACGGCGGGGACGCCACCATGCTGGTCCAGAAGGGAACGACCTTCGAGAAGGCCGGGGTGGTGCCCACCGCGGACGGGAACGACCCGGATGAGTGGGCGGTGTTCCTGGACGTGCTGCGGACCTCGCTGGCCGCGACGCCGGGGAAGTGGACCGCGATCGGCGCGGGCATCCGCGGCGTGACCGAGGAGACCACCACCGGCGTCCACCGGCTTTATCAATTGGCCGCGGCGGGGGAGCTGTTGTTCCCCGCGATCAACGTCAACGATTCGGTGACGAAGTCGAAGTTCGACAACAAGTACGGGTGCCGGCATTCGCTGGTGGATGGGATCAACCGGGCGGTGGATGTGCTGCTGGCCGGGAAGTTGACGCTGGTCTGCGGGTATGGGGATGTCGGCAAGGGGTGCGCGGAGGCGCTGGCGGCCCAAGGTGCCCGGGTGGTGGTGGCCGAGGTGGACCCGATCTGCGCGCTGCAGGCGCTGATGAACGGTTTCACCGTCGACACCCTGGACAACCTCATCGAGCGCGCGGATGTCGTGATCACCGCCACCGGGAACAAGAATATCGTGACCGTGGAGCACATGGCGCGGATGAAGCACCAGGCGATCCTGGGCAATATCGGGCACTTCGACAACGAGATCGACATGACCGGGTTGGAACGCCGCTCGGGCGCCCGCCGAATGGTGATCAAGCCGCAGGTCGATGAGTGGACGTTCCCGGACGGGCATTCGATCATCGTGTTGTCCGAGGGGCGGTTGCTGAACCTGGGCAACGCCACCGGGCACCCGAGTTTCGTGATGTCGACCTCGTTCGCCAACCAGGTGATCGCCCAAGTCGAGCTGTTCACCAAGCACCAGGAATACGACCGGGAGGTCTACACCCTGCCCAAAATACTTGACGAGAAAGTCGCCAAGATCCACGTCGAGGCCCTGGGCGGCCACCTCACCACCCTGACCAAAGAACAAGCCGACTACATCGACGTAGACGTAGAGGGCCCCTACAAACCAACCCACTACCGCTACTAGCCCTGACAGCTCTCTCGTTCCCGGAGGCTGAGAGCACCCGAAAGGAGTGCATGGGTGGCTTTTCCTGGTGATTTGGAGATTGCTCGTGGGGCTGCGCTGACGCCGTTGGTGGAGGTTGGTGCCGCGATGGGGTTGGGTCGGCACCTGCTCGAGCCTTATGGCGAGCACGTGATGAAGATCAAAACAGCGGCCATCGAGGAGCTGGCGCAGGCCCCCCGCGCCAAGTACGTGGTCGTCACCGCCATCACGCCCACTCCGCTCGGCGAGGGCAAGACGACCACCACCGTGGGACTGGGCCAGGGCTTCGCGCACATCGGCAAGCGCGCCACGGTCGCGATCCGGCAGCCCTCGATGGGTCCTACTTTCGGGATCAAGGGTGGGGCGGCGGGTGGTGGCTACAGTCAGGTCGTCCCCATGGAGACGCTCAACTTGCACCTGACGGGGGACATGCACGCGGTGACCGCGGCGCACAACCTGCTCGCCGCGATGGTCGACAACCAGCTGCACCAGCGCGAAGGTGTCAACCTCGACCCGCACAGCATCACCTGGAACCGAGTGCTCGACGTCAATGACCGGGCCTTGCGCAACATCGTGATCGGGCTCGGGTCGCGGGCCGATGGCGTTCCCCGGCAGAGCGGGTTCGACATCACCGCGGCAAGTGAGGTGATGGCGGTGTTCGCGCTGTCCACCTCGCTGGCCGACATGCGGTCCCGGCTGGGCCGGATTGTGGTCGGCCAGAGCCCCGATGGACAGCTAGTGACCGCGCAAGACCTGCGCGCGGCCGGCGCGATGACGGTGATCATGCGGGAGGCGATCAAGCCCAACCTGCTGCAGACGCTGGAGGGCACGCCGGTGCTGGTGCACGCCGGGCCGTTCGGCAACATCGCGCACGGTAACTCCTCCGTGATCGCCGACCTCATCGGCATCCACTGCGGTGACTACCTGATCACCGAAGCCGGTTTCGGCGCCGACATGGGCGCCGAGCGCTTCTTCAACATCAAGTGCCGGGTGTCGGGACTGCGGCCGGACGCGGCTGTGCTGGTGGCCACGGTCCGTGCGCTCAAGGCGCACTCCGGTCGGTACCAGGTCAGCGCGGGTCGACCGCTGCCGGAGGGCATGCTGGCGGAGAACCCCGAGGACGTGCACGCAGGCGGGGCGAACCTGCGCAAACAGATCGAGAACGTGCGAATCCACGGCGTCTCACCGGTAGTGGCGATCAATGCCTTCCCCACCGACCACCCCTCCGAACACGCCGCCATCCGCGAGATCGCTGAGAGCATGGGCGCCCGCTGCGCGGTGTGCACCCATTTCGCCGAGGGCGGCAAGGGAGCCACCGAGCTTGCCGCCGCGGTCGCTGAGGCCGCCGCGGAGCCCTCGGAGTTCGCCTTCCTCTATCCCGATGACGCGACGCTGCGGGAGAAGATCCACATTGTGGCGTCGCGGGTTTACGGGGCGCGGGGGGTGGACTACAGCTCCACGGCGTCCCGCCAGCTCGACAGCTTCGAGCGCCATGGCTTCGGGCACTTGCCGGTGTGCATCGCCAAGACGCACCTGTCGATCTCCTCGGACCCGGCGCTCATGGGCGCGCCCACCGACTGGGTGCTGCCGGTGCGGGAGGCGCGGGCCTCGGTGGGTGCCGGGTTCATCTACCTGATCTGCGGTGACATGCGCACCATGCCGGGTCTGGGCGCCAGCCCCGCCGCGACCCGCATCGACATCGACTCCTGCGGCGAGATCGTCGGACTGTCGTGATCCGCGCTCACGGCGTGTCGCTGCTCGACTGCTCGGTCGCGCAGCTGCTGGATCGCTTCGCCGCGAGGCAGCCGGCGCCGGGGGGCGGAGCCGCCGCGGCGCTCGCCGCCGCGATGGCCGCCGGGCTGCTTGGGATGGCCGCGCGGTTCTCCACCAAGCAACTGGTCGACTCGGCGGACCGGGTCGCACACGCTGACCAGATCCGTGGCCAGGTAGCCGCCCTCGCTGAGCGGGACGCCGAGGCCTACCAGGCGGTGCTCGCCGCGTTCGCGCTGCCCCGCAAGCCCGACTCGGCTCTTCGCCGCCAGCAGATCCGGCGTGCGCTGGAGCGGGCGGCCCAGGTGCCGACGGAGATCGCGGAGCTGGCCAGTGGCATCGCCACTGAGGCGGTGGAGCTCGCCGTCCGGGGCAACCCCAACCTCCGTGGCGACGCCTTCACGGCGGCTGTCCTGGCCGCTGCCGCTGCGGCGGCCGCCGCCGAGCTGGTCCGGCTCAACGCCGAGCTCGGCGAGCTCAGCAGTGAGCTCGCCGACCGCGCCGCGCAGGCCGCCGCCGATGCCGCCAAGGCGGTCGCCGCGCTCACCTCGCGCAACAGCGCGAGCACGGCGGGACTGGACCCGGCATGACCAGCACCGACACCGACTGGGCCGGCTAAGCCGCCGGGCTGGTGGCCGCTTTGACCGGTCACTGAGATCGATGCCGTTGGCAGCGCCGTCTCCTCCGACACCAAGCCTGACCTCATGGTGCGGATGCTGGAAGCTCTCGATGTCCACGATGGACACCGGGTGTTGGAGATCGGCACCGGCTACAACGCCGCGCTGTTCTGTCATCGCCTCGGAGGCGGAAACGTGTTCTTCCTCCGCGTGCCGTGACCACGGCGCTTATCATATGATCAACTTGGCGTGGTGCGCACTATCGAGGACACCCCCCATAAGCTCACAACCAGAACCTCACGGGCAGGCGAGCACCACAGTCGTGAAACTCGATGAGACCGACCAAGACCAGCTCCCACAACGTCGGTAAAGCCGAGTTCGTCGGTGACGCCGAGTTCACGGACAGCGCCCGACCCCGTCAATGGTGATCGACTCTCCTGTCGCCGAGCTCGGCACGAGGGTTGTCGGGAGCCGCTTGAGCAGCTCTCCTGTCGAACTCGGCGCACTGAGAGCACCCACGGGGAGGCCCGCCCCTCGCTGAGCGACCTGTGGGAGGCGTCTGGGGGCGCCACAGCGTGTTGCCGAGTGGCGGTCCAACTCTGTTCAAGCACGCCATGGGCTCTTTTCAAAGCCGAGTGCAATGATGCTGCGCCGCCAGAGGTCCTCGACGCGGTGCTGGGCGAGTTGGTCGCCACCCCCGCTGTGATCTCGCGGAGCACCTGACGCCGTTCTTGCCGAGTGCGGCGCGGCGGATAGCCGATCAATGTGGCAGCGAGGGAGCCCAGGTCACGGAGCCAAGCCCGGTGTTTCCCGGGCTGGAGCTTGTTGAAGGCGCGCTCGGGTGGCAAGGGATGTGGCGCGTAGCCTTGCGTCACTTCCTCGCCGAGGTGTCTGCCCCCGGGGCATCGGTGAGGGACCTGGCAGAGGAGGGTTCTCGTGGAGGTGCTTGACGCGCAGTCGATCGGTGCGCGCGCTCGGAGGATCCGCCTTCGTCGCGGGCTGAGCTTGGATGTGGTGGGCGGGCTCGCCGGCATTACCGTTGGATATCTGTCCCGGCTGGAACGCGGGCTGCGCGGCTTCAACCGGCGTGGCTTGCTCGAGGATCTGGCCGCCGCTCTGGGGTGCTCGGTCGCTGATCTGACCGGCCAGCCTTACCTGGCACCGGACCGGGCGACCCTGGAGGGGCGGGCTGCGCTGCCCGGCATCAGCCTGGCGCTCAACGACTTTGGACCTGACGACGTTCCGGATGTCACACCGCGACCGCTCGATGAGTTGGTAGCCTGGGCCGACAGTGCGAATGAGCATCGTGACCAGGGCCGGTGGGCGATGGCTGGGCGGGATCTGGGCACGTTGTTGACCGAGCTGCAGGCGCACGCGCTGACGGCCGGACCAGCCGACCGGCCCCGAGCGTTCAGAGCGCTCGTGCAGTCATGCATCTTGGCGGGCGACGTCGCGAAAGCGCTCACCGGAAATATCGACCTCGCGATCTCAGCTGCCAGACGTGGATACGAGGTGGCTTGTCGCCATGGCGACCCCGGGCTGATCGGCTTCGCCCGGTGGTGGTGGTCGCTCCCACTACTGTGGCTCAACGCGCGTGGCCGCGCGTCGCGGATGCTCACCGAGGGTATCGACGAACTAGGCCCCTCCGCTTGCCTGCGCAGTGCGGACACGCTGCCTGCGGAGATGCTGGGCATGATGCATTTGGCGCAGGCGCAGCGTGCGGCGCGGGACAAACAGGGCGACGACGCGCGGGCTCACCTGGCCGAGGCTGGAAAGATCGGCGCGCGGATCGGGGAGCGCAACGGGATGCTTATGCACTTTGGTCCGACCAATATTGTCCTATGGCGGTTAGCAGTAGGCATCGAGCTCGGTGAGGGTGGTCGGGCCTATGCGGAGGCCACCCGGACACCGCTGGACGTGGCAGTGCTCAACAGCAAAGACAGGGAGTCTGCGCTGCATTTCGATCTGGCTCGGGCGCTGGTGCAGGATGAGTCGGGCCACGACGCGGAGGCGGTCCGGCACCTGGACACCGCCGACCGGCTGGCCCCGACCCGCGTCCGCAACGACCCCCTCTTCCGCGACCTGGTACTGACCTTAGGCCGCCGCGCCCCGCGTCGGGTGTGGGAGCTGGATTCGCTGCACAACCGCCTCGGCATCGGGGACGGCCGGACTTGTCACCGAATGTGAATCCCTCGCTTACCAGCGGCTCTTGATCTCTGAACCACCTGCTTGTCCTGCCCTCCAGACAGTGAAGATCATTCTGGTGCGGCCGTGTGGTCGGGCACGTAGGTCTGTATCTCCCGAGGTGGCCGCTGGTAGCCATGCGAGGGTGGGCGTGGGGGTAGCTGCACCGGAGGCCGCTGGACGTCGGAGTAGGAGATGGTGGACAACAGGTGGGCGATCATGTTGATGCGCGCCCGGCGCTTGTCCTCACTCTCCACGACATACCATGGACTCTCGGCGACATCGGTGTGTGCGAACATCTCGTCCTTGGCTCGCGAGTAGTCCTCCCACCGGATGATTGATTCCATGTCCATCGGGGAAAATTTCCAGCGCCGCATCGGGTCCCGCAACCTGGCCTGGAAACGGCGCTCTTGCTCAGTGTCACTGACCGAGAACCAGTATTTGCGCAAGATGATGCCGTCTTCAATGAGCAGCCGCTCGAAGATGGGGCACTGGCGCAGAAACCGCTGGTACTCGTCGACGGTGCAGAAACCCATGACCCTTTCCACTCCGGCGCGGTTGTACCAACTTCGGTCGAATAGCACGATCTCCCCCGCCGCAGGCAGGTGCTCCACGTAACGCTGGAAGTACCACTGTGTGCGCTGCCGCTCGGTGGGCGCGGGCAGCGCGACGATGCGCGCGACCCGCGAGTTAAGGTACTCGGTGACCCGTTTGATGGTGCTTCCCTTGCCAGCGGCGTCACGTCCCTCGAAGACGACAACGACTCGCGCGCCTTCCGCCCGCACCCACTCCTGCAACGTGACCAGCTCCGCCTGCAAGCGGAACAACTCACGCTCGTAGACCCGGCGCGGCAACCGTCGGTCCCGATCTTTGGTGACCGCATCCGATTTACCCGTCTTGGCGACCACGATCATCTCCTCCCTGTCGGACGTCAAGGCCGTCGCTGTGCTCAATTTACGCACCAGCGCGAGCGCGGCGAGTCCAGGCTATACATAACCGTCGTGTTGACTACGCTGGCATGCGGGGAGGACACTCTCGGCTATGCCCCACTGCCTGGAAGGGAACTGATCATGCGGATCAGCTTGACGTGGGTAGGTGAGGTCTGCGGGAACGGCAAGACCTGCCCGAGGGTCAGTAGCGTCACGCCACGGGGAACCCGGATCGTCGTCGGTAAGAAGGTCACCGACCCAGAGCTGTTGGCTGAGGTCGGGGACGTGGGGGACGACGAGTACGTGGTCGAGATCCCAGCTTCGCTGGGTTCCAGGTTGTGACCATGCTGCTCGATGAGGCTGGTCTCGACGGCTACACCGAGCGGTTCGAGTTCGAGGCGTTCCGGCAAGAGGTTCGCGACCAGTACGACGTGCCCAGCGACGGGGGTGATTTCGCCCGCTATCTGGCAGGCGAGGCAGACCCCGACCCGGCCGTGGTGGGGCCGTGGCGTGAATGGTTGCGTGACCAGTGTCGACGTGGTCGCGCGGTACGTCGGGTTCGTGTGCTGTACCGGCCGCCGAGCAGGTACGTGTGTTACGAGTGTGAATGGGCTTACACCCGCAGTGTCGACGCGGGCGAGGAAATCCGTGTGCTGGATCTCGTTGAGCAGGACCCGCCAGCGAGGCTGATCGGGGAGGAATTCTGGCTGCTAGACCGTTCCCGAGCCGTGGCGATATGCTACGACCACGCTGGCCGGTTCCAGAATGGACAGGCTATCGAGGGTCCCGAGGCGGGCCCGTGGGTTGCTTGCCGGGATGCGGTGTGGGATGTTGCGGAGCCCTTTCCGCAATGGTGGGAACGGCACCCCGAGTACCACCGGACGGCATGGCTGAAAAGGGCAAGTGCGTAGACTGCGGGGTCGGGATGAGCTGTCAGGGGCGCTGCGGGAGTTGCGGAAGGCTGCTGGGCTTTCTGGTGTAGAAGCCGGCAGGCGAATCGGTCAAACCCAAGCGAGTATCAGCCGGTTCGAGAACGGCCGGTTCGTTCCCACCCCGGAGACTGTGGACGCACTGTGTCGGGTGTACGGATCCTCGGCAGCCGTGCGGCAACGGCTTGTTCGGATATCGCGAGACTTGCGGGAGGACGTCAGGCCAGCGGCCAGGGTGGTCATCCAGCGGGGGGCGGCGCGGATGCAGGAACGCATCAGCCGGATAGAGCGGACGTCGGTCACCGTGCGGCACTTCCACCCCGCTGTGGTGTCCGGGTTGCTGCAACTTCCCGACTACGCCCGCGTGATCTTCTCGGCTGGGGATGATCTGTCGGCTGATGAGGTAAGGACGGCGGTGGATCGGCGCATAGCTCGGCAAGCGCTACTCACCGAGCCGGGCCGATCGTTCACGTTCTTGCTTACCGAGGGGCCGCTGCGGTGGCAGGTCGGCTCGCCGCGACTCATGACGGCCCAACTGGAGCACATCGCCCGCGTCGCCGCTCAGCCCAATGTTCGTGTTGGCGTCATCCCGTGGACTACCGCCGTAGAGGTGGCTCCCGTTGCTGGGTTCGACCTGTACGACGACCGGGCGGTCATCGTCGGCACAGACGCAGGGACCACCTTCCTCACCAATCCGCCTGACGTGGCGTCCTACGTTCGTCTGTTCGCCGACCTCGCGGCTGTGGCGAGCTACGACGGCGCTGCGCTGGCTGTGCTGCGCAGCGTTGCCGCCGACTACCGTGGCCTGTCCTCGTGATCCTTCCGAGAATTTAATCATGACTGGACCCTTGACTAAACATTCAGAGATCCTTGTATAGTCGAGTTGTCTCGACCAGCTCGACTCATCAAGGAGGCCACCATGCCCACACTGCTGGATGTGCCCGGTGAACCGGCTGGGTTCGCCGACGACCCCATCGCCTCGCACTCCGCGCGGTTCGGGCTGGCCCGCCCGATGGGAACTCCGGTCGGGCACGATGTCCCGTCCCCGGTCGGAGTTCGCCCATGGAACCTACGGGGCGCACAGATCATGGGCCGCTGCGGCGCCCGGCCGGGGGCCTGGTGTTACGACCATGACCGCCAGCTCGCGCTTACCCTGGATGGTCATCTGATGACGGAGATCATCGCTGCCGACCCCAGCGCGGATTCCGTCAGCGACTTGGACGGTGACGAAGGCAAGTCCGAGGACTGGACTTACGACTTCTGCCCCGACAATCCAGGCGGCTCAGCGTGACCGTCCTGATTCTGGCTCGAGACCTCGACCCCACCGCCGACCGTATGGTGACCCTGCTCGGCGAGCGTGGGGTCGAGGTGTTCCGGGTCAACACCGCGTGGTTCCCCACTCATGTGCAAGTGTCGGTCGAGCTGCGCAACGCGCGCTGGTGCGGGGTTCTCACCGCACCACATGGCCGACTGGACCTCGATCGAGTGCACGCTGTGTGGTACCGGTCGCCGGAGGCGTATCGGATGCCGCCGGAGTTGTCCCCGACTGAGGCGCACCACGCGCGGGTAGAGGCGAAATACGGGCTCGGCGGTGTGCTGGCGTCGCTGCCGGGGCTGTGGTGCAACCACCCGAGCAGGGTCGCGGACGCGGCGTACAAGCCGGTGCAGCTGGTCCGCGCCGCCGCTGCCGGCTTGGCCGTGCCGGACACGCTGATCACCAACGAGCCCAATGCCGTGCGGGAGTTCGCTGCGGATGGTGCCACGGTGACCAAGCTGGTCGGGGGTATGGCCATCGACGAGGAAGGTGTGCGCAAGAACGTCTACACCCGGTTGCTGGAGGAGGGCGACTTCACCGACCTGCGCGGGGTCGAGCACAGCACACATCTGTTCCAGCGGTGGGTACCAAAGGCCCGGGAATGCCGGGTGACCGTCATCGGGCCGAACATCACGGCCGCCGCGATCACCGCCGGCAGCCCGCAAGGGTACGTGGACTACCGCACCGACTACGACAACCTGAGCTGTGAACTGGTGGACCCTCCCGAACGGGTCATCGCCGGGATCCGGTTGCTGATGACCGGATTCGGCCTGGTGTTCGGGGCACTGGACTTCGTGATCACCCCAGCGGGCGAATGGGTCTTTCTGGAGATCAACCCCACCGGTCAGTACGGGTTCATCGAACACGCCACCGGAGCGCCCCTGAGCGCACAGCTCGCCGACCTGCTCGCCGGAACTGGGCCATGACCAGCACGGACACCGACTGGGCTGACTACGCCGCCGGGCTAGTTGCCGCCCTGACTGACTCCGGTGACCTTCACGACCAGGCCTGGGCTGCGGCGATCGCCGCCACACCCCGTCATCTGCTGGTGCCCACCGCCTATCAGCAACAACACGACGGATCTTGGGAACAGATCGACACCACTGGGCCGGGCCTTGAGCTGGCCTACTCGCTGACCACCTTGGTGACCGAGATCGATGCGGCCGGTCGCGCCATCTCCTCAAGCACCAAACCCGATCTCATGGTGCGGATGCTGGAAGCCCTCAATGTCCATGACGGGCACCGGGTGTTGGAGGTAGGCACCGGCACCGGCTACAACGCCGCGCTGTTGTGTCACCGCCTCGGAGCCGGGAACGTGTTCTCCCTTGACGTCGACGCAGATCTCGTCGCGGCAGCGGAGAAGCGGCTGGCCGACATCGGGTGCCACCCCCAGCTCGCCGCTCGCGACGGCATCGACGGCTGGCCGCGGCACGCTCCCTACGACCGGATTATCGTCACCTGCTCCCTGCCTCGCATTCCCTGGGCCTGGGCACAGCAACTCGCCGTCGGCGGCACGTTGCTCGCCGATGTCAAGCTCGGCACCGGAGCCGGAAACCTCGTCCTGCTGCACCGCCACCATGATCGACTGGAAGGCCGCTTCACCAGGCGGTGGGCCGCGTTCATGGGAATGCGCCACGACGACGACACCACCCCGGGACTTCAGCCGAAAGCTGAGATCAGTCAGCGGCGCGTCACCACCGCGCCCGCCCAACCCTGGAACACTGACCGTGAGGTGTGGCTATTGGCCTGTCTCGCCCTGCCCCACCACCTACGCCACGGTTTTACTCTCGATCCCTCGACCCGAGCCCCCACCTCGGCGACACTGTCCGCACCCGACGGTTCCTGGTGCGAGATCGATCTCACCACCGCCGATGACGGCACACGGCAGATCCGCGAAGGCGGACCAGCTCCACTATGGGAATGCGTCGAGAGCGCGTACCAACGTTGGCATCAGTACCGCCAGCCCAGCTGGGAACGTTTCGGGCTCACCATAACTACAAATACTCAGATGGTATGGCTCGATGACCCTCGCAACATTCTCCAGCTATCCGATCGCCCCAGAACATGACTGAGCTGAGCGCTTCTTCTTCGCTCGCGCAGTCCCCGAGCGAACGCCGTGTTTCTCTCATCGTACAGAAACGGAGCATAGGCCATGGGAGCAACCGTTCGAATCGCGTTCGTCACGGGCAATGCTGGGAAATTCGCTACGGCTCACGAGCACCTGGAGGCGCTTGGTGTCGAGCTGGATCAGGTAACGCTCGGCTTGGACGAGATTCAATCGAGCTCGGTTGAGGACGTCGCTCTCCACAAAGCACGGCAGGCGTTCCGAGCGCTGGGGCGATCGGTAATCATCGAGGACAGCGGATTTTGCATCGATGAGTTGAATGGCTTCCCTGGTCCGTTAGTGAAATTCGTGATCAGGGCGCTCGGGGCTGAGGGCATCGCGCGGCTGGCCGACCAGACCGCCACTCGTCAGTGCCACTTCCAGAGTGTACTCGTCTACGTCGATGACCACGGCGTGCCACGAATCTTCGTCGACGAGGGCGATGGAGGTACGATCGCCGAGAAGCCCACGACGAAGCCGCAGCCGGGTTCGTGGTCCGCGCTCTGGGATGTGTTCGTGCCAACGGGCTGCACTGAGCCTCTCGCTGCGCTCCGGGACAGTGAACGTGCCCAGGTTTTCGGCGAATGGGCCAAGCAATCGGTGTTCACGCAGTTTGGGGAGTGGCTTGGACGCAAGCCGCAATCGGACGATGCTATACGGGCCGGCGGCGGCCCTTGTCAGGAAGCAAAGTAACTGGTTTGACTGCGCCGGGATGCCTACATGACTCCACCATCTTTTTTACACCACAAACCCTCGCGCGCGTTCCAAGAATTCTCCTACTGTCGGGGTCTTCGCGTGCGGCTTCATCTGATGGTAGAGGCCGCTGATCAGACCGACGCTGCGGGCCGAGTCCAAGCCCTCGGCGAGCTGGACCGCCTCGATGCCCAAGGCTGTGGCGGCGTCCAAGTCACGCTGCTTTCCTGGCCGAGTCAGAGTATCGGCTAGGCAGACCAAGTAGCCCAGCCGGCCACGGGGGAGTGCGTCATCGAACATGGCGATGCCGCCACGGAGGATCACCGCCGCCTGCTCAGCGTGGCCCAACTGCCGTAGGCAGTTTCCTACCTCGGCGGTCATGTTCGCCGGATTCACCCAGTACAGCCAGGACGGCTCGGTTGCGGGGGCCAGCCGCTCGATCTGTGTGCGGGCTTGGGAGATGGCCGATGTGCAGCCTGACGTGTCACCCAGGGTCGCGAAGGCATATGCCTGTTGGTTGTGCAACTCCGCCAGCAGGCTCGGACTCTGCCGGCCTCGCGTCCCGGCCAGGGCGGTCTCGATGAGCGTGACAGCCTCCCGGGCTGCCCCCTGGCGGGCGGCGTGCTCGGCCATGCAACAAAGGACATGTGCGCCGAGCGGCCGGTCATCGGCGCTGTGCGTCGCGCGCAGGGCCGCGAGGTAGTAGCGCTGAGACAGCCCGTATTGCCCGGTATCGTAGGCGGTCCAACCGCACAGCTGTCCCAGTTCGGCGAGGACAACATGCAGCCTGCGGCCGGTGAGCTCGTCATAGAGCGCGTGGTCGAGCAACCCGGCGACCCAGCTGAACTCGTGCTGAGCCAGGGAGAGCACGCTGCCGCCCCCGGCAACGTCGTCCATCTTGCGGAGTTCGGCGATCATGCCGGTGAGCCGGTCGACGAGCCCTGCCGAGATCCGGTGCCCTGATAGGCTGGAGATGAGTGGCCCCGGCTCGTGCACGAGCCACTGATGCGCCGGCGCGGTCAAGGTTATGCCGCTGAGGAACACGAACTTTCGGCGCTTCACCCGGCCATCATCGCCTCTCAGCACAGTTGCCGCCTCGACGGTACCGCGATGGTTCCAGGGAAGTGCGAGTACTGGATCACACTCGGGGTCTTCGGGTAGGTCCTCAGCCGTATCCGGCTCGCGTGGCTCCGAGCTATGTGATTGACCGTCATCGACTGGCTGTCCTTCGGCGAGCATGATGTCCAGCTCCTCGACCGAGACACTCAGAGCGTCGGCGAGTTTGGGTCGGCACCCCGGCTGCGGGCAGGTCTCGCCCCGCTCCCAGCGCCCCACCGTCGTGGGCTGCACACCCACGCTCCGCGCCAGTGCTTCCTGGCTGTAACCAGTTATCTCCCGGCGCTCCGCGAAAGCACGGCGCTTAGCAGTCACGGTTTTCGGCCCCCCGGTAGCGGATCGATCCAGCACGTGACCGGCACACTAGCTCAGCAGCGTGAGCGCCGCGCCAGACCGCCAGGTGGATGACAGAGGAGTGTCGTGAGTCTGTGGGCCGGGCTGGGCGCTGGGCCGTCGATCATGTGGTGAGCAGGGATAGCAGGGTGGCGTGGTAGACGGCTTGGGTGGTGGGGATGGTGTCGAGCTGGATGCGTTCGTCGGTGGCGTGCAGGCCGGTGTAGGTGACGCCAAACCCGGCTGTGGCGGGGATTCCGAGGCCCGCGAGGTAGTTGCCGATGTTGGACGGCCCGGCGATCTTGGCCTCGACGTCCACCCCGTAGGTGCGCGCGACTCGCAGTAGGGTGGTGCGCAGCGGCGAGTTGGTGGGCAGGGCGTAGGCGGGCCAGCGGGTGGTGAGCTGGATGAGGGTGGGACGGGTGTCGGGCCAGTGCTGGTCGACACGGGCGGTGAACTGGTCCAGCAGCGTCGCGGCGGTGGTGTCGTCGAAGGTGGGAGTGGTGCGGATGTCGATGTTGAGAGTGCACAGGTCGGGGGTCACCGAGTAGCCCTGCCCGCCGTGGATGGCGGTGACGGTGATTTTGCCCGGCAGTGGGAACTCTTCGCTGGCTCCGTTGGGTAGTTCGGTCGCAGTGAGTTCGCGGATGAGGTGCGCGGCCTTGTCGATGGCGTTGGGGCTCGGCTTGCTGGCGCCGGAGTGCGAGGCGGTGCCATGGACGTGGAGTTGGGCGCGGTGCACGCCGCGTCCGCCGATCACGAGCTTGTCCATTCCGGGGTAGCCGATCATCACCCCGGCGACGTCGTGGGGCGCGTCGGGGCCTTCGAAGTAGCGGGTGGCGCCGCCGAAGCGGCCGGTGTGCTCATCAAGGTCGAACAGCAGCACCACGCTGCCATGGAGTTGCTCCGTGCTGGTCGCGAGCCGGGTGGCGAGGTGGCAGAAGATCGCCACGGCGGCTTTGGAGTCGGAGCTGCCGCGTCCCCACAACCATCCGTCTTTGATGACGCCCGAGGTGGGTGAGTGGGTCCAGGCGGTCTCGTCACCGAAGGGCGCGCTGTCCAGGCAGGCGTCGAGCACCCATCGGGGGCCCGGGTGCTCGTCTCGAATCTCCGTGGTGAGGCCGACGGTGGCTCCGGTGCCGTCCCGTAGCAGCGTGGTGGCCAGACCGTGCTGACTCATCCAGCTTGAGAGCAGGTCAACGATGGGGTCGTAGGGGTCGATGCCGGCCCGGGTGGGAATGCGCACCAGCGCGCGGGTCAACTCGACGACGGCGCTGTGATCCTCCTTGGCCGCAGCCAGCACCCGGCCAAGGTCCGGAACATGGAGATGCATGGTCATGGTTGCCTTCCTGACTGTCAAAGTCTGAGAGCGCGTCTGGAAACTCCACCTACCAGTCTCCGGTGCGGGCGAGGCGGCGGGACATGGTCATGATCATGGAGATGTGGACCATGGCTTCGTGGTGGTGGGGCAGGGTCTCGTAGTCACGGACACAGCGGCGGTACTTGTTGATCCACCCGAACGTGCGCTCGACGACCCAACGGCGGGGCAGGACCGTGAAACCGGTGAGGTCATCGGTGCGTTTGACGATCTCGACGGTGAGCGACAGGATCGTGCGCGCCCAGATCAGCAGGCGTCCGGCGTAGCCGCCGTCGGCCCAGATGGGGGACACCGTGGAGAAGCGGGCGCGCAGTGCCACCAGCAGCCGGTGAGCACCGTCGCGGTCTTGGATGTGGGCGCTGGTGACGACGACAGCCAGCAGGAGCCCGAGTGTGTCCACGGCGATATGCCGCTTGCGGCCTGTGGTTTTCTTGCCCGCGTCGTAGCCGGCGCTGGCCGAGGGCACGGTGTCAGCACCACGCACGGTCTGGGAGTCGATGATCGCGGCGGTCGGCAGTGGATCACGCCCGGCGTGCACGCGGACCAGGTCGCGCAGCGCGTCGTGAACCCGTTGCCACACTCCGGCTTTGGCCCACCGGCCGAACAGGTCATAGACGGTCATCGCGGGCGGGAAGTCTTGGGGCATCTGCCGCCAGGCGATCCCTCCCCGCACCACATAGAAGATCGCATCCAGCATGATCCGGCGTGGATGTTTCTCCGGCCGCCCACCTTTGCCCGCGGTGTTACCGGGTGGCGGCAGCAGCGGCTCCAGCACCGCCCACTGGGCATCAGTGATCGAGGAGGACGGGTAGAACGAGCACGCCGGGAGTGTGTCCAGCGACTCGCCGTGGGCCGGGCATGACAAACACTGACAGGCAAGCGACACTGACACACGAGCTCCAGGTCGGACCGGTTGGCGTAGACAACCGCCAGTCCTACCTGGAGCTCACCTACTTTCCGGGCAGCACACACCGACCTTCACCGAGTTTCCAGACGCGCTCTGAGGCGTGCACCGGTGACTGTGGCGACCATTGTCAGACTGGACCAACTGCGCTGCTAGCAAGCTGCTGCGTCATGACCATGGTAGGAGACCGTAGATCGTCATCATGTGATGGCAGACTGTAGTCGTGGAGAACGGGCGACGACGTATCTGGCCGTGGATCGGGTTGTTGGTGCTCGTTGCGGTCACATTTGCGATCGTGGAATACGTTCTCCGTGCTTCCGACCGGAACTTGGCCAGCAAGCTGGTCTCGACGTTCGTAAGTGTCGCAACCCCAGCGACCGCTGTCGGTATGTGGCTGTGGGCGTCGCGGCGACCAGGCCAGGTTTCGCTACCACTGTTGGAACGCGCGGCAGACGAGTTGGCGGAACAAGTGAATCGACAGTGGAAGCGGGCCGCCGCGGAACGCGGTTTGATGTCTCCGCCGCCGATTTCTGTGTGGTGGCAGTGGTCGCGCCGACAGGTCACCGGCCCGGTAGCGGCGGCTGTTGGAGGAACCGGTGTGGCTCGGTTTCCACCGTTACCCGGTATGGCGGCTATTACGTCGAAGAAGCTGCGTTCTGGCACGTTGGAGGATCTTCTTGGCGTGTACGGTGGGTTGGGCTCCGGGCGACTGGTGATCCTCGGGGGGCCGGGTGCGGGCAAAAGCGGTGCGGCAATCCTCCTGCTTCTTGACGCGCTGACCCACCGAGCGGCCTTCGGGACCGCCGAGGAGCGGGCCCGGGTGCCGGTGCCGGTGTTGCTCACTTTGCATGGCTGGGATCCGAACAGTGAGCTCTTGGACGATTGGTTGGTGGGCCGGCTCACCGGAGACTATGCGTTGTTGCGGGCCCGTGAATATGGCCGGGATGCCGCAGCGCGCCTGATCAGCGGCGGCTACATCACCGTGATCCTCGATGGGTTAGATGAAATGCCCGAAGCGCTGCGTTTGGTGGCGTTACGCGCACTGGATCAGCAGGCCACCTTCCGACTCGTCTTGCTCACGCGCAGCCAGGAGATGGTGGCCGCAGTCAGTGACGGTCATCTGCAGGGGGCGGCGGCGCTGGAACTGTGTTCGGTCCAGGCTGATCAGGCGGCGGAATATCTGGCCAGTGCCCAGATCGACCCAGCCCCCTTATCGTGGCAGAGCCTGCTCAAGCATCTGCGCGATCACTCCGGTGGTGCTCTGGCGCAGGCATTGGAGACCCCACTGATGGTGACCTTGGTCCGCGATATCTACCGTCCCGGTGATGATCCGGTCGACGAACTCACCGACAATGAACGCTTCGCCAGCAGTGAGGACATTGAGAACCATCTTCTTGATCAGGTGCTGGCTGTCGCCTACACTCATCGCCCAGGCCATCCGGCTCCGGTTTACAGCCTGGACCAGGCTCGACACTGGCTGGGGCATCTGGCACGCCGCATGAACGTCGACAGAACCCGAGACCTGGCCTGGTGGAAAATCCCGCATTGGGTCCCTGGGTGGCCCCGTGTCCTCGCTACTGTAGTTGCGTGTGAGCTCGTGGTCGGGTTTGTGATCAGCGCCGGAGTTGGACTCGCCAGGGCTTTGGTGAGCAAGCTCGGGCTCGCGCTCACGATCGAGTTAGTGCGGGGGTTCACCGGGACTTTGGTGAGCAAGCTCGGGCTCGCGCTCACGATCGGGCTCGTCATCGGGTTTATGGGTGCCTTCGGTGAAAGACCTCTTCGGTATGTGAGTTGGCTACGGAGAAGCAAGACTAGCACCCGCGCGAACCTCATAGTCGGGCTCGTGTACGGGTTTATTTTCGGACTCGTTGGTGGGTTTGCGAATGGGCTCGTGAACGGTTTCCCGAATGGTCCGATGTTCGGGATCCTGGTTGGGCTCCTGACCGGGTCTGTGGTCGGGATTTCGGGTACGTTCGGCGAAAGATCTCCGCAGCATTTGAGTCGACCACGGTGGAACAAGATTGATATATTCAGAAATCTTGCGGTTGGGCTCATTGTTGGCCTCATGGTTGGCCTCATGTATGGGCTTGTGACCAGTAACGCCTTTGGAACTGGTCACAAGGCCGGATTTGCGATGTGGGTTGTGGTTTGGCTTGCGCTCGGGTTCGTGCTCATGCTCGGACGGCCTTCAGCGGAGGCTATGAGTCCGATAGATCCTTGTTCGTCATTGCGTCGAAATCGCCAGTTCGGGCTCGTAGTCGGGCTTGTGGCCGCGCTCGCCTACGGGCTCTGGCAATCGTTCGCAGCCGGGCTCGCAGCCCTGATCGTGAGCTGGGTTGTGGCCGGGCTCGCGCTTGGGCTCGCGGTGGGGTTGGTGTTTCCAGCAACGTGGCAGGTCGCTCTTGCGAGCGCACAACTGTGGCGTCGGGGCGAGGCTCCTGTGCGTTTGATACGGTTCCTTGAAGATGCCCGTGAGCGTCAGGTTTTACGTACTGTCGGTCAGGTGTATCAATTCCGTCACGCCCAGCTTCAAGACCGGCTTGCGGGCGTGGGAGTTGATCCGGCGCAGGTCCAAGCGCTCGTGTCGTCCGCTCCGGGTGAAGATCCTTCCGGATGAGCGCGCCAATCCTCCGCCCTCCGCCCGTGCGGTGATGGATCGGTTACGGAGTGTGGTTTGCCAGGGCCAGGGCGGTGCGGAGGCGGCGGGGGTTCATCAGGCCCGCGGTGGGGCGGCCGGCGCGCTGGGCTTGCAGCAGGGTGGCTTCGATGTCATCGACTGTGGAACGCAGTTCGGCGAGGACGGCCGGGTCGCCGGAGGCGGCGGCGTCGCGCGGGCTCAGCTCACCGACCACGTCGGGAGTGTCGAGCCAGCTTGTCTCGGCGTCGCGGGTCACGCGGTCGGTGGCCTCGGCCGGGTCGTCGTCTGGGCTTTCATCAAGGAAATAGCTCTCCACGATGAGGATCCGGGCTTCGCGGCCGCCGGGATCCTCGCTGATGCGCTTGGCGTGCCGGTCACCTTCGACGGCGTCCGGGGCTACCTCACGCAGCTGGGCCTCCAGCTCGGCCAGCCGCGCCGGGGAGTTCGCGGTGACGGTGAGGTCCTCGCTGGCCCGCTCGATCTGCCCGAGGTTCAGCACCCGCCCGTCGGGCAGCTCCCGGCGCCAGGCCACCACATCGTCGTCGTCCCCAACCTGGGGCAGTCGCTGGGTGAGGCGCTCGAAGGCCTGCCGCGCGTCGGGTACCCGGTAGGTGACGCCGCAGTCGTAGATGTCCTCGCCGTCACTGTTGCGCAGCTGCACGGGTGGCTCGGGAGCGAAGAACTCCGCGATCTGCTCCACCGAGGGACTCGCCGCGAGCAGGTCGAGCAGCTCGCGGCGGCGGTGGCGGGGGACGTGGACGGGCAGCGCGAGCATCCGAGGTTCGGTGCCGTCGTGCAGCATCCGGCCACAGAACAGCTCGAGGCGCTGCGCGCACTGGGAGAACAGCGTGTCCACCAGGCGGATCGGCTCGCCGTCCGGCAGCGCGCGCAGCGTGACGCTGGTGTCCCGCACGACGTCGAGTGTCTCGTAGAGCGTGACCGGGATCCGCCGCCAGTCCTCGATCAGCTGACGTTCCTCGGGGCGCAGCCAGTGGCCTCGGGAACCGAGGAACCGCTCCACCAGGCCGCCCGGGAACAGCGCGAGATCCACCAGCAACATCGCGTACCGCTGCACGTCCTCGGTGCGCTCGATCAGCGGTGCGATCATCTCCAGTCCGGGAGCGCGCTCGGCGTAGGTGCCCAGCAGGGCGTAGACGAGCTGAGCCCGCGCGCTCAGCGGCGCCACCGCGGTGAGCCGGCAGCAGGCCTTGAACTTGCGGCCCGACCCGCATGGGCACGGGTCGTTGCGCCCCACATCGCTCGCTGGCGCGGTCGCGGTCATGGCCTCGCTCAGTCCCGGTCGCAGCGGGCTGGGATTCTCGGCCCGCCGCAGGTACCGGTCCGCCGTGGCGTAGTCGCCGCGCGCGGCGGCGTACTGGGCGGCGTCGTGCAGGGC
>JBOHFJ010000026.1:0-23207 GCA_050699655.1 Pseudonocardiaceae bacterium
CGCCCGAGTTCAGGCTGTGGATCATCCACGTGCCGGTGGTCTCGCGGATCGCCAGCAGCGTGCACTCGGTGTTGTCGTCGGTGCGAGTGCCGGGGACCGACACCTGGATCGGGTACCGGGTTCGGGGTTGGTCGCTCACGCGGGGAGTCCTTCTTTCGGTGAGTTAGCCGAATTCTCGCACGTCACTTTCTCGTAGATCGAAATCATGTGTTGCGGCATGCTCGCCCCGGTCAAATTGAATCGCACACCGCCGCTTCTCCGTGTTGTCCCTTGAGGTGCTCAATAAGCTCGTTCCGTAGCGTGGTCCGTGCTATTAGGTAGCAGCGCTCGCAGCGCAGGCCGGGTGACTCACCCCGCCCCGTCTTCCTCGTGCTCCGGAGGCGGCGCGGTCGCCTCGCTGGTGTCCCCCCGCTCGGCCCAGCGCAGGCAGGACAAGCACATCCAGCCGGGTGGCTCGTCGTACAGGCTGGTGCCCATGAACAGTCGCTGCCCGCAGCGGGCGACGTACACCCCGTAGGGGTGCTCGGCGTCCTCGTCGATGGCGTGAGAACGCCAGTCCAGCGAGGACACACCCCAGCGCGGGGCGGCCACCGGATGCGCCTCGCGCGTGCCGGGCATGGTGGCCGGGTGCTCGCTCATCCGAGTCACTCAGCCAGCGCGTTTTGGGACATGGTTGACAAGAGTGAATGCGATCAAGCCCGTGGCGTCCAAGAGCATGGACACTACCCCGAATGGGCTACACCAGCAGACCCGCGCGGTAGGCCATCCCCCGCAGCTCCCGGCCCACCGCGTCGCGCCGTGGCCGGCGGGTGACCAGCTCCCCGATGACGTCCCGGGCGAACGGGTTGCGCAGCACCTTGCCCGGGGAGATCTTCTCAGCGCGGCGGAAGGCGATCACAGCCTCGTCGTCGCGTCCCCGCACCCGGGCCAGTGCCCGGCCGTAGCCAGTCCAGTACGTGGCCCGCCGGGGCAGGGTGGCTAGCGACTCGGGACGGATCGTCTCGGCCACCGCGGCGGCGCGGGAATGATCGCCGTTCTCCAGCGCCACCGACATCCGCCACACCCCCACCGACGCCGGCCCGAATCCCAGGGAGTAGGCGTTCCGCTCACCGGTGCGCTCAGCAAGCTCGGCGGCCATGTCCAGCGGAGGGTCTATCTCGCTCAGGTTTTTCTGCGCCGCGGCGAGCAAGGACCGGGTGACGGCGAGCGCACCGACGAGTTGCTCGGTCTCTGGGCTCGTGGGCCTCAGGTCCAGCCGATCCAGCTCCATCCGCGCAAGATCGAAGTCGCCCGACGCGATCAGCCCATTGACGCTGCCGAACGCGGCGACCGCCACCGTGGCAGGCTCACCGAGTTCCTGAGCGGCCTCGCGACCCAGCCGGGCCGCGTCGAAGCACAGATCGTTGTTCGCGCCCGCGCTGCGCAGCCATGAGTGCGTACCGTTAACGTGCAGCAGCGCGGCCAGTGCGAGCAGCTCCGCCACGTCACGCCCCGCCGCTATCGAGGTGTGCAAGTCGGCCACCAGAGCGGGCAGCGCGACACCCACCGCTTCGTGCTCACAGCGGTCGTGCTCAGCCAGCACAGAGTGCACCCGCTGCTGGAGGAGCTCGACGGGCTGGACATGCCCGCCGGGAGAGTCGAAGCTGACACGCTGGATCGCGAGACGTAGCGCGTTCACGCCAGCATCTACCGCGCCATTACCCGGTGTCGGCATCGGCAGCGTGACCAACTCAGACGGAGCGATCAGGAGGACATCGGCCAGGGCAACGATCTCCGAGCGGCGATCCAGGGCGGATTCCCCACGCTCGATCATCGACAGGCGAGACTTGCTCATCCCGGCCAGCCCCGCGACGACCCGCAGTGACTTCCTCCGCGAATTGCGGACCTGGCGCAGCCGGGCACCGATCGTCCGCGCGTCCTCAACGTCCACGAAAAACCTCTCCTTGCCGCCGACCCCCCGCCGATGCCCCGGGGCCGTCGCCCCGGGGCGGAACACCTCGGCAAGGAGGTAGCGACAGGCTACGCGGCGCGCGCACCGCCGATCAGATCCTGGTACCGGCCAGCCACCGCCGACCACGCCCCCGCCCGCCAGTTGGCCAACCGGTCAGGGTCGGATCCCACGCGGTCAGGAGCCTGACCGGCGACCCGGATGCAGCTCTCCAGCAAGTCCATCAGCCGTATGATCGCCTCGCCGTCCTCGGGAGTGATGGACGCAGTGGCCAGCCGCTCCCGCGGCTGGTCGGGGATAGTGCGCATAGGTCGGGTCCGCTCCGATCGGATTGACCGGGGACACGTGTGCAGTAGATCTATTGCACATGCCCAGGGGGTTCGCGAACCTGGTGGTCGAGAAGCTAAGGTGGAGAGATCATCCTTGACCCGCACGTCACTGGCGAGTGCGTCATTGTCCTCGACGAGGACCCCGCGCGCCAACTCCTGACCCGTACCATCAACCCCCGATCACCCGCCCCGCCACACCCAGGGAGCCCACACTCACCATGACGCTGGAGCAGACCCTGCGCCAGCTGGCCGCCCGGGGACGCCCGCTGCGCCTGATCGCTACCGGCGGGGGCACGGGCGGGCACACCTATCCGGCGATCACCACGATCCGGGCCACCCGGGAGCTGCTGGCCGGTGCGGGGGTGGAGCTCGAGGTGCTCTACGTGGGCTCGGCCGGCGGTCTGGAGTCCCGCGTCGCCGAGCAGGAAGCGCTGCCCTTCCAGGCGGTGTCCACCGGCAAGCTGCGGCGCTCCGCCAACCCACTGCGGATGATCTCTAAGGAGAACCTGCGCGACGTCGGGCGGCTGGCCCAGGGGCTGGTGCAGGCCCGCCGGGTGGTGCGCGGGTGGGAACCCGACGTGGTGCTGTCCACCGGGGGGTATGTGGCGGTCCCGGTCGGGCTGGCCGCCAAGGCGGCCGGGGCGCCGCTGCTGGTGCACGAGCAGACCACCCGGCTGGGCCTGGCGAATCGGCTGCTGGCGCGGCGCGCGTGCGTGATCGCGGTGTCCTCGGCCAGCTCCGTGGAGCTGCTGCCGGCGGCGGCGCGGGCCCGGGCGGTGGTCACGGGCAACCCGATCCGGGCCGAGCTGCTCACCGGCGACGCCACCCGGGGCGTCGCCGCGCTGGGCTGGGCCGGCTGGGACGCCGCCCTGCCCACCGTCTACGTCACGGGCGGGGCGCAAGGCAGTGTTCAGGTCAACCGCCTCGTCGAGGCGGTGCTCGAGACGGTGTTGCGGCGGGCGAACGTGGTGCACCAGTGCGGCCCCAGCTCACTGGCCGAGCTGGCGCGCCGCGCCGAGCGGCTCCCCGCTGAGCTGGCCGGCCGCTACCGGGTGGTGGAGTTCCTCGGCGCGGAACTGCCCGACGTGCTGGCCTTGGCCGATGTGGTGGTGTCCCGCTCCGGTGCCGGTACGCTGGCCGAGCTGACCGCGCTGGGCAAGCCCTCGGTGCTCATCCCGCTGATCCCGACCGGCGGCAACGAGCAGGAACACAACGCCCGGCACCTGCAGCAAGCCGGCGCGGCCTATGCCTTGCTGGGCGAGCGCCCCACCCCGCAAGATCTCCAGCACGCCCTCGACGAACTGCTCGGCAACGCCGAACTGCGAGCCCACATGGCCGCCCAAGCCACCCAGCTAGGCCGCCCCACCGCAGCCCACGACCTAGCCACCATCCTGCTCACTCTGACCCACCCGCGGTCTCATGGATGCTTGAGCACCTGGTAACCCGCCCGCGCACGCTCTCATGGATGCATGTGCACGTTTCTCTCGGTGCCCAGCTGCCGGAGTTTGCGCAGGGCCCGCGCCCGCAGCGGCCCGATGCTGCCGATCGGAATTCCCGTGGTGCGGGCGATCTCGGCGTAAGTCGGGGTGTTGTCGGTAAATAGCGCCTGGAGCAGGTTCCGCCCCCGGGGCGCCAGCCCAGCGACGAGGTCACGCAGCGCCCGCGCGGTAGCCAGGTCGATGGCGTGCTGCTCCGGGCCGAGCGCGGGGTCGGCGACAGCGTCGATGTCAAGAGGGTCACAGGCGTGCTTGGCTCGGTCGTGCAGAATGCGCAGGCATTCGCGCCGGGCGGTGATCGCCAGCCACCCGCTCAGCCGTTCCGGAAACCGCACCCGGTGGGCGTTCTCGGCCAGCCGTAACCAGGTCATCTGCACCGCGTCGAGCGCGTCGTCGTCCGGTAGCCGATACGACCGCACCGTCCCGCGGACGACTCCGCCGTACTGGCGCACGATCTCCTCCCAGGCCCGCGAATCGCCGGAGCTTGCGCGCGCCAGCAGGTCGGCCGGCTGTGGGGTGGTGGCTGCCATCGACATCGCGGGGCCTCTCGTGAGCTGTCGAAATTGGTTGCGGATGGCACCGGGCTGCCCGACCAGTCGGTGATAGGCGCAGCGTGTGGGGCCGTTGCCCGCAGCGTCGAGGGGTTTCCCGTTGCCTTGGCCGAGAGGCGACGGGAAACCAGCGCTGATCCGCCGTCGGTGCTCTTGGCCACCCGCCGAGGCGCCGGAATCCGCGGGCATGGGACGCCTCGTACGCTGACCTCCACAGGAGGTAGTCATGGTGGGCAGCCTGTGACCATGGACAGCGACATGGACGGCACCGGGGAGCAAGCCGAGCACAAGATCGGGCCTGAGCTGCGCCGGCTGCGTACCGAACAGGGGCTGTCGCTGACGGAGTTGGGCGAGCGGGCCCACTACACCAAGGGCTACCTGAGCAAGATCGAAACTGGCAAGAAACCGTTTACCCCGGAGCTGGCCCGCTGCCTTGACGAGGCGTTGGAGACCGGCGGCGTGCTGGCGGGGCTCCTGCCCCTGCCCGAGCGCCCGGTACCGGCGGATGATGAACCGACCGGCACCGAGGTTTGCCCGTATCCGGGACTGGCCGCGTTCAGTCCTGATCAGTCCCGGTGGTTTTTCGGTCGCGATCGGGCCATCAATGATCTGGTGAGTCAGCTTGATGATCGTCTCGCTGAGGGTGGATTGTTGGCGGTGGTGGCCCCGTCCGGGGCGGGTAAGTCCTCGCTGTTGGCCGCGGGTCTGATCCCAGCCCTGGCTCGTGGGGCGTTACCGGGGTCGAGAGACTGGCCGGTGGTGGCCACCACCCCGGGCGCGCACCCGCTGGCCGCCCTCGCCGCGCGGGTGGCCGAGCGGACCGGGGCCGAGCAGGCCGAGCAGGCCGCGGGGGATCCGGATCAGTTCGTCACGCTCCTCGCCGAGGCGGTAGCCCGCCACGCCGGGAAACTCGGGGAAACATCCAGCTCAGCGCCGGTCGTGCTGATCGTGGACCAGTTCGAGGAGATCTTCACCGAGTGCCACATCGAGGCCGAGCGCCAGGCGTTCATCACCGCGCTGGGCGCCGCGGCGCGCGGCGGGGTGGCGCTGGTCGTGCTGGGGGTGCGGGCGGATTTCTTCGGCCCGTGCCTGGCGTACCCGGTGTTACTGACCGCGCTGCACAGCCCGGTGGCGCTGGGACCGATGAACGCCCATCAGCTACGCGAGATCATCATAGAGCCGGCGAAGGCCGAGGGGCTACGCCTGGAACCGGGGCTGGTGGAGCTGCTGCTGCGGGATCTGGGCGTGGCCGAGGATGCCGGCGCGGCCGGCTACGACCCGGGCGCGTTGCCCTTGTTGGCGCACGCGCTGCGCGCGACGTGGCGAGGCCGCGAGGGGCAGACGTTGACGGTGGCGGGTTATCGGCGCACCGGTGGGATCCACCAAGCGCTGGACACGACCGCCGAGGGCGCCTACACCCAGCTGAGCCCGGCGCAGCGCCAGCTCGCCCGACAGGTCCTGCTGCGCCTGGTCAACGTGAGTGACCAGGGCGGGCCCGGGGACACCCGCCGCCGCCGCACTCGGGCTCGGTTGGTCACGGCGCTGCCGGGTTCTGTCGACAGGGTGTTGGAGGTGTTCGGCCGGGCGCGGCTGCTCACGTTCGACACGACCAGCGTGGAGATCACCCACGAGGCTCTGCTGCGTGCCTGGCCGCGGCTGCGCCAGTGGATCGACACCGACCGGGCCGGCAACCTGATCCGCCAGGAACTCGACGACGCCGCCGCGGTGTGGGATCGGGAGGGCCGTGATACCGCGGGGCTGTACCGGGGAAACCGCCTGGAGGCGGCCCGCACCTGGGCCGCCTCCCGATCGAGCGAGGGCGACCTGAGCCCAGCGGCGGCTGAGTTCCTCGCCGCGTCCACCCAGCAGGAACACAGCGCCGCCAGCCTGCGTCGCGCGGTGCTCGTCGTGCTGTCCGTGCTGGCGCTGGTCGCCTCGGGGGCCGCCGCCGTCGCATTCCACCAAACCGCCTCCGCACGCAGCGAACGCGACACCGCGATCTTCAACCAGCTCACCGCCCAAGCGGACCGCCTGCGCGGCACTGACGTGTCCTTAGCGGCGCAACTCGACCTCACCGCCTACCGCATGCGACCGGAGAACCAGGACCGCTACACAGCCCTGATCACCGATGCCGACGCCATCTTGTCCACGCCGCTGGAAGGACACCGCAGCACCGTCAGAGCGGTGGCGTTCAGCCCCGCTGGGCGCATCCTGGCCAGCGGCGGGGACGACGGCACGGTGCGGTTGTGGAACGTGAGCGACTCGACTCACCCCAGGCCGCTGGGCCAGCCCCTGCTCGGTCACACCACCAAGGTCAACGCGGTGGCGTTCAGCCGTGATGGGCGCATCCTAGCCAGCGGCGGGGAGAGCCAGCCAGTGCAGCTGTGGAACATGGCGAACCCGGCCCACCCCACACCGCTGAGCCCACCCCTGACCGACCACACCAACACCGTCTTCGCGGTGGCGTTCAGCCCTGATGGGCGCATCCTGGCCAGCGGCGGAGACAACGGGGAGGTGCGGTTGTGGAACCTGGCGGACCCGGCCCACCCCACACCCCTGGGGCCACCCCTGACCGGCAACACCCGCGCCGTCAACGCGGTGGCGTTCAGCCCCGATGGGCGCATTCTGGCCAGCGGCAGCGACGACCGCGTCATTCGGCTGTGGAACGTGGCGGATCCGACCCACCCCACAGTGCTGGGCCAGCCGTTGCCCGGTTTCCACCGTCACGTCAACGCGGTGGTGTTCAGCCCTGATGGGCGCATTCTGGCCAGCGGCGGCAACGACCAGGCCGTGCGGTTGTGGAACGTGACCGATCCAGCTCACCCCACTGCCCTGGGCCCACCCCTGGCCGACAGCACCAACTACGTCAACACCGTGGCGTTCAACCCGGATGGGCACATCCTGGCCGTTGGCAGCGACGACGCGAAGGTGCGGCTGTGGAACGTGCGCGACCCGATCCACCCCATGCTCCTGGGCCCGCCCCTGGCCGGCCACGGAAGCTACGCCAACGCGGTGGCGTTCAGCCCCGATGGGCGCACCATCGCCAGCGTCAGCAGCGACCGCGTGATCCGGCTATGGAACATTCCCGCAGCGCTGATAACGGGCCACAGCCGCTCCGTCTCCTCGGTGGCATTCAACTCCCATGGCAACACCCTGGCCACCGCTGGGACAGATGGCACCATCCAGTTGTGGGATGTGAGTGCCCCGAGCAGTCCCAGGCCGCTGAGCCAGCTGTTGTCCGGTCACCCCGAACCGGTCCGCGCGGTACGGTTCAGCCCTGATGGACGCACTCTGGCCAGCGGCGGTGACGACCACAGTGTGCGGTTATGGAATGTCACTGACCCGATCCACCCCACCTTGCTAGGTGAACTTTCACCCGGCCACACCGGCTCGGTCCGCGCGGTGGCGTTCAGCCCGGATGGGCGCACGCTGGCCACCGGCGGCCACGACCACACCGTGCGGCTGTGGAACGTGAGCGACCCGACTCGCCCCGCGTCGCTTGGACAACTCCCGTCCAATGACGCCGACTCGGTCAATACGGTGGCATTCAGCCCGGATGGGCACACCCTGGCCAGTGGCGGTGACAACCCCATGGTGCGGTTGTGGGACGTAACCGATCCGACCCATCCCACATCGCTAGGACAACTCCCACCCGGCCACACCAATGCGGTCAACGCGGTGGTGTTCAGCCCGGACGGGCGCACGCTGGCCACCGGCAGCCGCGACCACACCACCCGGCTGTGGAACGTCACCGACCCGACCCACCCCGCGTCACTTGGACAACTCCCGTCCAATGACGCCGACTCGGTCAATACGCTGGCATTCAGCCCGGATGGGCACACCCTGGCCACCGGCACCCGCGATCAGACGGTCCGGTTATGGACTGTCACCGACCCAGCTCATCCCCTGCCTCTGGGCAGACCCCTGACTGGCCACACTTCCTTCGTCAACGCATTGGCGTTCAGCCCCGATGGGCACACCCTGGCCAGTGGCAGCGAGGACCACACGGTTCGCTTGTGGGAGCTGAACGTCGACCAGGCGATTCGGCGGATCTGCGCCATCACCACGAACACCCTCACTCCAGCGACGTGGGAGCGGTACGCGTACCCCCCCACCCTGCCCTACCACCCGCCCTGCCCGAGTGCTGCCCGCTAGGACCTCGGCTGGCCGCCGGTCGGGCATTCCGGCACGGAGTCCAGCTCCTGGCGGCCAGCCGGGCTCAAGTCCGGCGCGCATCGAGACCTGAACAATCGAGGCCCGAGGTAATCCAGGCACAACGCCACCGCGAGCACGGTCGCGAGCGCGACGCAGTAGCCAGCGACGGTGTCGGTGGTGTAATGAATGTGCTGGGCGACGAGAGAGAGCGCGACGCCGACCGCGACCGCGACCGGTGCGAGGCCGGCGGCCAGCCGCGAGGTAACACCACGCGGCCACCGCGCGCCACCGATGAGGATCGCGGTCGCGAGGGCGATCGCGGCGACCGCCGTGGTGTGGCCGCTGGGGAACGTCAGGTGCCCGTAGCGCAGCCGCCCCACGAGCGGCTTGAGGATCAGCTCGGTGATCGTGACCGAGATCACGGTGCCGACGATGACGAGGAGCACGCCCGACCAGCGCCGGGCGGCGGCGGCGGCACCGGCCACGGCGGCGACGAGGATGGCGGCTTGCGCGGGGTTCCCGAGGCTGACCAGCGCCAGGGTGAGCGGCTGGGCCGAACTCAGGCGGTTTCTGATCAGCGCGTCCAGGCCGCGGTCCAGGTGCCCTGGCATGTCCTGATCGGCATAGCGCAAGCTCAGCACGCCGACCGCGCTGATCGCCAGCACCATGACGGCCAGCGCAAGCCACCGCACGCGCCGCGCCAGCAGCGGTCGGTACACGCTCGGATCAGAGCCCACGGGAAGTACACCCTAACTGGTCGACACCCGCGTTCGCGAAGCCGCCGCGCGCCATCCGGAGCCGAATCGCGGTCCCGGACCGCCCGCTGACCGCGATTCGGCTCCGGATAGCGGTCAGTTGCGAGGCTTACCGGGCGGTAATAGGGTGTTGTTACTGACGGGTAGGGTCGGTGTGGGAGTGATGACATGGGTCACTACAAGAGCAATCTGCGCGACCTGGAGTTCACCTTGTTCGAGGTGCTCCGGGTGCAGGAGCGCATGGGTGTGGGCCCGTACGCCGAGATGGACCGCGACACCGCGCACCAGCTGCTCGGCGAGCTCGACCGGCTGGCCCGCGGCCCGCTGGCGGAGTCCTTCGCCGAGTCCGACCGCGACCCGCCGACCTTCGACCCGCGGACGCACACCGTCAAGCTGCCTCCGGCATTCAAGAAGTCTTACCGGGCGCTGTGGGACGGCGAGTGGTACCGGCTGGACCTGCCCGCCGAGCTGGGCGGCTACGGCGCGCCGGCCACCCTGCGCTGGGCCGCCTCGGAGCTGATGCTGGGCGCCAACCCGGCGGCGTTCATCTACATGAGCGGCCCCAGCATGGCCCGGGTGGTGCACAACAACGGCACCGCCGAGCAGCGCCGCTGGGCCCAATTCATGATCGACCAGGGCTGGTGCGCCACTATGGTGTTGACTGAGCCCGACGCGGGGTCGGACGTGGGCGCCGGACGGACCAAGGCGATCGCCCGTCCCGATGGCTCGTGGCGCATTGAGGGCGTGAAGCGCTTCATCACCTCGGCCGAGCACGATCTGAGCGACAACATCATGCACCTGGTGCTGGCCCGGCCGGAAGGTCCGGGCATCACTCCGACCCCGGGAACCAAGGGACTGTCACTGTTCCTGGTACCGAAATACCACTTCGACACCGACACCGGCGAGCTCGGTGCCCGCAATGGCGTGTTCGTGACCGGCGTCGAGCATAAGATGGGCATCAAGGTCTCCACCACCTGTGAGCTCACCTTCGGCGCGCACGGCACGCCCGCGGTCGGCTGGCTGCTCGGTGACGTGCACGACGGCATCGCGCAGATGTTCCAGGTGATCTTGTACGCCCGGATGATGGTCGGTACCAAGGCGATCGCGACACTGTCCAGCGGCTATCTCACCGCGCTGGACTACGCCAAGCAGCGGGTGCAGGGCGCCGACATCACGCGGATGCGCGAGCGGACCGCGCCTCGCGTGACAATCACCCATCACCCCGACGTGCGCCGGATGCTGATGTTGCAGAAGGCCTACGCCGAGGGCCTGCGGGCGCTGTACCTCTACACCGCGAGCTACCAGGACACGGTCGAGATCGGCGGCGAGGATACCGCGGTGGCCGCGCGGGTCAACGATCTGTTGCTGCCCGTGGTGAAGGGGGTGGGCTCCGAGCGGGCTTACGAGATGCTCACGCTGTCGTTGCAGACCTTGGGTGGGTCGGGCTTCCTGCAGGACTACCCCATTGAGCAGTACATCCGAGACGCCAAGATCGACAGCCTGTACGAGGGCACGACGGCTATCCAGTCGCAGGACTTCTTCTTCCGCAAGATCGTCCGGGATGGGGGTGCCGCGATCGGGCACCTGAACCAGGAGATCCAGGCGTTCCTGGACGCCGGCAACGGCCGGCTCAAGGAGGAACGCGCGTTGCTGGCCACCGCGCTGGGGGAGCTGCAAGCGATGCTCAGCGCGATGTTCGGCTTCGTGATGGCAGCGCGGGAGGACCCGCGCGAGGCATACAAGGTCGGCCAGCAGACCGTGCGGCTGCTGATGAGTACTGGCGACGTGCTGATCGGCTGGCTGTTGTTGCGCCAGGCCGAGGTAGCCCTGAGCGCTCTGGACGGCGAGGTGGCCCCGAAGGATCAGGCGTTCTACCAGGGCAAGGTCGCGGCCGCCCAATTCTTCGCCCGCAATATCCTCCCCGAGCTCCCCGCCCGCCGCGCCATCGTCGAGTCAACCGACAACACCCTCATGGACCTCCCCGAAGGGGCCTTTTAGCAACGGATGATGGGGGGCGAGTTGTCGGTAACAAGGGGGGATGAGCGTGATGAGCGCGCAAAGGTTTTCTGACAGCGCCGGCAGCAACAAGGGGTTCCTGTTCAAGATAACCACCGCCAGCGCCTTCGGTGAGGGTCTGGACGGTTATGACCTCGGCGCCATCAGTGTGGTCCTGCCGCTCATCACCACCGAGTTCGGCCTCTCGGCGGTGCAGCAAGGCCTCATCGGTGCTTCCACGTTGACCGGGATCTTCTTTGGCGGAATGATCTTCGGCTACGTGACCGACCGCTTCGGACGTCGCAAGATCTTCATCCTCGACCTCGTCGCCTTCGTTGTCCTCGGGGCGTTGCAGGGTGTTGCGACCAACAACTGGCAGCTTCTAGTTCTCCGGCTGCTCCTCGGGTTCGCCATCGGCGCCGAGTACGCCATCGGACCGACGATGCTTGCGGAGTTCGTCCCCAGTAAGGGGCGTGGACGCCGGCTGTGCAGTCTCCAAGCCTGCTGGTACGCTGGCTTCCTCGCTGCGGTCGTCGTCGCCTATGGTCTGATAGCCATCGGTCTCGACTGGCGCTGGATCCTCGCCACCAGCGCCTTGCCTGGTCTGGCCACGCTGGTGCTGCGGCAGGGTCTTCCCGAGTCACCTCGCTGGCTGTTGAGCAAGGGCCGGGAGGGCGAGGCGCGCGAAGTCGTCAACGAGTACCTCGGCCAGTCCTACTTCAACAACGAGGATCTCGGTGATGAGTCAACGGACAAGGCGACGTTCACGGAGCTGTTCTCACCCAAGCTGCGGACACGCACCACCTTCACGTGCTTGTTCTACACCTGCCTGGTAGCCCCCTATTTCGCGATCTTCACTTTTGCGCCACAGGTGTTCTCATCCCTCGGCGTGGCGGACCTTCGGGCCAGTGTGGTCGGGTCCAACATCGTCGCGGTGCTAGGGGCCGTCGTGGGGATACTGGTCATCGAGCGCGTCGGGCGTCGCCCCCTGCTGCTTACCTCGTTCTGGGTCATGGTCGTCACGCTCGGCCTGATCGGTGGATGGGGTGCCGCGCCGTCTGTCATTCTCATCATCTGCTTCGTGTTGTTCGCATTCTTCAATGCCATCTCTGGTGACCTGACCGGCGTGTACCCCGTCGAGCTCTTCCCTTCTGAGCTGCGCGGCAGCGGAGTCGGGTTCGCCGCCGCGGTCAGCCGCGTCGGCGCAGCCGGTGGAACGTTCCTGCTCCCGGTAGGCGTCGCGCGCTGGGGCGTTGGACCGAGCGTCCTGGTGGGAGCGGGGATCTGCGTCGCGGGTCTCGTCGCCACCTACCTCTGGGCCCCGGAGACGACCAACCTGTCGCTGACCAAGTCCAAGCGCGCCACAGCCCCGCGCGGCACGTCGGTCAGTCGAGCCAGGCCTGGGAGACGTCGCTGACCTTCTCTGTGACGAGCGCGACGTAGTACAGCGGCTCGCCCTGCACGGAGAGGCGGTGCCGGTAGCGCTCCTTGACGAGGAGCCGGATGACCTGCTCGTCGAACATCTGACGGATCAGGCCGCTGAAGCCGCTCAAGTCGTGCTTGGCGACGAAGTTCTCTTTGATGGTGAAGGCCACCAGGCCTGGGGTGGAGATGAGGTTGTAGGCGACAGTGAAAGCGTGCGGCGTGATGTCGTCGAAGCCCAGCGCGGCCACCGTCCCGTTCCCAGCTCCGACATCGAGCACCCGGAGCTCGCCCGGCTCGGTCTCCAGCTCGGCGAGCACCTGAGCCAGCAGTCTTCGGATCACTCGTGGCGACTCACACTTGAGCCTGTCGTAGAAGAGCCGCTCGTAGAAGCCGGGAATTTCGTAGATCTTATGGTAATCATGGAAACGAATGCGCCTTCGCTCCCCGCCAACCAAGATTTCGCACCATTCCTCGTCCTGGTCGAGATCCTGCCCAACGTCTGGGAGCACGACCTCGAAGTCAGCTCGAGTCGCAGTCTCCGGAACGGTTGGCTCGATCAGGCTCATGACAACACAGATTCCTCCGCCCCAGTCGACTCGGCCACCGGACACCCCATTACTGACCGCCGCACGCAAGGAGGCCAGTTTACCGCGCCGCATCGCTAGCTGGCGGGAACCTCGCTCCAAGTCGTGGCGCGTGTCAGCCAGGACGTCGAGCACCGGCACGGCGTCCGACCTGGCCAGCGGCCTACCTAGGCTAGGCCGCGCAGATTACGTGGGGGGTTGGGTCGTAGGTGACTTTGTGGGTGGGGCGGCTTAGTTCCGCGTGAGTTCCGGCGTCTCGGGTTACTCGGGTGTCGGTGACGGTGAAGCCGCGGGAGCCTTGAGTGGGGATGCAGGGCTGGCCGTGGATCGTCTCGGTTTTCGGGTCGGTGAAGTCGGTGCGCGGGCCGGTGATCGACTCGACATCGACGTGCTTGGTGCCCCAGAGCGTCACGGTGATCGCTGAAGGGCTCCACTGCGTCTGGATGAGGATGCCGGTGGGCGCGTCGTCGCGGAACTTGATGTCGATGGCACCCTCGAACACGGTGGCCTCCCGGGCCGCTGGGTAGCGGCTGATGTAGTAGCTGTGCTCCTTGTGCTCGACGTCGGTCATGCCCGCGAAGTACGCGGCGTTGTAGAGCGTGGTGGCGAACTGGGAGATGCCGCCGCCGATGCCCCGGCCGGGGCGACCGTGATCGATGATGCCGGCGTCCACGTATCCGGTGGCGGCGTTGCGTGGGCCGGTGTACCCGTTGAGGCTGAACGTCTCTCCCGGCCGCATGATCGCGCCGTTGACCTGCTCCGCGACCCGGCGGATGTTCTGTCCGGAGTCGGTGGAGAACCCGCCGGTGGTGAAGGTGCCGATCTGGGTGGTGATCCCGAGCGCGTCCGCCTGCTCGGTACTCAGGCTCGGGGGCAGGGTGACGTAACTGGCGGGCAGGCTGCGTTCGGTCCCGGAGCTGTGCAGCACGGCGAGCAGCGGCAGCAGGCTCGCGGCCCAGTCGATGCCGCGGCCGTCGACCGAGGGCAGCACCACCGGCGCGCCGTCCTGGATCAGGATCTCGGCGTTCTTGCCCGGCCGCTGGGTCGCCGCGAGCTGCGGGTTCAGCGCGGCGATCACCGTGGGATCGTCGATAGTGATGGTCAGGCCGCCCTGGCTGTCCGGAGCGAACCGCAGCGCCGCCGCGATGACGTCCGGGGTGAGCACGGCATCTGTAGCGCCATCTGGGCCGTGGCCGACGACCATGACCGGGGCGGACACCGCGGGCTCGACGCTGTCGCGCAGCGCGGCCCGGATTCCCTCGGCGGTGGTGCGCACCGGCTGCACGCTCACCGGCAGGGTCACCAAGGCGTGCGCGCTGCCGCTGTGGGACCAGAGCCCGAGGATGAGCTCGGTGGCGGCGGGAACGTCCAGGCGCTGGCCCGGTCGGGGGTTGACCGGAACCGGGCGGGTACCAGCGAAGCGGATCGTGCCCTCGATCGGCTCGCGGTCGGTGCGGCCGCGCAGCTGCTGGAGGGCCGCGGTGAGCGCCACCCGGTCGCGGACGGTGACCAGGCTCACCTCGTGGGTGCGCCACAGTGCGACCAGACGGGTCCACGGGTTGAGGGGTTGCCCGCCCGCCTGAGCGAGAGTGGCCGTCCAATCCGGGGTCAGGCCGGCCCGGCTGGGCTCGAGGGTGGCATCGACATCACCCACGCGCAGCGCGATCGGCTGGCTCAGCGCTGGCTGCAGCCACGCCCGCACGCGCCGCTGCGCCGCGTCCGGAGTCATCCCGCCGACGGGCACGCCCGCGACGGTGACGCCGCGGGGCACCGTGCCCGAGGATCTCGCGAGATCGATGCCATAGACCAGCGCCAGCAGCCCGAGTGCGGCGGCCGCGATTAAGCCCATGCGCCGCGGCGCCCCACCGAGACGCGCCGGTTCGGCGGGGCGCGTCACAAATACAGGCCTGTTCCGTGCTCGGTACGCTCACTGGCCACCGCCTGCAGGTCCCGTTCCCGCATGACCAGGTAGGCGCACCCATGCACCTCGACCTCGAACTGGTCGTCCGGGTTGAACAACACCCGGTCCCCGACCTGAACGGTGCGGACGTGGTTGCCGACGCCGTAGACCTCACCCCAGCTCAACCGCTTGGCCACCTGGGCCGTCGCCGGGATGAGGATTCCCCCGCTGCTGCGGCGCTCGCCGCCCTCGCCCACCAAGCGCACGATCACTCGGTCGTGCAGCATCTGAATCTCGAGCTTGCTTTCGGACACCCGGAGAGGGTACGTCGTGCCGTCGACGCTGCTCAGCACGGCCCGCCCCAGCAATGTCCCAAAAATGTCCCAGAGAACACCGTGTGACACGGGAAAATCTGTGACATAGGACCGTGCCATAGAAAAAACCCCGTGAGGCTGCCGGGTCGGGGGTCCAACAGCATCACGGGGCTATCAGTGTCATCGTCACACCCCCCTGCGGTGTTACACACGCTGCCCAACCCGCCGCCGGTTCACCCGTTCGAGGTAGACGAGACCCTCAGCTGGCCGGCGTACCCAGCAGGAAACGCCCGAAATGTGGGACGGTGAAGGCGATCTGCCCGCGTTCCCCGGAGTAGACGAGCCCCTTCTTGAGCAGGCTGTCCCGTGCTGGGGACAGCGACGAGGCCCGGCGCCCGAGCGCCTGCGCCACCTGGGTGGTGCCGACCGGCTCGTCCCCTCCGCCACTGAGCTCCGCCATCGACTGCAGGTATTCCCGCTCGGCCGGAGTGGCCCGCTCGAATCGGGACCCGAAGAACCCGACGGCGAGCTCGCTCTGCGCCTCGGGCGCGGCCACCTGGACGTCGAGGATCCCGATCGGCGACGCGGGGGCGGCGTCCCAGGCCGCCTTGCTGTAGGCCTGCACGAAGTAGGGGTAGCCGCCGGAGGTCTCGAACAGCGTGTCCAGCGCCTCAGCGGTGATCGCGGCGTTCTCCCGCTCGATCGGCGCGACCACCGCGAGGTCAGAGTCGGCGCGGTCCAGCCGGTCGATCCGCACGTAACGGAACAACCGCTCGGAATAGGACTTCGACGCGCTCAGCACCGCCGGCAAGTGCGGCAACCCGGCGCCGACCACCACCAGCGGCGCCCCGGACTGGGACAACTCGTGACACGCGGCGCACAGCGCGGAGACGTCATCGGGTGCCACGTCCTGCATCTCGTCAATGAGCAGCGCCACCCCGGTGCCGACGTCGGCGGCCAGCTCGGCGACCTCGGTGAACAGCTCCACCAGGTCGATCTCGATATCCCCGGAGTCGGCCCGGCCCACGGCGGCTGGCGCGTCGATTCCCGGCTGCCAGCGCTCCCGCAGCTTGGCATCGGGCGGCGTGGCCCGCAGCGCGAAGGCCTTGAGCACCCCGAGCACCTCGGTGACCCGGTCCGGGGCGCGGTGGCGCAGCGCGAGATCCCGCACCGCGCGGTGCAGCGCGGCCGACAGCGGGCGGCGCAGTCCTCCCTCAGGCCGCGCCTCGACCTTGCCGGCACCCCATCCTCGCCGCATCGCTCGGGACCGCAGCTCGCCGAGCAGCACCGTCTTGCCCACCCCGCGCAGGCCGGTCAACACCAGGGAGCGCTCCGGGCGGCCGCGGGCCACCCGCTCCAGCACCACGTCGAAAGCGGCCAGCTCGCGGCCTCGCCCAGCCAGCTCGGGCGGCCGCTGGCCAGCGCCGGGGGCGAACGGGTTGCGCACCGGATCCATTCTCGGACAGTATCCGGCTGTCTAGCGCCAACCCCAGATTCCGCAATAAATCCCCATGCGCGTGTCGCGCTCGTGAGTGGCAAACTGGCCTGTGACACTCAACGCCACTCACGGGCGGAGCCTGGCGACCGCTCGGCTACGCCTTTATGGCCTGCATCGTGTAGCTCGCGGCCAGCCGTTCGGGCTCTGTGCTGAGCCGCCATTCTCCGGCGTCGTTCACGGCCATGTGTCCGGGCAGCGCTTCCCAGGGCACGCTGTCATGCTCAGTGAGCGCAGTGAGCCGCATTCCGGCATTGAGCAAGGCGGTGATGATCTCGCCGAGTCCGTGATTCCAGCTGTGGGACAGGCGGTGGGTGAAGACGACCTCGGTCTGGACGTAGGTACCTGGATCGTCGGAGACCACCGGCTCGGCGTGCTCGAAATACGGGTAGCGGAGGGTGAGCACGTCGGACGTGTCATCGAGCGACTGCAGCATGGGGTGCGTCTCACGGATGAACAGGCGACCGCCCGGCCGGAGCAGGGCAGCGACCACGCGAGCCCATCGCGCCACGTCCGGCAGCCAGCACAGCGCGCCGACCCCGGTGTAGACGAGATCGAAGGCCTCCGCGCCGAGTGCGTCAACGGCGTCATACACCTCCGCTTCATGGAAGTCGATGTCGGTGTCAGCGCGCTCGGCCAACCGGCGTGCCTGGACTAGTGCGGTCGAGGAGAAGTCCAGGCCGGTCATCCGAGCGCCCAGGCGCGTCAGGGAGAGTGTGTCGGTGCCGATGTGGCATTGCAGGTGCACGCCGCGCTGCCCAGCCAGGTCGCCCAGCCGGGAACGGTCGAAGAGGACCACACCACTCAAGTACTCAGGATCGCCGATGAACCGGTCGAACCCGTAGCCCGCTGACGCGGCGTGAGCCGGAGCCCGCTCGTCCCACCTGGCCTTGTTGATTGCCACGTACTCGCCCATGCTCGGCATGGTGATCTCCCAGGGTGTCACGACGCCGCGTCGATCGATTATGGCAGCAGACCAATCCGGCAATGACGCATCCCACAGTGGTATCATCTTGGGATACCCTTGTAGGATGAGCAAGCAGATCACGGTTCGGCTCCCGGACGACATCGTCGAGTTCATCGATCAGCTGGTAGCGCACGGCCAGGCCAGCAGCAGGGCGGTTGTGGTGGCGCGAGCGGTGGAGCGTGAGCGGCGGCGGGAGATCGCCGCGCGAGACACGGCCATCCTTGCTCAGTCCGGCGGCGATCCTGAACTCGACAGCCTTGCCGAGTATGCGGCGCGTACCGCCCTGGACGACCTCGACTGATGCGACCGATCCATGCCACGCGCCTCGACAAGACTCGGCCAGTCCTGATCTTAACCCGTGAGTTGGTGCGCCCCCATCTCACCCGAGTGACCGTCGCGCCGATCACCAGCACCATCCGGGGCCTGTCCACGGAGGTACCCGTCGGCCCGGCGAACGGACTCGATCACGAGAGCGTGGTCAGCTGTGACAACATCGTCACCGTGCCCATCTCGGCACTGGGTCCTCACGTGGGCTATCTGTATCCGGCGCAGGAGGCCGCTCTCGCCGCCGCCATCCGCGCCGCGTTCGACCTCGACTGATGCGGCACGGGCTCGGCGACGCCGAGCCCGTGAGTGGCGTTCGGGGCTATGGCCCGCATCGCCACTCACGGGTTATCCACAGGGGGACGCCTGAAGACTCCCTGGCTGGGCTGTGCGCTACCGTGCGCTGCGGAGTTATCGTCACGCCTGCGCGCCGGGCGCCGCGCCGAGGGAGGTGGTGCCGCATTTCCGCAACTAGCACCGAAACGCGTGTGGTTGCCGCCGGGACTCCCAGCGATCTTTCTCGCAAGATTTGCAAATGGGCCACCTTCACGGTTCTTTTCACCTTGATGCCGCTTGGATTCGACCTGCTCGTCCTTGTCTTCGAGCGTCAGCCGATCAGCTGGCAGGCGGTCTTCTCGGATCCGTCCACATACTTGATCGGATTTGGGATCGCGGCGAGCGGCATCGGCGAGGCGGCGCTTGGCAAGCGCCGTACAGGCCAAGCCTCGCTGGGTTACATCATTTCGATCGTACTTTCCGTGCTCACATTGGTCACAGGGGCCGCGATGTATGCTCTAGCCAAAGCAATCACGAAGGACAACCCCCTGCCCTTTTGGATACCCGTGTGCTACGGGCTCTTTTCTATTATTTTCTCCTTCGCTACGGTATGGACCTCGGAGAGTTAGGGAGATATGAGGGGAATTTTTCTCATCGTCCTTGCCGCAGCCGGCGCGCTTGCCGTCGTGGGCGCATCCATCTTTGCCTTCTCCCGACGGGAGAATCATCGGCCTCAGTCGGCGAGAGTAGCCGTTTTTTCGGCGGTTGTGACGTTCGTCGCGGCTACCGCCGGGTTTGTCACCTTGGCTCACGGCCACCACTTCGACGCCCTGGGCCGACCGCCTTCAACTGGCATCCGGGTTGTTTTTACCTCACAGACCTACGATCCCGAGACTGCTTTGTTCAGCCTCAACGGCTCCGTTCGTGGATTGCGGCCCGGACAGGAGCTTTGGACCGTTTTCCGGGGCGCGCCGCGAGGCCCCCTGTTTCCGGCGCCAGCTCCTTGCGGCATCTCGTCGGACAACCTGTTCAGCTGCCAGCAGAGTTTGCGTGGCACCCTCAGCCCGGAACGCGCCAACATGAAAGGCTTCGTGGTCGCCGCCATCCCCGGAGCAGCTGACACTTTCAGGCAGTACAACTCGGGATCACTGGGCACGACCGGCTTGCAAGAGCTTCCCGACGGCACGACGAAGGTCAGCCAAATCTCTGTGGGCGACTAAGAACTCTCGTCGACTCCTCGGACGATCAAGGGGAACGGCTGAACCACCGCCCGCGCAAGCGTGGATAGCCCTGTAGAATCCCGAAGGGGTACCCTGTTAGCCCGCCCGGCGAGCTACAGTCGCGTCACGGACAAAAACGCAGGGCAGAAGGCAGGCGCACTCGTGAAGCACCGTCCACCTCCACCCGACAGGGATCCACCTCCGAAGATCGACTCCACCACAGCGCACACGGCTCGGGTCTGGAACTACTGGCTGGGAGGCAAGGACAATTACCCGGCCGATCGTGAAGTAGGCGAGCAGGTTCGCGCCGTGCTGCCGGAAATCGTCGACGCCGCGCGGGCTCAGCGGGGTTTCCTGGTCCGTGTCGTCCAGCACCTGGTCGGCGATGCGGAGATCCGCCAGTTCCTCGACATCGGCACCGGGCTGCCTACCGCCAACAACACCCACGAAGTCGCCCAGGCAACCGCGCCCGAGTGCCACATCGTCTACGTCGACCATGATCCGCTGATCATGGCGCACGCCCGCGCCCTGCTCACCAGCACGCCCGAGGGCGCCACCGACTACGTCTACGCCGACCTGCGCAATCCCGGCGCGATCCTGCGCGAAGCCGCCCAGACGCTGGATTTCACCCGACCGATCGCGCTCATGCTGCTCGGGATCATCGAACACATCCTGGACACCGACGAGGCGCACAGGATCGTGAGCCGGCTCATGGAGGCGCTGCCCTCCGGCAGCTACCTGGTGCTGTGCGACCCGACGACCGAAGTGAATCGCGAGATCATGCTTGAGGCCATCCGACAGTGGAACGAGAACGCCAAGCCCATGATCATAGCTCGCAGCCGCCAGGAGTTGCTTCGTTTCTTCGATGGCCTGGAGCTGCTGGAACCCGGCCTGGTCCCGGCGTCGCTGTGGCGACCCCATGCCACCGAGCTCGGCACCCCGCGCGAGGTGTTCAACTTCGGCGGCGTCGGGCGGAAGCGCTGACGAGCACGTGGGACCCACTCGGCAGCGGTTGGTCAGCGAGGCAGGCTGTCCCAGAAAAGCAGCTCGTAGGACTGCAGCAGCCTGGCCGCCCGGGCGATGCTGGCCGGATCGACACCCTGGGCGAGCCCGGAGTCGATCACTTCCAGGCCGCTGCGCTCCAGCTCCGTCGTCGGGCCAGCGAAATGCGCGAAGAAAGCGCAGTCGGCCCGGGTGAGCTGGTAAGCGCTGAGCAGGGCGTCGGCCATCCGCGCGCAGCAGCTGCCCCAGGCGTCCAGGTTCACCACGAACGCGCCCGCGATCTGCGCGGGTGTGCCGTCTCGGGCCAGCCGGGCCACAACAGTGCCCTCGCATCCCCCCGTGCTCGCGCATCCACTCCCAACACCAGCTAACCAGCATTCGCGGAGCTTAGGAGCCCCCAGGGGGTATACTAGAGAGCTACCAGCTCACGGCACTCAAAAGCCAGCGATGTGGACTCGGCGAGGGGCCGCGGGGAGCCCTCGCCGGAAGCGGTGAAGGGATAACGACTTGGTCACCTGCTGAGGTAACCTGCGAGTTACCGCAGCTGGGTACACGTCGTCCCGATGCGTGTATCAACCCAATCGAGACGACGGGAGGGGCTCGTGAGCGCTACGCACCTGCCCGCACGGTCCGGTCTGAGTCATCCACGGCCAACTCACTATAGCCCCAAGCGCCATGGACGTCCCGCGGCGGGCCTGTATGACCCCGCCTACGAGCACGACGCCTGCGGCGTGGCCTTCGTGGCCGACCTCACCGGGGGCCGTACGCACAGTACCGTGCAAAAAGCTCTCACCGCGCTGCGCAACCTCGAGCACCGGGGTGCCCGGGGCGGGGAACCGGACACCGGTGACGGCGCCGGCATCCTCTTTCAGGTACCCGACGGCTTCTTCCGAGAGGTCGTCGACTTCGAGCTGTCCGAGCCGGGCCAGTACGCGGTGGGCACCGCCTTCCTCCCCACGGACGACGCCGCGCAGGCCGCCACGATGGCGGCCATCGCGGACATCACGGCGGAGGAGGGCATCCGGGTGCTGGGCTGGCGGGAACTGCCGGTCAACCCCGAGGGCGTCGGCTCGACGGCCCGCTCGGCGATGCCCCATTTCCGGCAGCTGTTCGTTTCTGGCAACAACCGCGAAACCGGGCTGGACCTGGAGCGGCGGGTGTACTGCGTGCGCAAGCGCGCCGAGCGTGACCTTGACGTCTACTTCCCCAGCCTGTCCGGACGCACGATCGTCTACAAGGGAATGCTGACCGAGGAACAGCTGGGGAGCTTCTACCCCGATCTGTCCGACGAGCGGGTCACCAGCTCGCTGGCGCTGGTGCACTCCCGGTTCTCCACCAACACCTTCCCCTCCTGGCCGCTGGCCCACCCGTACCGGATCGTGGCGCACAACGGCGAGATCAACACTCTGCGCGGCAACCGGAACTGGATGCGCGCGCGGGAGAGCAAGCTCGCCACCGAGCTCATCGCCGGTGAGCTGGAGCGCATCTACCCGATCGTCACCCCGGAGGCCAGCGACTCCGCGTCCTTCGACGAGGTTCTCGAACTGCTGCACCTGGGCGGGCGCTCGATGCCGCACGCGGTGCTGATGATGATCCCAGAGGCTTGGGAGAACCACACCGAGATGGACCCCGCCCGCCGGGCGTTCTACGAGTTCCACTCCACGCTGATGGAACCGTGGGACGGCCCCGCGCTGGTCGCGTTCACCGACGGCACCGTGATCGGCGCGGTGCTGGACCGCAACGGCCTGCGCCCGGCCCGGTACTGGGTCACCGAGGACGGCTTGGTGGTGCTGGCCAGCGAGGTCGGAGTGCTGGACATCGACCCCGCCACGGTGGTGCGCAAGGGACGCCTGGAACCGGGTCGGATGTTCCTCGCCGATACCGCCGCCGGGCGGATCGTGGGCGACGACGAGATCAAGGGCCAGCTCGCCGCCGAGCGCCCCTACGCCGACTGGGTGGCCCAGGGCCTGACCTGGCTGGAGGATCTGCCCGAGCGCGAGCGCGAGGTGTTCACCCACGCCTCGCTGGTACACCGCCAGCAGGCGCTGGGTTACACCCAGGAAGAGCTGGAGGTGCTGCTGGCGCCGATGGCCAGCACCGGCGCGGAGCCCATCGGGTCGATGGGCAACGACGCCCCGCTGGCGCCGTTCTCGCGGCATTCCCGGCCACTGTTCGACTACTTCAGCCAGCTGTTCGCCCAGGTCACCAACCCGCCGCTGGACGCGATCCGGGAGGAGCTGGTGACCTCGCTGCACGCGCAGCTCGGTGCGGCGCCCAACCTGCTGGCGGCCGGCGCCGACTCCTGCCGGCGGATCGTGCTGCCGTTCCCGGTGCTGGACAACGACGAGCTCGCCAAGATCGTCCATGTTAACGACGACGGCGACCGACCCGAATACCAGGCCGTCACGGTCCGCGGCGTCTACAAGGTGCATGGCGGTGGGCAGGCGCTGGTCCACCGCCTCAACGAGATC
>JBOHFJ010000027.1:0-23006 GCA_050699655.1 Pseudonocardiaceae bacterium
CTGATCACCACCGTGACCGGGATGCCCACCGAACTGATCAAGACCCTGACCTGGGACCAGGGCAGTGAGATGGCCGCCCACGCCGTGTTCTCCCTGGCCACCACCGTGCAGGTGTACTTCGCCCACCCCCATTCACCCTGGGAACGCGGCACCAACGAGAACACCAACGGGCTCCTTCGCGAGTACTTCCCCAAGGGCACCGAGATCACCGACGACCAAACCTACCTCAACCACGTAGCCGCTGAACTCAACAACCGACCACGCCGTATCCTCGGCTACCGAACCCCAGCGGAAGTCTTCGCCGACATCCTCGCAAGATCAATTGCTTCCACCGGCTGACACCAAGATCGTCATGGCGCGGACGACGTCGGCCGAGCAGGCCCGGCTTCAGCAGGCAGCCAAACCGAACGCGACTTCCGTCACGCCGAGCGGGAAAACCGGACAGCCCATGACCAGCAAGAAGAACTTTGCGGTTTACCCAGACCCAGACGAGGGTAGGCCCTCATCTTGGGTCTGGGTGGTAGATAGGCAGAACCTTGGTAGTAAATGTGGTAGCCTGCTCTGGTGGGGTGCCACCACCTCGAGTCGCTGTTCCGTGCCATGACCTTCGGTCAGGAATGGGGCATTGACACACAATTTGTGATCATGAATTATTGCACGCCGGCGCTCAAAGAGATTGCCGAAAAGATCCCCCATTTAATAGAGGGCTTTGGCGGACGTAGGTCAAAATTTCTAAAAGGAACTAAGGAGGCCTTGGTGGAACGGTTCCTTCTCGCGTATGTTCCTGGGATTCTTCTCGGGCCTTTGATCGTGCTGGGCACGGTCGCGGCAAGCCTCGGCGGTCTGTTGTTAGTCCGTAGGAAAGTCACTCTCGCCACATTGGAGAAGCACAACGATGTGGCCGGTTTCATCATTGCCGTGATCGGCGCCCTTTATGCGGTCGTCCTCGCCTTCGTCGTGATTAATGTGTGGGAACAGTTCGAAGTCGCGAAGGCTGATGCCAGCCGGGAAGCGGAGGTTGTTGATCTCCTCTATGCGGACGCGAATTTCCTCCCGGACCACATGGAAATCATACAAAAAGATCTGCGAGGGTACGCCGAGAGTGTCATCAATGATGAATGGAAGGAGATGTCTATTCATCATTCCGACAGCCCTAAAACTGATCGTCAGATCGACGTTCTCTTCAAGGATTTCCGAGCCACCCGTCCCGCGACCCCGCAAGCCACCTTCTACGCCGAATCAGCGAAGTTGCTTTATGAATTGGCGGACTTGAGGCGCCGTCGAGTGGATGCCAGCGGCAATCAACTTCCTAGCGTACTGTGGACTGTCCTCATCATGGGCGGCGTCATCACTATCGGGTTTACTTATTTCTTCGGCGTCTCCCACTTCGGTTCACACGTCCTCATGGTCGCTGCGCTCGCAGCCATGATCGCGGTCATGCTGTTCTTAATCCTGTCGCTCGACCTGCCGTTCTCTGGGGACCTTCAGGTGACCCCCGAGGCCATGGAACAGGCGATACGGGAGTTCTCGCACCTCTGAGCTAAACCGAGCACCATCCAGGCCGCTACCGGCCCCCCGACCACCTCCGCAAGGCGGGGCGCACTACGTCAGGACCGTCAAAACCAACATGCCCATGTGGGCGGACCGCGGGTCGTGGGTCAGCCGAGGACCGCCTGACCAGTGCGCGCCCGCACGGCGGAAAGAAAGGCCGCGTAGCTCCACGTGAGGTTTCGGACGCTCTTCTCATAGCCCGATATCCCATCGACCTGCTCGCTCAGTTCGAGGTGGTCACTGTGGAGAATCACCGCCTGCAGCATCGCGTCCGCGGCCGCTTGGAGGGCGTCGGCGGCCTCAGCCGGCGTCGTCGTCGCTGTGACGCCGACCTGGGCGAAGAATTTGGTCGACAGCTCGTCTAGCGGAACCTTCCCCGACGCTGTCACTTCGGCGGCCAGCTCGCAGTAGAGCTGTGCGAAGTTCGCCGTGCAGAGTAGCCAGGGGTGGTCGCCGAGGCCGCCGGATCCACCATCGTAGACGTCCCCCGGGTACCGTCCGAGCATCGGCCCCATTTCCCTGCGCGCGTCGGTGAGGTTGATCGGGTAGACCTCCGGAGAGTCCGCGTCCGCCCAGACGCCGCGAAGCTGGGCGGCGGTCGCCAGCAACCGGGTGTCGGTACACGGCACGGCGCCGTAGATGCAGGCCTGCACGATGTCGATGTTCGGGTCGTACCCGGGCGGGACCACCGGATGGTCCGCCTGTCCGGGAGGGTCACCGCCGATCATAGTCGCGTAGCTGGTCCCGTCCCAATGCGCGTTCAGCGCGGCCTGCAACCACTTGACCGCCTGCTCTGTCCCAGCCGGGACGGGGATGCCCTGGGTATTGCCGATCAGCTCCCGCAGGCACCGGAGCTGTACGGAGCGGGCGAAGAAGGAGAAGCCACTGTGCTCCTCCCAGAGGTTGGTGGTCGCGTCCTCGTACACTTGGAGCAGGAACGCGACGTTCTCTGTGAGAAGCGTGCGGGCAACCGCCTGCGTGGCGGCGTCGAGCTTGTCGTAGGCCGCGAGGATGGCGATTGACTGGATGGCGGGGCCGTCGTTCTGCTCCGACCAGGGGCGCGCCTGCCCGTCGACGGTGAAGCACGCGTGGGCCTTCGTCGGGACCGCGTTCCCCTGGCAGATTTGGGCGAAGGTGACGTAGTCGATGAGGTTCTGCACGGGTGTCCCGCTCTGCGCCGAGGTCGCGGCGGCGATCTCCAGCGCGGTGATGGCGGCGTCGCGCACCCAGTTGAATACGTAGTCCTGGCTGATTCCCGGTGCATTGGCCGGATATGAGGGAGCGGCAATGACGCACCCGGGCTTGGACAGCAGGGTGTGGGTGGAGTCTGTGAACGGGAAACCGTCGCTCGCGACGTTGCGCAACAATAAGGTGTACATGTGCTGCGCGATGGGCTGGAAATCCACCTGTTGCGGGTCGACGCTGAGCCGTGAGAAAACGTGTTTCGCTGAGGTCGACAGGGCGCGGGTATAAGGAAAGTCGGACATCGAAGCCTTTTCTGGTCCGGAAAAAGTGACGTGCATCGGATGTCGTGCGCATCATGTGGCGTTCAGTCGGGCCGGGCCCACGTGATCTCGTTCACGGTGGCCGGCACACCAGCTTGCGAGGGCGTCGTGAGGACCAACTGGCCGCCGCGGTCGGTGATGGACCGCGGCTGCTCCGTTCCCGACCAATTCGGGTAGAGACTCTGTTCGACGTGATGGACGACCGTCCCGTCATCCCAAACATAGGTTCCCGTGTAAGCGAGGCAGGTCGAATAGGCTTCCGCCCGCGCTTCAATGTCGCCACCGAGAGGGTCACCGTCCGGGATGGGCGGTCGGCCCTCGGACACCATCACGACCGACATGTGGCCGTCGGGAGTGTACGTGAGCAGGCCTTGCGGGTCCGGCCCGAGGGGGAAGCTGACGCTCCCGTCGGGGGCTACCCGGCGCCACGCCACGAGCAGCCAGGTGCCCTCGATCTCCACCCCTTAACCGTGGCACGCTCACGGCGGGCATGTCCAGTAAAACTTCAAATCCTGCTGGTTCTCGCAGCGGTTTGGGAATCCGCCGCTTGTCATTTGCATACGTTAATCATCGCGGCCGTCGACGCGCTTCGTTACTGTTTGGCGCTAGAGATCTTGCCTGGCCCATCCCGGCCGTGTAGAGTTTGTGACGCTCGCCGGCAGTCTTCTCGAGGCCCAGCGTCGAAGGAGGGATCTGTGGCGTCACGAGAGGACGTCTTCGTCAGCCTGTCCGCCGAGTTGACCGGGTATTCTCCTGCGCAAATAATCGGTACGGGAATGTGTGACCAATACCTGGCGGAGCTCGGTAGGGTTCTTCCCGCGGGAATGGTCGATGGGGTTCTCTCGGCTTACGCGCGGCCGTCGGCGGATGGCGGAGGGCCGGTGCTCGAGATCTTGCGGGACGCGACGTGGGGGCCGGTCGCGCGCCGCGTCATGATCCTCTGGTACTGCGGGTCCTGGACCGCGCTCCCGGACGCGTGGCACGCGATCCACGGAGCCTCCCCCGCCGACACGGACCACGTCGTGTCGGCGGAGGCTTACCAGGCGGGTCTGCAGTGGGTCGCTGTCGGTGCGCACCCCCCGGGCGCCCGTCAGCAGGGGTTCGGTGCCTGGGCGCAGGCGCCCGCGGAGATCTTGTCGTGACGGCCGATGTGACGCACGATGTCGTCGTGGTTGGCGCCGGAGTCACCGGTTCACTCATCGCGCAGCGGCTGACGACCGCGGGTCTGCGGGTGCTCGTGCTCGAGGCGGGGCCGGCGACGGCCTCGACATTCGACGGCTACACCCAGCACGTCCGGACCTTCTACGCGGCGAGCGGCAAGGGCCCCGAATCGGCGTGGCCGCCGGCCGCGGGCGCGCCCCAGCCCGACACGCGTGACCTGCGATCGGACGACGGCTACTTCGTGCAGTGCGGGCCGCTGAAGTACGGCAGCACCTACACGCGGTTCCAGGGCGGCTCGACGCTGCACTGGCTCGGGGTCTCGCTGCGGATGCTGCCGGAGGACTTCGAGTTGCGCTCCCGCTACGGCCGCGGCCGCGATTGGCCGCTCGGCTACCGAGCGCTCGAGCCGTGGTACCGCCAAGCCGAGCGCGCGATCGGCGTCGCCGCGGACGTCGCGGACCAGACCCACCATGGCATCGAGTTCGCGGCCGGCTACGACTACCCGATGCGGCGGATCCCCCCGAGCTACTCGGACACCGTGCTCGCCGCCGCCGTCGACGGGATGCTGGTTCGGCTCGGCGAGGACGAGGTCAGCCTGACGGTCCGCAGCTACCCGGCCGCGCGCAACTCCGTTCCCCGCGAGGGCTACCGCCCGGTCGGCGCCGTCGACATCCGTCCGGAAGGGAAAAGCCTCGACCCCTACCTCGGCGAGCGCTGTGCCGGCAACACGTCCTGCACCCCGATCTGCCCCATCCAGGCCAAGTACAACGCGGGCAAGTCGCTGGCGCAGGCCGACCCGGCACACCTGGAGGTCCTCGCCCAGGCGGTCGCCTCGAAGCTGCATGTGGACCCTCTCTCGGGCGAGGTGCGGGGTGTGGAGTACCGGCGCTACGAGGATCCCTCCTCGCCCCGGCACACCGTCCACACGGCACGCGGACGGGTGTATGTGCTGGCCGCCCACGCCGTGGAGAACGCCAAGCTGATGCTCGCCTCGGGGTTGGGTGGGGCGAGTGGGATGCTCGGCCGCAACCTCATGGACCACCCCTCCATCTACGGGTGGGGCCTGGCGAAGGCTCACGTCGGCCCGTACCGCGGGCCGCTGTCCACGTCGGGGATCGACGACATGCGCGGCGGTGCCTTCCGGACGCGGCACGCGGCCTTCCGGGTGGACATCGGCAACGACGGCTGGCGGGCGAGCACCGGTGCGCCCGACACCACCGTCGTCGACGCCGTGCAGACCCGGGGCCTGTACGGGGCCGATCTCCGCCGATACCTCGGGTCGACCCTGTCGCGCCAGGTCCGGTTCTCCGTCAACGTCGAGCAGTTGCCGTCCGCGGCCAACCGCGTGACCGTCGATCCCCGGTACCTCGACGCCCTGGGCACTCCGCGGCCGGTGATCAGCTATGACATCGACGACTACACGCTGGCGGGGATGGCGGAGGCGACGCGCGTCTACCGGGAGGTGTTCTCCCGCGCCGGGATCGAGGACCGCACCGATCCCGAGAAGGGCACCTGGTTCCCCGAAGTGCGTTACGCGGGCGGCGCGATGCGCTACCACGGCATGGGTCACTTCGCCGGGACGCACGTCATGGGCGAGCACCCCGGGTCTTCGGTGGTGGACGTCGACCAGCGCTCGTGGGAGCACCGCAACCTCTTCCTCGTCGGCTCCGGGAGCTTCCCGACCATGGGGACGTCGAACCCGACGCTCACGATGGCCGCACTCGCCCTGCGCACCGCGGACCGGCTCACCGCGGAGCTGCGACGGTGAGCGCCGGCCACCGTGAAGACCTTCCATGGCGGGAAACCATGCCGACGAGAGCGAGGATGTCGTGATCTTCCCTCAGGGGGCTACGCGGAGGACTGATCACAGGAAGGCCTCGGAGACCGTCTATGACGTGGTCGTGGTCGGTTCTGGGATCAGCGGCTCCATCATCGCGAACGAGCTGAGTCGCGAGGGGAAAACCGTCCTGATTCTCGAGGCGGGGTCCGGTGAGGACAGGTCGCTTGAGGCGTACGAGGCGTTCCTCACCCGCTTCTACGCGGCCGCGGCCAAGGACAACCAGTCGCCGTACGCGCCGAACGCGAACGCGCCGATGCCGCGGGGCTCCGACGCCGTCCGCATCTGGCCGGGGCAGCCCGATTCCTCGACCTACCTCGTGCGCAACGGGCCCGTCGCCACGGATACGACGTACACGCGGGTCCTCGGCGGCACCACCCTGCACTGGGAGGCCAAGACCCCGCGCATGACGCCGGAGGACTTCCGCATGCGCAGCGCCTTCGGCGTGGGCCTGGACTGGCCCCTGACCTACGCGGAGATCTCGCCGTTCTACGCCCAGGCCGAGCGCGAGCTCGGGGTGTCGGCGGATGTGGAGAAGCAGACCTTTCGCGGGGTCACTTTCGAGCCCGGCTACGTCTTCCCCATGCGCGGGCTGCCGCTCTCCTACCTCGACACGGTGGTCGCGAAGGGGATCGACGGCACCGGGGTCGAGCTCGCCGGTGAGCACTACGAGCTCAGGGTGCGGCCCTTCCCGCAGGCCCGCAACGGCATCCCGCACCCCGGCTACAACGGCGGCAAAGGCTTCGTCCCGGTGGGGGCGGTGAGCACGAACCAAGTCGAGGTGGGCGGCCGTTGCCAGGGGAACAACAACTGCGTCCCGCTGTGCCCCGTGCAGGCGAAGTACAACGCCGGCAAGACGCTGGCCAAGGCGCTGCAGAACGGTTGCGTCGACCTCCTCGTCCAGACCGTCGCGTCGAAGGTCGTCGTCGACCCCGCGACCGGTCGGGTGAGCGGTATCGAGGTCAAGGCCTACGAGGACCCGGCGTCGCCGCGGCACACGACGTGGACGATGCGCGGTCGCGTCTTCGTGCTCGCCGCGAACGCTATCGAGAACGCGCGGCTGATGCTGGCGTCTGGGCTCCCGAGTTCGAGCGGGCTGGTGGGACGTAACCTCATGGACCACGCCTACCTGCTGAACTGGGCTCTGCTGCCCGAGGTGGCCGGGACCTTCCGGGGCACTAACTGCACGGGCGGGATCAGTGACCTTCGGACCGGCGCGTTCCGGCGGCGGCAGGCGGGCTTCGCCGTCGATATCCATAACGACGGGTGGGGTTGGGCGGTGGGCTCGCCCTCTTCGGACCTCGTTCAGATGGTCGACCAGGAGAACCTGTTCGGCGCCCGCTTGCGCAACGCCCTGCCAGGTAGGCTCAGCAGCCAGCTGCTGCTCGCGTTCATGATCGAGTTGCTCCCGAGCGAGAGCAACCGCGTCATGGTGGACCCGGCCTACACTGACCAACTGGGCAACATGCGCCCCGTCATCTCTTACACCTTCCCCGACTACACGATGCGCGGAGCGTCCTACGCCCGCCAGCTCGCCCGGCGGATCTTCCAGCGCCTAGGCGCGGCCGACCACACCTCGTACGACCCCGCGGACAGCCAGTACGTGACGTACGAAGGACAGGGGTACGTCATACATGGCGGCAACCACCTCGCTGGCACGCACATCATGGGCACGAGCCCGGCCACGTCGGTCGTCAACGACCGGCAGCGGTCCTGGGACCACGAGAACCTCTACCTGGTTGGTGGCGGCAGCATGCCCACGATCGGCACGTCGAACGTCACACTCACCCTCGCGGCGCTCTGCTTCCGGAGTGCGCGGCACATCATCCAGCAGCTGCGCGCGGAGACGTCGCCCACGCTGACGACCGATGCGCCGATCGGCGCAGCCTGAACGGAGATCGCCGTGTCCACCAGGATCACCACCGTCGAGCGGTTGCACGAGTACCTGCGCGCCGCGATGCAGCTCGAGCATGCGACCATCCCGCCGTACCTGACGGCCCTCTACTCCATCCGGCCGGGGACGAACTCCGACGCCTGCCACATCATGCGCGTGGTGGCGGTGGAGGAGATGCTCCACCTGACTCTCGGCGCCAACATGCTGAACGCGGTGGGCGGCAGCCCGGACCTGACCGCACCCGGCTTCGTGCCCGACTACCCCGCCTTCCTCCCGGACGGCGAGACCGACTTCCAGGTCAGCCGCCGGCGTTTCTCGCTGGAATGCGTGCAGAACTTCCTGCAGATCGAGCGGCCGAGGAAGGCACCCGACGAGCAGAGCCGACTGGTCCACCGGAGCGCGCCGAAAGCCCAACGGCTCGCGGTCGTGCCGGGCGAGCCGAGCATGCAGTACTACAGCATTGGCGAGTTCTACGCCGAGATCGGCCGGGGGTTCCGATACCTGCACAAGGAGATGGGTGACGCCCTGTTTTCGGGCGACCCGGCACGCCAGGTGTCACAGGAGTACTTCTACTCCGGCGGCGGGGCGCTCGTCACCGTCACCGACCTCGCCTCGGCGGAGGCGGCCATCCGGCTCATCTCGGAGCAAGGCGAGGGGTTCGGCGGGCAGATCTACGACCATCAGCGAGAGCTCGCCCACTACTACCGGTTCGAGCAGCTCATGCTCGGCAAATACTATCTGGCCGGCGACGAGCCGGGGCAGCCCACCGGGCCGGCCCTCTCAGTTGACTGGGACTCGTCCTACCCGATCAAGCAGGACGCGCGCCTCGTCGACTATCCCGCCGGCTCCGAGCTCAGCGCCGCGGCCATCGCGTTCAACCGCGCATACGCGGAGTTCCTCGGTCTTGTCACCAAGGCCTTCACCGGTCGGCCGGACCTGCTGATCGAGGCGGTGACCGTCATGTTCCGGCTGCGCGACCTCATGACCCAGCTCATGCACAACCCCATTCCCGGCCTGGACGGTGTGAACGCGGCACCCACGTTCGAGATGGCCGCCGTGGCCCCCCAGATGGCTACGGTGTCGCCGTGACCACGCGACTGGAGCGGTTCCTCGCCTTCTCCGCCGACGCCACGGCCTTCACCCGGTTCGAGCTGCAGGGCACCGGGCAGGCGCAGGAATACCTCGACACGGTGGTGCGCATCGTGGGCGCCACGATCGTCGACCGTCTCCTCGGCCTCCACGCGAGCGCCGCGGCCGTGGCCGCCGGTGACGGGGCGACGAGGGAGGATCTGCTGCGCCGAGACGTCTTCAGTGACCCGCGGCTCGGTCCCGTGGCCCGCAACGTCGTCAAGATGTGGTTCGTCGGCATCTGGTACGAGCTGCCGAGGGAGTGGACGGAGGCCTTCGGTGCCCGGCCGGGCGACGTCACCTTCATGGTGTCGGGTACCGCCTACACCGAGGGCCTGCTGTGGCCCGCGATCGGCGCGAACCCGCCCGGCGCCAAGGCGCCCGGATACGGATCCTGGGCCTTCCCCCCGCGCATCCCGGCACTCGCCACGCACCGACCAGGAGGACATCCGTGAATGCTCCCGTGCAGATCGACCGCTCCAAGGTGAAGCTCGGCGTGACCCCGACGCTGTGGTGGAATGACGACTTCCCCAGCATCGACATCGGGGTCACCTTCGAGCAATGTGTGAGCGAGATGGCGCTCGCTGGCTTCGAGGGCTGCAGTGTCGGCCACAAGTACCCCAAGGACCCCGCCGTGCTGCGCGCGGCCCTGGAGCTCCGCGGCCTGCGCGTCTCGGAGCCGTGGACGAGCACGTACTTCACGGCGCACGACATGGAGGAGGCGACTCTCGCGACCTTCGCGTCCTCGCTGGAGTTCATCAAGGCCATGGGCGGGACGGACATGGTGGTCGCCGAGTTGGGCGGGGCCGTCCACCCGCTGCCGATGGCCGTCTTCGCCAACAAGCCCGTGTTCGACGACCAGCAGTGGGAGGCCCTCTGCGCGGGGATGAACAAGATCGGAGGCATCGCGAAGAGCGAGGGGATGCGCCTGTGCTACCACCATCACATGGGCACCGGCGTGATGACCCGGCCCGACACCGACCGCCTGATGGCGGGCACCGACCCCGACCTCGTGCACCTGTGCCTCGACACCGCGCACATCGCGTTCGCGGGCGGCGACCCGTTGGACCTGGCGAAGGCCTACGCGACCCGCATTGGGCACGTCCACCTCAAGGATGTGCGCCCTGAGGTCGTTGCGGAGGTGCGCGAGCGGCACCTGTCTTTCCAGGACGCGATTGAGGCGGGAGTCTTCACGGTTCCCGGGGACGGGGCGATCGACTTCATCCCGATCCTGCAGACCTTGGCGGACCACGGGTACCAGGGCTGGCTGGTGGTCGAGGCCGAGCAAGACCCGGCGAAGGCCCTCCCCCTCGAGTACGCGTTCAAGGCCCGCAAGTACCTCCGCGAGATCCTGGGATTCTGACCATGACGGCACCCGAGCGGGACGTGTACTTCAGCTTCTTCATGTTCACCGCGGATCTGCGACCGGACGACCGGGCGTACACCGCCAAGATCGTGCGCCACGTCAAGGAACTCCAGTCCTACGGGTACAGCGGGTTCGACCTGCCGATCGCGCCCCCGTCCGGCTCCCTGGACCCGAAGGTCGAGCTCGAGAGCTATCTGGGGCTAAAGCACGCGCTCGACGACGCGGGCCTGGGTGGCGTGTCGTTCTCGACGAACGTCGCCGTGACGCGGACGTTCAACCCCTCATCGCCCTACCGGGAGCAGCGCGAGGCGGCGGCCGCCTACCTGCGGTCGAGAGTCGACATCACGGCGGCGCTCGGTGGCTCGCTGCTCGCCGGGCCGATCATCTTCCCGTACAACGTGTACCCGGTCACCGACTTCGGTGCGCCGCTGTGGTCCGACGCGTTGCAGGCCTGGTCGCAGCCTGGTTACGCGCACGCCCACAGCGTCCTGCAGAAGCTGGGCGACTACGCGGGGGAGCGCGGGGTCACGCTGGGGATCGAACCCGTGGACCACTGGGAGACCCCCGCGCCGAACCTCGTCGGTGAGGTCGCGGACTTTCTGGACCACGTCCCCAGCCCCGCGGTCGGGGTGTGCATCGACAGCTCCCACGTGGTGCTGGGCAGCGAAGGCCCGGCGGCGTTCCGGGCTCAGGTCGAGCGGCTGGGGGCCGGGAGCCGGATCCGCTCCATCCACGTCTCCGCACCTGACCGCGGCGCTCTGGCCGACAGCTGGATTCCCTGGGACGGCTTCCTCGGCCCGGCGCTCGCACAGTACGACGGGCCGCTGCTCATCGAGGTCTTCAACGCGATACCCGCGTTCGTCAACACGTTCCGGCTGACCCGGCCCAAGTTCTGGATCCCCGGCGAGGACACGCCGGTGCGGACCGTTCCGGACGCCTACACCGTCGCCGCGCAGGGCCTGGCCGCCGTCCGGGACGAGCTGGCGAAGCGGGCTCCGCGAACAGGCCGCACGCCCGCAGTGGATTAGCGGCCCAGGGACGTGGCCTTCGAGGTTTTTCCGCACAGCTCACAACGAGAGAAGGACACCATGAACACTGATTCCCCTAAGTCCACAAAAGAGGCCATGCTGCCGAGATATGCAGTCGTCAGCGATCAGGGAGGCGCTAAGACCTACATTCTGGCCTTCGGCAAGGGCGAGGAAGTGATGAGTGGACTGCAAGCGTTCGTCAAAGAAGAGCGATTGTACGGCGGCTCCCTCAGCGCGATCGGGGCGTTCAGCGATGCGCTGCTGGGCAGTGGTCGCCCGATCTTCGACCACGTGTCCAAGGAGTACAAGATGATCCCTGTGAAAGAACAGGCCGAGGTCGTGTCGCTGACCGGGAACATCGCGTTGGTCGGAGGCGAGGCACGCCTACACGTCCACGCGGTCCTCGGCCTGCCGGACGGCTCGGCTCGCGTCGGGCACGTGTTCGAGGCGCACGCTTGGCCGACACTCGAGGTGGTGCTGGTCGCGTGGCAGAAGCCGGCTTGGCGGAGTCTCGACGAGGAAACCGGCATGCAAATCCTGATCCCATGAGCGGGACCGCTAACGAGTGGAGGAAATAGCTTGAACTGGCCGCCGCCGGGACGAGCTGGCGAAGCGGGCTCCTCGACCGGGCGGTGCCGACGTACACGGTCACCGGCGATCACCTCGGGCCGCTCGTGTCCACGATGATGGGCGGAAGCATGGGCAACATTCCATTCATCAGCCAGAACGCCGATGTGACCAGCCTGGACAGCGTCTTCGCGATTGAGCGCGTCGAGGGGCCTATGGGTCTCGACTTCATACAACTGCAGCACGTCCAGACGGCGCCCCTGGACTCCCGGGGGGATGTCGTTCCCGCACGTCACGGTGGGACGCTCGTCAAAGCCTTCCAACCTTACCTTCGCTGGGTTGCCCTCGATGCATCATGCTGGGCACAATGGGTCACACCCGTTGAGCGTCATCGGGTCCAGAGCCCAGGAGCAACGTGACTCGTGCCCGTACTAAGAAGATCCTGATCGCCCTCACCAGCCACGGCGACCTCGGTGGGTTGCGCTCGACCGGCTACTACCTCTCGGAGGTGGCGCACCCGTGGCGGGTGTTCACCGACGCCGGCTACACCGTTGATTTGGTCAGCGTCGCCGGCGGTATGCCACCGGTCGATGGTGTGGACCTGTCCGACCCGATCCAGCGCGCGTTCACCGACGACGAGCAGATTCAGGCCAAGCTTCGCGCCACACCTCGCTTCGCGGAGGTCGATACTAACGAGTATGACGGGGTGCTGTTCGCTGGCGGGCACGGGACGATGTGGGACTTCCCGAACGACCCTGACCTGGCGCTGGACGCACGGGCCATCTACGAGGCAGGGGGTGTTGTCGCCGCGGTGTGCCATGGCCCGGCGGCCCTGGTAGGAGTGACGCTGTCCGACGGTCGCCCGCTGGTGGAGGGCAAGCGGGTTTCGGCGTTCACCAACGATGAGGAGGCCGCGGCCGGCCTCACCGAGGTCGTGCCGTTCCCGTTGCAAACCCGGCTCGAACAGCTTGGCGCACTCCACAGCGGCGCCGTGAACTTCTCGCCCCACGTGGTGACCGACGGGCGCCTGGTGACCGGGCAAAACCCCGCCTCCGCGGCTGGGGTCGCACAGGCCATGTTGGCGGTCCTGGAGGCCTGAGCGTGTGCGGGGTCAGGTGGTCCAGATTTGACGGGGGTGGTCGTCGGCGGGGGGGCGGGTGGCTTCCCAGAGTCGGCGCCAAGGGGCCATGTCGTCGTCCTGGGCGAGCTGGCCGGATGCGGTGGTGGGGAGCACGCTGCGGGAGCCGGTGGGTAGCGTCAAAGACTCATCGGCCGCCGCTCGCAAGGCGCGGTACCACCCTAGGTCGTCTTCGGCCCAGAGGGTAGCTACCGCGCGCACCAGCCTGGTGCGGAATTCTGGCACCGTCTCGCCCGCCTCGATGCGCAGCGGACGCCCGATCCGGACGGTGACCCGGGGCCTGCCGGGGCGTGGCCAGCTCCGGCCGCGCGGCATCGCGGCGAAGGTGCCGCGCAGCGCGATCGGCACCGCGGGCACCCCTTTCATCGCGCACAGTTGCGCGGTGCCGAGCTTGAACGCGGCGAGCCAGCCGTCCACGGTGCGGCCGCCCTCGGGGTAGAGCAGCAGGCTCCAGCCGCCCTCGACCAGCTCGGCGGCCAGGCTGCGGCCTCGTCGCGATCCGCGTCGCTCCACTGGAAACGCGTTGAACAGCAGGGTGGTGGCCGTGGCGATGGCTCGGGAGTCGAAGAAGTAGTCGGCGGCGGCGCCGACCGCGAGGTTCTCGGTGATCCGCCGCGGCAGGGCGCCGAGGATCAGCGGGGTGTCCAGGTGACTGGAGTGGTTGGCGATGAAGATCGCTGGACCGCGCACGCTGTCCAGGTATTCCCGGCCGTGCACCACCGGTCGGATCTGGCTCCAGATCACCGGCTTGAGCACTCCCCACTGCAGGGCGGTGCGCAGTGCTCCCGCGGTGGCGGTTCGGGCCCACGCGGTGGGGAAGTCCTCCCCGTTCTCGGGCCGCTCCCAGGGTTGTGCCGAGCGGGGCACCCGGGACCGGCCCCGCCAGTCCCGACCCTGGCGCAGCAGCCGCCAGTCCTCGCCCAGACTCATGACAGGCTCATCGCACGTCCGCCAGCACCATCGGCGGGGCGTGCAGGTAGCTGATCCGCGGCTGGTGTCCCACGGTGTGCGACGCCAGCTCCAACGCGTCGGCCAGGCTGGAGGCGGCGCGGAAGCCCAGCCGCGCGGTGGTCGACCGGTTCCCCCCGACGAAGATCACGTCGTCCAGGTGCTGCATCGCGTGTGCCCCCCAATACCACATATAGAACGGGTGCACGCCATGGTAGGCATAGCTGGTCCGGTAGAGGTGAGTGTACCAGGGATCAGTGGCGAATTGCTTCTCGTACTTGGTCTCCAGCATCACCGGGTCGGTGGTCTCGGCGAGCAGCTCGTAGAAGTCAATGTAGCTGGGGTGGTGCACCGGATGGAACTCGTGCGGCATCGGGTGGTAAAAGATCGCCACCCCGCCCTGGCGCACGATCGGCTTGCCTCGATAGAGGTTGAAGAAGTAGCCGAGTCCCAGGGACATCACCAGGATCGGATTCATGATTGAGTTCACGTTGTACGGGCAGATGTAGGGCAAGCCGAAAATCGCCACGTCGGCTTGCCCCTGCACTTCGGTGAGCTGCTGGCGGTGCACCGCGGCCAGGGTGTGCGGGTGCACCTGGCTCGGCGCGCCGGCATGCACCCCGGTGACGCCGTACGGCGCCTCGGTGGCCTGCCAGATCCGCCGCCGCAGCATGGTGGCGGCCAGGTCGTTGCTCCGCTTGACCGCCAGGTAGCTGGCCTGGTCGGTGAGGTTCCACTCCCACTCACGGCGGGTCAGGAAACGCATTGAGGCGGGGAACGCCTGGTTGTTCAGCGTCGTCTCGATGGTGAACACCGGAACCTGCCCACCGATCAGGTCGGCCATCCGGTCGTAGGAGTGGTGCATCGCCGAGTTGGGGGGATCGTTGAACGAGCGCGAGTGCCGCAGAGTGTGCACATTGTGGTGATGGCGCAGGCTCGCGTAGCTGGCCAACCCCACCGACACCGACTTGGAGCCGCCGTTCATCGCGGTGAGCGTGATGTTTACGTAGACGATCAGGTCGCTCTCGGCGGCCCGCCGGTTGATCTCCACGTCTTCGCCGTGCGCCGTGGTGCCCAGGTGCAGCAGCCCGGCGGGATCCTCGGCGTCGTGGTTGCGCAGGTGCTCCGGGTGGAAGGCGCGGAACACCCGCTCGCCGACGGTGCGCTTGAGCTCCGCCGGGGTCATCCGCCGGTGCAGCGAGTTGGCGGCGATCAGCTCCACGTCATCGACCCCGGCGGCGGCGGCCAGCTCCAGCACTTGCTCGATCACCCGCTGCCGGACGTCCGGGGTGCGCATCTGCGGCAGCGGCAGCGACAGGTCGTCGAACACGATCGTCAACCGCATCCCGCGACGCAGCAGTTGCGGCAGTGGGTCGCTGCCGTGCGGATGCGCCAGGGCGTGCCGGATCGCGCCCTCGAGATCGGCGATGGCCGGCAGCGACTCCGGCGGGTAGATCACCTGACTGCCCAGCGGCAGGCGCTCCAGCCGGAACCCCTCACCCTCGTGCAGCAGCAGCGGGGGGGTCCGCTCGTCGACGTCAAGCACGAAACCTGGCCTGCCCACGCTCTCTCCTTGCCCTAACTCTCGGCGTTGTCAACCCTTAGCCCCGGCCGGGGGAGAAGACGACTTTGATGGTGCCCAGCCGCCCGGCCGCGGCGGCGTGATCGAGTGCGGCACGCCACTGTTCCAGCGGATACTTCGTGTCCACGTAACCGGCCAGTGGCGCCGATGCCGCCAGCTCGAGGGCCGCCGGGAAATCACCCGCACCGGGTTCTTCGCCCGCCGCCGAGGCGTACGCCCCGACCAGGATCAGCTCGCGGTACCACAGCGGGGTGAGGTCCACCCCGCCCGCCGGCATTCCCGAGGCGACCACCGTGCCCCCGGCCCGCAGTGAGCGCAGCGCGGTGTTCAGTCCCGCCGAGCCGCCGGTGCACTCGAAGGCCAGGTCCAGCCCGCCGAGCAGGTAACCCTCGCCGAGCTCGGGCTCGACCAGCAGGGCTCCGGTGCCCCGGCGCAGTGTCCTGGCGGTGCTGTCGGTGCCGATGACCTGGGTGGCGCCCAGCTCGCGGGCCCGGGCAGCCTGGTGGGCGTGCTTGGCGATCACATACACTTCGCCGGCCGCGGTGAGCTTGCGCAGGGCGAGCAGGGTTAGCAGACCCACGGTGCCCGCGCCGATCACGAGCACCGACGCGCCCGGACTGACCGGTACCCGGCGCACCGCGTGCACCGCGCAGGCCAACGGCTCCACCAGCACCGCGATCTCATCCGGCAGCTGGTCGGGCACCCGGTGCAGCTGGCTGGCATGGGCGAGCATGCGGCGGCTCCAGCCGCCCCCGATGTCGGCGCAAAACCCGGTTTGCAGCCCAGCGGCCAGCGCTCCGCTGGTGATGTGGTCGCAGCGGCTGGTGTGCCCGGCGAGGCACGCCTGGCAGGTCGCCAGGCCACGCGTCGCGCACCCCAACACCGGGTCGATCACCACCCGGCTGCCCTTCGGCAGCCCGGGAAGCTCGTCGAGGGTACGCCCGAGCACCTCGTGGCCGGGGACGAAGGGCATCGAGGTCAGCGGGCCGAGATAGGGCGAGGACCGGCCGGTGAGCAGGCCCAGATCGGAGCCGCAGATCCCGGACAGCACCGGCTCGACCCGAGTCCAGGACTCGTTCGCCGGGGTGGGATCCGCCTGCTCGACGAGCTTGAGCGGCGCCACGTTGCTGGCCAGCGCACCCGCCAGCCGCCCCCCGGCGCGAGTGCCACTGACCGCGCGGGCGGCGAAGTAGCGCCCAGCGGAGCGGTGATACTGCAGCGCCAGGCTCACGTCGGCCCTCCTCTGGTGTCGATCCGGGTGTCGATCCGGGCATCCGCCCGGGTGACGTCGAGCAGCACCTCGAGCAGCCCGCCGGAGTGCTGACCCCAGCGGTGCACCACCCACCGCCGACGCCGGGCGTGCCGGAACAGCGACGAGTCCGGGTTGACCACATGGGGGTGCCCGACGGTCTCCAGCAGCGGGCGGTCGGAGTAGCTGTCAGCGTAGGCGTAGGAGCGATCCAGCTGCAGGCCGTGGCCCTGGGCGTACTGCCGCAGCCACGCCGCGCGCGCCTCGTCGACCAGCGGCGGGGTTTCGAGGAACCCCGTCAGCACGCCGTCTTTCGCGTGCATCCGGCTGGCCACCACCTCGTCGAACAGCACCGCCAATGGCTGCACGTGCAGGTCCACGGCGCCGGTGATGAGCACGGTTCGGTGCCCGGCCGCGCGGTGGCGGCGGATCTGCCGGGTGGCCTCAGGCATCACCCGGTGCAACAGCGCGTCGCCGAGCACCTCGGTGACCAGGGCCCGCAGCTCCTCGGCCCGCACGCCAGCGTAGCGGCGCAGAAAGGCGCGCAGCAGCTCACCGCGGTCATGGCGCTCGGCGTAGAGATACCGGGGCGAGCAGCGGGCCAGATCGGCCAGCTCGCGCAGCCAGCCAGAGCGGGGCAGTGTCGTCAACCGGGTCCACAGGTAGGACTCGACGACGTTGGAGTGCACGATGGTGCCCTCCAAGTCGAACACCGCGGCCACGTCGGTGCGCTCGGGCAGTGCCGGTGATTGGGCCGACAGCGACTGAGACCGTGACACGGTGGAGCGTCCCCGCCGTTGCCCGGCCCGGCGCACCGTGACTGTGATCGCCGGGCAGTGCACGTCCAGCAGGTAAGCGCGCCAGTCGATGACAGTGGGGTCGAAGCCGTGCTCGGTGGCTCGCTCGGCCGGCAGCGCGGCGTGCAGTGCCCGCAAGCGGCGGTCGTCGTAAATCACTTCGGCGCGGGCGTAGACGCCGTAGAGATCGGCGTATTCCCGCAGTTGCGCTAGATCCTGCTGTTGGTGACCCAGGCTGGTCAGCCAGTCCTGCGACCGCGTCGACGGTGGCAGCGCCAGCAGTACTCGCTCGGCCAGCGCGGCGGCCCGTTCCCCGGCGCGCAGCGTGAGCTCCACCTGCTGGCTGCCGGGGAACCTCCAGGTCGGCGGCGCGATGTGGCCGCGATCGCCGTCGGGCATGGGGTGGTCGGTGAAGTACTCCCGACACAGCGCGTACATGTTCCGGAAGGTCAGCGGGTTGCTGGCCCCGGAGCTGACGTGCAGGTACGCCGGCTCGCCGGCGGGCGGTCGGGCCGCGGTGGCGAGAATGGCGTTGACCACCAGGTCAACCGGGATCACGTCGAGCACCGAGTCGGGCAACCCGGGAAATTCGCGGAGCACTCCGCGCCCGTAGGCGATGATCAGCGGGTCGGCCATCTTGAAACCGTCGATCCACCCCGGGTACGGGTGGCGCAGCGCGCTCTCCACGATGGCGGGCCGGACCACCGACAGCGGCCGGCCCTGGTGCGCCCACAGTTGTTCGGCGACCCGCTCACCCAGCGCCTTGGTCAGCGTGTAGACGTCCGGCCAGCCCAGGCTCCGGGCGCGGGTGCGGCCGTAGTCCACCAGCCGACGGGTGACCCACTCGATGCGCAACCGCTCGGCGTCAGCGGCGGTGGACTGCGGGCCGGCCTTGGCGTGCGCCTCACCCGCCTGCGCCAGCGCGCGGCGCAGCACCTCCGGGCGCCGGGAGTCCCGTTCCACCTCGGCCCGGGCGGCCAGCGCCATGTCCCGCTCGAGCCGCCAGTCCACCTCGTGGTCCAGCGCCGCCTCAGTGACGACGCCCTTGCGGGTGCCCGCGACGTAGGCGGTGGAGACGTGCACCACGTGCGGCGAGCCGGCGAGTGCCCCGTACAGGCTCGCCACGCCCGAGACGTTGGTCTGGAAGGCCTCGTCGACTGGGGGGTCGAAGGACACCGTCGAGGCACCGTGGATCACCACGTCGAGGTCGGCGGGCAGGGCGACCGAGCCGAGGTCGCCCTCAAGGACCGTGACCCGCTCGCGCACCACCCGCGCCAGGCCCTCCGCGCCGAGGCGCTCACTCAGCGAGCGGAACACGCTCTTGCGGAGCAGCGCGCCCAGTCGGTCAGCCGCGCCGCGCTCCCCACGCGGCCGGATCAGTACCGAGACCCGGGTTTCCGGGTAACTGGCCAGCAGCCGTTCCAACGTCGCCTGGCCCAGGAAGCCCGTCGCGCCGGTGAGCAGCACGTGGGATCCAGCGAGCTCACTCATCGGCTCCCCCTTGGCGCTCGCGATTGGGCATTCACGACTGGGTACTCACGATCGGGGTACTCATGATTGGGCCGGATGATCGCGATGGTAGGCGGACAGGGCGGCCTCGCGCACCCGGCGAACTGGCCATCCTAGTGCCCGGGCGACTCGCTCGGCATCGGCGAGCTCAGGCTTGGCGGTCCGCTGCCCTCCCGGCCCGGCGGCGACTTTGACAGTGATCTCCTGTTCACGCCCCGGTGGCCCCACCGGCACGGGCACGCTGGTCCTGGGCAGTGTCGTGCGCTGCCAGCGCGCCCACCGCACCCCGAGGGTGGTGCTGTGCCGGAACACCGCGTCCACCACCGCCGGGCGCAGCGGCTCGGTGCACAACGCGGTGAGCACCTGCCCGGGCCTGCCGTGCCGACCGACAGTGGCGGTGGTCCAGCAGTCCCACGCGCCGGCCGCCCGGACCGCGCGCAGAACCCCGGGCCACAGCTCCGGGTCGAGATCATCGACGGTGGTCTCCACCACGGTGATCGGCTCGGCCGGGCCCGGCGCTGATTCGGTCCCACTGCCGATCACCAGCCGGGTGATGTTGGGCCGGTCCGGGCGGTCCCGGTGTCCAGCGCCGCTGCCCACCGCCTCGACGGTCATCGGGGGCAGCGGGCCTGGCGTGGCCAGCGCCGCGACCAGGGCCGCTCCGGTGGGCGTGGTGCGTTCCCCGGTCAGGTTCCCGCCGGTCAGCGGCAGGCCATGGTCGGCCGCGATCCGCAGGACGGCCGGCGCCGGGATTGGGATCGTGCCGTGCGCGGTGCGTGCGGTGCCACTGCCGGCCGCCAGCGCCGAGCAGCTCACCAGCGTGTCATGCGCGAGCAGGCCGAGCCGCTCGGCCGCGACCGCGGTACCGACCACGTCGGCCAGCGCGTCGGCGGCTCCCACCTCATGGAAATGCACCAGCTCAGCGGGGATGCCGTGCACCGCGGCCTCCGCGTCGGCGAGGATCCGGAAGGTGCCGGCGGCCAGCCGGGCGGCCGCGGCACCCAGCTCTGCGGCCTCGATGGCGGCCAGCACCTCGGCTAGCCCCCGGGTGGGTTGGTCGGCGGCCGGGGTGCTGACGACGGCCCGCGCGCAGCGCAACCCGCAGCGCCGGGTCTGCTCGAGCACGACATCCAGGCCGGGCACCCCCAACGACCGGACCGCGGCGCGCACCGCGGCAAGGTCAGCGCCGGCGTCGAGCAGCGCGCCGAGCAGCATGTCACCGGCCACACCGGCGGTGCAATCCAGATGCGCCACCCGGTGTCCAACCATCATGGGTTCAACGACCATGGGCTCAGCCACCGTGCACCCGCGTGACGATCTTGACGGCGTGGGCCGCCGCGCCGAACCCGTTGTCGATGTTGACTACCGTCAGCCCGGGTGCGCAGGAGGCGAGCATCGCCGCCGCGGCGGTGTACCCGCCCGCGCTCACCCCGTAGCCCACGCTGGTGGGCACCCCGACCACCGGCGCTCGGATCAGCCCGGTCACCACCCCCGCCAGGGTGCCTTCCATTCCGGCGATGGCGATCACGCAGTCGGCGGCGGACAGCTCGTCGAGGTGTGCGAGCAACCGGTGCAACCCGGCGACCCCGACATCGGCGATCAATCGGTGCCCGGCGCCGAGTGCCTGCAGGGTGGCGATCGCCTCGTGCGCGACCGGCAGGTCCGAGGTGCCCCCGGTGAGCACCGCGACGAAGCCGCGGGCGGGGGGCAGCGCACCGACGGTCACGGTCCGCCCGAGGAGGTCAACCAGCACCGGCTCGGTCGGGAACGCGCCCGGCGCCCGGAGCAGCACGCCCTCGGGGCACCGGGTGGCCAGCGCGGGGCACCCGGGGTCGCCGCGCCGCTTCGCGGCCAGCAGTCGCAGCGTCTGCTCCTCGGTCTTGCCCTCGGCGAAGACGACCTCGGGCACGGCGGTGCGTCGAGCGCGGTCCAGATCCAGCCGGGCGATATCGCCCACCGCACCGACCCGGTCACCGGCCCCGGTCTGCCCTGGATGCGACGTGGGCTCCCGCGGTGTGGGGTCGGGCACGGCGCCGACTATCTCACGCGACCCCTGCTCGCCCCGGCCATGTGACCGGACATGCGAGGATCGTGGACCATGCACACTGCGGATCTTCCCATCACCCTGTCCACCGCGACGGCTCTGCTCGACCGCCTGCGGCGGCTGGACGCTCTGGTGGTGGCCTTCTCGGGCGGCGTCGACTCCGCCGTGGTGCTGGCCGCGGCGGTCCGGGCGCTCGGCGCCGACGCCGTGCTGGCCGCCATCGCCGACTCGCCCAGCCTGGCGCGGGCCGAGCTCACGAGCGCGCGTCGCGTCGCCGGGCAGATCGGGGCGGAACTGGTGGTGCTGCGCACCGACGAGCACACCGACCCGGGCTACCGGGCCAACGCGGGCGATCGCTGCTACTTCTGCAAGCGGACCGTGCTCGCCGCGGTGTGTGCCCTTGCGCGGCGCCGCGGGTTCACCCACGTCGCGACCGGTACGCACCGTGATGACCGGCTTGCCTCGCACCGCCCGGGACTGCGGGCGGCCGCTGAGCTCGGGGTGTGCGAGCCGCTCGCCGAGGTGGGCGCCACCAAGGAGATGGTGCGCGCGCTGGCGGCGCACTGGAAGGTGACCGTGTGGGACAAGCCGAGTACCCCGTGCCTGGCCTCCCGGGTCGCGGTCGGGACACCGGTGACCATCCAGACGCTGGCGTTGGTCGAGCGGGCCGAGCTGGCCGCGCGAGGATACCTCGCTGAGCACCAGGTTCCGGTGCGCGATCTGCGGGTCCGGCTGCTGGGGCACGCCGGTTTCCGGGTCGAGCTCGACCCGGCCGCTCTGGAGGGTGTTTCCGTCCCGGCACGGTCGGGGCTGTTGACGCGAGTCGCGCAAGCGGGCCTGCGCGGAAAGGGTGAACTGACGCGTTATCACTCGGGGTCACTCAGCGGCTGAGTGCGGGAGAGCGCAGCAGGGACCACAACAGGCGGCCGGCCCGCTGGGCCGGGCCGGTGCCGTGGATGGCGGCATCGGGCCCCACCCCGTAGTGCGCGGCCGCGCGGCTGACCAGGCGCAGGCCAGCCAGGCCGGGCAATCGATCGATCTTGTCGTCGATCTGCCTGATCATCCGGGCGCCGCCGGGACCGCTCATCAGGTAGCGCAACAGGAACGCGGTCTCCTCGGCCGGCATGATCCCCGACCCTACCGGGGTCCACGCCACTCGCAGGACGAGCCGGGTCAGCAGCCGGGCGGCGCGCGAGCGCTCCAGCCGCTCCCGCGCCTGACTGGCATAGAAGGCCACGTGCCGGGTCTCCTGCCGCTGGATGCGACCGACCACCTTGGTCAACTCGGGATGGTCTGTCTGGGCCAGCAACCGCCCGTAACCGGCGTAGGTGGACCATTCGTTGATCACTCCGAAGGTCATGTGCACGGCGATGAAGTCGTCTCCGACCAGGTTGGCCGCCAGCGCCTGGTAAACCGGGGACAACCGGTCACCGCGGCCCTGGGCGAGCCGGATGCGGCGGATCCGATCGGGACCCACCGCCCGGCCGTGCGCGGCCAGGACCTTGTCCAGTACCTCGCCGTGCCAGTACTCCTCGTAGGCCCACATGGTCAGAAACGTCGTGATCTCCGGGTCCTGGTGCGACGGTGTGACCAGCAGATCCCGCAGGTAGCAGATGGTGTGGCTCTCGACGTCGGACATGTACTGCAAGGCCCGCAGGGCAGCCTCGGGCAGCGGGGTGCGTTCAAAAGCGGAGTAGTCGAC
>JBOHFJ010000028.1:0-22469 GCA_050699655.1 Pseudonocardiaceae bacterium
ACGGTAGAAGGTCCGGTCTGGGGATGGATGGGCCAGTGCGTTCATGCGGCCCTCCTTAAGTTCGGCACAATGTACTGGTGATTGCCCGCGTTCTCAGCGCGAGCGCGGTGGTGAGCCATCAACGGCTGCGGTACTACGTGATTGTGTCGGGGCATCGGGGCGGACGACACCACACGCGTGCCACCACAGAAGCCAGTAACGGTCATCTGCGGTCGCTCGTGAACCACGGCCGACCGCAGGGGTCACGGCCTAGACCAGGGCAGCGCTATGGGGTTCCCAAGCTCATGATCAAAGCACAGGTGACTCCGGTGGGCCGCTCCGAGATGGCTCTCAGGGCCGGGGCGCCGATCGCGGTGGGTCAGCAGGGCGTGGGTATCCCGTCCCATCGGCGCCGAAGACGAAGGTCTCGGCCAGGCACCGGGAGCCCTGATGGGCTCATCGTTGGTCTCATCCGCATACGTTCGATCGACAGCGCATCTGGGCCTACCAATGAGGGCGTTGACTGGGTGGGCCAGCGATGGCCCGGATCGCCAAAGAATACGGCTACACCCTTGCTGAGCTACGCAAGCTATAGGACGATGAACACATGAGGACCACGCTGCGAGCCGAGTTCTTCTTCGATGACCAGGCGAACACCTGGCACTACCGCGTGCCTGCTCTGCACATCAACGGCGGCGGTACGGCGACTCGCGACGACGCCCAGCGCGAGTGCATGGACACGATCGAGTTCGCGCTAGAGGGCGACCCGGGCGAGTACGACAGCGACACCCAGGCGATCGCCCTCAAGGTATCCGTCGCCCCGGCCGCCTGACCAAGTGCCAGGTAGTTCTACTCCTATCAGGTGGACTCTGGTCCGAAAGCAACAGGTGAATCGCAGGTCACGACCTGATCGGCATCTGCTGGGCGGTCAGGGTGGAATGTTCCCCCGTGACGATCGTTTTCTTCTTCCCGAGTCGTGGGGCGAGGCGGTGGTAGGGGGCGCCGAGGTAGGTGGTGTTCTTGGTCCGGAAGCGGCCATCGCGGCGGTGCCCAGGGCGGTCCTGAGCCAGCGGTTGCCGTGCCGGGTCGTGCCGGATTTGCGTTTCCCGGTGGAGTCGTGGTGTCCGGGGCAGAGGCCGGCCCGGGAGGTCAGGTGTCCGGTGGTGCGGAACCTGGTCATGTCGGCGCCGGTTCCAGCGATGATGACCTCGGCGGTGGGCCTGGCCCACCCCAGGCAGGGTGACCAGGTGCTCAAGCTGGCGGGCAACAGGGAGCATCTCCCCTCGATCCGGGTGGACAGCTCCAGGATCGCGGCGGAGAGCTGGTCGACTGATGAGTCACACCGTCCGGAGGGACCACAGGGCTTAAGAGTGACTCTTCGCTGTTTCAGTGGGTTACTCAGCGTGATGTCATGTAGGCGGGTGTGGGGTTGGCGGACGCTGTTGCATTAAGCGATCTGGCGCGCCCGATCTCCTCCGGATGCACGCCCGGAAGCGGACCAACAGGCCTTTAGGCGTCCAGTTTAATTCGCGGAGTTACCTGAGGGTCCCACCTCTCCCTTCGCTGCACGGCGAGGGCGCCCGTCTCCCTAATGTAACAGTGTCGACTCAGTCCCAGGTCAGACCGGCATCGCTACTGAGAGTTACAGCAAGCTCGGATAGTGCCCGTTCGGAGATTTGATCTCGGGCTGTCTCGGTGGTGGGAGCTCCGCGCCGTGCGGTGCTGGGTGATCGATGAGCGGCAGGGTGACCTGGCTGGTTCTGCTGGGTTCGCATGGTTGTTGAGTGCATTGCCCGGCAATCGGAGTAATGCGTGACGCCGTTCGGCGTAATCCGCGGGCGCTCGGCGCGTCGGATGGCTGGGTGGGCGACCGTGACTCGTGAGCGCCCTCAGGTTGGGCTGGCGAGGCGCCACTCCTTCATACGGTAATGTGACAGCAACCGGCGAGAACGCGGTGGTAACAATCTTGACCGCTGCGCCGTCGATGGTGTTCTCGATCGGGTTCGGGTCGAGCCGCACACCATTTGTCGACCGCCATCACCGGCGGATTTTTCTCGCCGATCGGGACAGCTCGAGCGGCGTGCCTGGGGAAAGGAACGAGGATGACCGTACAAGCATCGATGACACGAGAAATTCGGTGGTGTACCCGGTGAACAGCGGATTTCTCAGCTTTCTGTTGTCCGTGCTCCCGCTGGGCATGGACACCTTCGCGATCGCCGCTGTTGTGGGTGGCACTAGCCAGCTGACCGGCAGGGTTCTGTGGCGGATCTCGGTTGTCTTCGTCCTTTTTGAAGGCGGCATGCCGCTGGTCGGCCTCGCCCTGGGCGAATCCCTGGGACACACGATCGGTGGCATAGCTGACTACCTATCTGGTGGTCTGCTCATCGCGCTCGCCGGCTATCTCTGGCGGGCCGAGAATAAGGACGATGACGACGATGAGGTCACCAAGGCCAGGTGCTTATCCAGCGCTCGGGGCTTGGCATTGCTCGGGGTTGCCTTATCGATCAGCCTCGACGAGTTAGCGATCGGTTTCAGCCTCGGTCTCGGTTTCCACCAAGGTCCTCACCTCACCCGACCCGCCACCATTGTGGCCGCCATCGCGGTCCAAACACTGATTGTCTCCCAACTCGGCCTGTCGCTGGGCTCCCGGGTCAGTGAGCGGTTCCGTGAGCGCATCGAACGCCTCACCAGCCCCGGGCTGGCCTGTCTCGGCGGCTATCAGCTCACCGGGGCGCTGGTCCACACCGGGCTGGGCACCACGCTAGGCACGGTGGCGCTAGCCGGGCTGGTCGGCGGCACCGTGATCCTCATCCTGGCCACTGTCACCATTGCCCGCCGCTCTACCCAGCGCGGCGCACCCCCAGCGGCGCAACCGGGAGCACAGCACCTGACTCCCGCCGCCACCGCCACCCGGCTGAACAATCCAGCGTCGACCGCACCCTCGCTACCAAGGCCCGGACGCCCTAACCAGGGCACGGGCGTCATCGGGTACACCATCCACTGAGTCAAACCACCACCGCTTCAACTCGATAGCGGCTATCAATCCAGTGGCGGCCTGATCCGGGAAACCCTCGGTGACGTGAACACCCATACCCGCGAGCGCACGTCAACGACACCAACCTGTCGCGAGATCGGGAACGGCCTAAACAGATCGCCCAAGGAGGAGTGATGACTAAATCGGAGCGCCTTGAGCCCAGCTTGCCAGAACTCGATCATACGAATGACCCCCGAGGTGGGGCCATTGCCTGGGCGCTGCTGACGGTGAGTATGGCTGTAATCGTCGGAATCCTGTTGATAGTGACGTAGATGACTGGGCGCTCACCTCAGTACTCATCGCCGCCACGACTGGGTGGCTCACGCTAGCTATGGTGTCATCGGATCCTGAGCCACCGCCGATGCCGAGGGCCAGTTGGATGATCTTAATGATTATCAGTGCCGCGGCGATGATTAGGTAGGCCCGCAGAGTGATCAACCCGGTTCGGCGCAGCGAGCTCATCTGCGGCCGAGCCAGAGTGGCCAATGCTGGTGTGCGCCAGGCCAACCGGTCCTGATCACGCAATGCCGTGCGTTCCGCCCGGCTGAGCTTGGCGTGCTGGTCCAGGTCTTGGTCCAGCGCGGGGTCAAGACCGTCGGGCATATCGGTTCTCGTGGCGGTGCACGCGGGGGCGGTCCGCCAGCGGGCCAGCCCGGCGATCGCGCCGCCAAGGAGTCCGATTCCCGCGCCGACGACCAAGCCTATCTCGATCACGGTGCCGGACAGCTCCGGGAACAGGGTGGAAGCTCCTGAGGCGAAAGACAGCAGAAGCAAAACCCACACCACGACCCCGACCACAATATTTTTCCAGGTCCGGTTGACCCACGGACCCAGGACCGCCCGGTCGTTACACAACAAGACCAAAAACACGCTGGTGGCCGGCAACAACACCGCGCTCAGGGCCTCCACGCCCTCAATGAGCAACCCCAGCGGAATCCCAGGTAACATCACCACAACCGCCCCAACGATGATAAGCCCAGCGTAGAAACCGTAAAAAAGCCGCGCCCGGGGCACCGTGTGATGCAGTGAACTGGGATTTTTCAGCACATCACCCAGGGTGTAGGAACTGGTCAACCCGACCAGATTTGCTCCGATCAGAGAACCATCCAGCAGCACCATGGCAAACAGCACCGCCACAGTGTGTCCGGCGTGCTGGGACAATGCGTTCATCGTGGTGGCGGCATCGACGAAATGACCGGCCAACCCAGTACCGGCCAACCCGAACGCGGTCACCGCGACCAGCGCGACGGCGCTGACCATCTCGATAGCCAGACCGAGAGTCAAATCGGCGCGCTCGTAGCGGATCCAGCGCGGAGTGATCCGCTTATCCACCACACTGGACTGCTGAAAGAACAACTGCCAGGGCTCCACCGTGGTCCCGATAAGCCCGATAATAAACAACAACAGGGTCGCGTTTAGCCCACCAGGCAAGCTCGGGATCACGCCCTCAGCGAGCCGCGTGGCACTGGGATGGACCAGCCAGGCCATCGGGAACACCACCAAGTCGACCGCGACCAGGAAAAACAACAACCGCTCCCAGCGGCGAAACGTCCCACCCGCGATCACCACGAACAACACCACCGCGGCCACCGGCACACTCGCGTATGTCGGCAGACCGAAAAATGCCAACGCCTGGGACACTCCGATGAACTCCGCCACGATCGTGACCGCGTTAATGACCAACAGGTCACCGACACTGAACCAACCCCAGAAGCGCCCGAACCGCTCAAAGATCAACCGGGCGTGCCCGACACCGGACACCGCACCGAGCCGGATGACCATCTCCTGGTTGAGATACAAGATCGGGGTGAGGATCACCAACGCCCACACCAGCTTGGTGCCATAATCCTGCCCAGCTTGGGCATACAGGACGACCCCACCCGCGTCGTTACCCCCACCCATCACAATCAAACCCGGACCCATGATGACCAACAATGTGAGCAACCGCCGCCACCACGATCGTCGCGGACCGGTATCCGTCGCCTTCAGCCGACCCAGCGCGCCAACGATGTCCCGATCCAGCACCGAAGCCTCAGCGCCCGCCGGAGGGAAACGGTGCGGCTCACCCTGGTGATCAGCAGGACTACCACCACCCAAATCCATGATCACTCTCCCGGAGACCTCAAGCACATCGAATACACCAGATCGGACAAAAAGGAGATAACCAACCACCAAGCCACAGGACACTACGACCACCACCAGCACCCGGTCACCCAGCCATCCGAGTGAATCGCTCACCGTCCACCACACGACCCACCAGAGTGAACACACATGACCACCCAACGCAGACACCCGCGCTATCTCGGGTGCTGACCCGGTCATACCCGCCGGGTATAGGCGTTGGCGGCCCCGGATGGTTCTTGGCTGGCCTCCCTCGGTGACGATGGGGAGGCATGGATCTGGAATCCGATCACCTGCACCGCCCACCACACCCTCACCGGCCACACCGGTGGGTGACAGCGTTGGTGGCCGCCCCGGATGGGTCCTGATTGGCCTCCGTCGCCGGAGATGGCGGGGATTTACAGTTCGACGGTGAGGCACCGTAGCGAGGCTGTAGCCGGCAGCACTGGCGAGGTAGCGCGGTTGCAACTCAACGACACGGCAAGGCGTCGATCGGAGCTCGCCCGGGGGAGGGCAGTCGCGTCCCGCTGGAGAAGGCTGTCGAGCTTCTCACCGGGGCACCGCCGTTGTCGATCGACGCCCGGCACTTCATGACCGGTGGTAGCGGCCGGGTGAGTTCGGGCGGGAATGGGTTGCGGATGGAGGTGCCATCGGAGGGGTTCGTCGCAATCCCCGAGGTGCTGATCGTTTACGAGATCCCGCCGGCCGAACGCCGGCGGTTGGTGGCGTTCCAGCGCCAACTGGTACCCGAGGGACCGTCGTCCTTCGGCCGGCTCGGCCGGGACGTGTGGGCGCGGCCGGCGGTGGGAGCGGGCGGCACTGACGTCTTCCACCTGACCACCCGTGAGCACCTGAGCGCCGCGCGGCGGCGCTACGCCGCGTTGGAGCAGGACTGGTTGCTCTCCCGCGACGCTCGCAACGTCAACAGCGCAGAGTCGACACGCGAACCTCCTCAGCTGACAGCGGACAGCACGAAATCGACCTCAGGGTCGCGGTGCTCCATGACGAGCGCCGGGAATATCCGGGCACGGTAACCCCGGACGGCGCTTCGGTCCTCTCGCAGGGCGGTGTCGTCTACAACGCCCCGCTGGACCGCTACCTCTACACGTCCTGGACCGAGTTCACCCACGAGTTCTACGAGGCACCGAATCCATGGGGGCCGTGGAAGCTGTTCCTACACAAGGACTTCGGGCCATATCCATGGTGGGGCGATGGCTCGACCATCGGACCGAAGAACGGCGGGTACGCCACCACCCTCCCCTCCAAGTTCATCAGCGCCGACGGCCAGCGGATGTGGATGCAGTGCAACTGGTTCACCGGACTCGGCGGAGGAAGCGACAACTACAGGTTCTCGCTACGTCCGCTGACGATCAGCCACTATCCAGCGGGCACACCCAGCAACCCAGTAAACCCATTAGCGAACCTAGCACGAACCGGGGACACGCTGCCGATCAACAAAAACTCCCATTACGGGAAGGTGGCCTACCTCAACGACGGCAATCCGTCAGCCAGTGAAGACAGCTGGGATGGCTCGCCGAAGAACACCGACCACTGGGGCATCACGTGGTCAAGGCCCTACAACCTCGACCGAGTCGCCTACACGACCGAAGCGTGTTCCCTGACGGAAGCTGGTTCGCCAGCGGGTTGACCGTCCAGGTCAGAAACAATTTTGTCTGGACACCCGTCACCAGCGGGCAGCCATGATGTCCGCATTTCATCCCGCCGCGCGAGCCGCTCAAGCACCCCCACAACCGACGACAGCCCGGACACCACAAGATCACCAAAACCTCTGACATCAAGATCAATTATCCACGCCGACCACCCCACGACCTGGCCGGTTACCCCGCTACAAGCCGTATAAGGTGGGAGCGCTCAGCGACACCACGCCCGAATGAGTTCGTGCACGTCAGCGAGGGACCACGAGGTCACACGGAAAGCGGGCCACCCCTCGCGCGAGTGTCTGGATCGACACTGCCACCCTATAACGCCACCAGGCACCGCCCATACCGCCCAAGGTCAAAATTTCAGGAAGAGAGCAGCCCATGAGCGACCCGCAGTCCGCCACCGCGAACGACGTCGACACCCTCCGCGCCATCGCCGAGCGGCACGCGAACCACCCTGAGGTCACCGCGCACTTGTACGCCGCAGCTGATTACTGCGCCGTGCTCCAACGAAGACAACAACAGGAATGTGGGGTAACCGAGAGCGTTGAGGAGCAGCCCGTCGTGAGCGATTCCTGCCCAATGAGGTGGGCTGTCCACGTGCAATGCGTGGCCACTGGCAATAGCATGAAAGAGGAGACCTGCGGGCGCCCCGCGAGTGAGTCGGTGGAGTACCACGGCGTTCTGCACGTGGTGTGCCCGGAGTGCAAGGACGAGCTGCTCAACATGGGCGGTAGGGAACTTGGGGAGACGGCCTGAGCGACGGCCGAACGATAAATGTGGCACCGATGCCCCTATGGATGTCAAGCCGCTGACGGCTCATTTTTGGGTGGGGATGTGATGATCTGGCCTCGGGGGCGATGTAGCGCTTGAGGCAGCGGATGGCTTCACAGTGGATTTTGCCTTCGGTGATGCGGCGGGAAAGGTAGTCGCGGGTACGGACATCCCAGCGCAGTCGCGGCAGAGCGATGCGGTAAAGCGCGGTGTTGGCTTGGCGGTCGCCACCGCGCTTGAGTCGGCGACGGCTGGTCCTCGACCTCGCGGAAGCTCAGCGGGAACCGGTGATACAGCCACCAGATCAACCCACCGATCATCCCAGCCACCAGGCAGCCCCACCAAGTTGACGATGCCGTGCAGCAGGGTCATCTGGCTTGCGTTTGTCATCGTCGGGTTCGCGATCAAGACACTGCTGTGGTTGGCGATCGTGGGGATCGTGTTGTTCATCGCCACCGGCAGCTACGGGGCAATTCGCAGCCGAACGAGTTGAGGCGCGCGAGGCGAATACGGGAGGACACGGTGGTAGCAGCGGCCGACCAGGACAACACGCGGCGGAGAAAATCCCACCGCAGCTCACCACCGCGGCGGGGCCACCACCGGCTGGTCGCTCAACCGCACACCCAGGACGAGGGTCCCATTGCGGCCGCGGAAGCGACCGCCGGCGTCGCAGTCATGATTGGCCTGGCAGACATGGTCATCACACCCACGTTGACCAGCGGCCTTCTCCTGGTCGTGCTCACCATGTACTTCGTGGCCGACCTGCCCCGGATCCGGGCGACGATCTATCGGCTGGTACCGCATTCCCGCCGACCCCGCGCGATCCTGCTCGGCGATGAGATCTTCGCCAAGGTCGGTGGATACTTACGGGGCAACCTGCTGATCTCGCTGATCGCCGGGACGCTGACGTTCGGGTTCCTGCGGATCATAGGGGTGCCTTATGCGCTGTTGCTGAGCGTCTTCGTGGCGATCCTGGACTTGGTCCCGGTGATCGGCTCCACCATCGCCGGCGTAGTGGTGTGCCTGGTCGCGCTGAGCGTGTCCTTACCCACCTGCCTGGTCACCGCCGGGTTCTCCCTAGCTTATCGCCTCGCCGAGGACTACCTGCTCGTCCCCCGGATCATCGGCCGGGTCCTGAAGGTACCGGCGCTGGTGACCGTCGTGGCGGTCCTGCTCGGCGGTGCCCTGCTGGGCATCTTGGGTGCCCTGGTCGCCATCCCCGCCGCCGCGGCCCTGCTGTTGCTGACCCGCGAAGTGCTCTTCCCCCGCCTCGACCACGCCTGAGACACCACGGGGAGGCTGCTATGCGATCATCAGCGCCGCACCGCCCGCCGGACCGGGCGGCACCGGCCCAGGAATCCCCGGGCTCCCACTCAGCGGCCGCGGCGGCCGCCGCACCCGGCGGCGAGATTCGCCACCTCAGCCACACCGAGCCAGCCGGGACCCGCAGCTATGACCTCATATATCCCTGCCGCCTACCCCCAACAGCCCGGCGCGGCAAACAGCGGCGGCTACTGGAGCTGGCCATGCGGGTGGGTCTGTCACGTGAACGGTGTAACTGGATCTTGTTGGGTGTCACGTGCGTCCGGCGGACAGGCGTCCGTCGAAGGTGATCTCGAAGGCGTTGAGAGCGACCTTCCAGCGGTTGGACCAGCGTTGCTGTCCCTGCGATAGGGAGCCGTTACCGGCTTAGTCGCGATGACCGGCTCGTGGAGGCTGCCGAATTGATCAGGTCTTCCACCGGCGTAAGGGGACTCTCGGCTCACGAGCCGGGCCACTGCGGTGGCGAATGCGTCCAGGTCGGGCAGCCCGATAGCGAGAGCCTCGTGAACTCGGGTGTCGTCGATCTCGTCATAAACGTGCACGAGCCGATTGCGCAGCCCGGCAAGCCCACGGAGTCGCCCCGCCAGCACGTCATCAATGACGCCCTGGTCATGCCGGACGGTGAAGCTGTCACCGAAGTAGCGCGGAGCCCGCCAACCCTCTGAATCCGGAGGTCGACAAGGTCGACTGTGGGTACCTGCAGCGCATCCGCCAGCTGGTCGGCCAGACCAGCCTCCGTGAGCAGGTCCAGCGGGTGATTGGGCATGATTGCGATATCCGCATCGCTAGTCGGGCGATGCAGGCCGGTCGCGCGGGAACCGAACAGGTATGCGAACCAGACGCCCGCCGTGGCGAACACCTGATCCACGGCTGGCGTGCTCATAGCTGCTGAGCGTACGCCCGACTAGGAGTTCAGGAGAGCAGCGCGCGGATGTCGTCGGCGTCGAGGGTGGAGCCGAAGACGTTGCCGTCGTTCATGACGCCGGCGAACAGCTCCGCCTTGCGGTTCGCCATGGCCAGCACCTTCTCCTCGATGGTGTCCTTGGCGATGAGGCGGTACACCATGACGTTGCGGGTCTGCCCGATGCGGTGCGTCCGGTCCACCGCCTGCGCCTCGGTGGCGGGGTTCCACCATGGGTCGAGCAGGAAGCAGTAGTCCGCCTCGGTCAGGTTCAGCCCGAATCCGCCCGCTTTCAGACTGATCAGGAAGACGGGAACCGCGCCGTCCTTGAACCGCCGCACCACGTCGGGCCGGTTGCGGGTCGAACCGTCGAGGTAGCTGTAGCCCACACCGATGTCGTCGAGCCGCTCGCGGACGTGGCTGAGGAAGCCGGTGAACTGGCTGAACACCAGTGCCCGGTGCCCACCGTCGATCACCTCGCCGAGCTGGTCGACCAGCGCATCGATCTTGCAGGAGCCCAGCTGCTGGTGCTCGGGCTCGACGAGCCCGGGATGCAGGCTGAGCTGGCGCAGCAGCGTGAGCGAGCGCAGGATCGTGAACCGGTTGCGATCCACGTCGTCAATCAGCCCGAGCACCTTCTGCCGCTCCCGCTGCAGGTGCCGCTGGTAGATGCGACGGTGCCGCGGGTCGAGCTCCACCATGAGCAGCTGCTCCTGCTTCGCGGGCAGATCAGCGGCCACCTGCTCCTTGGTCCGGCGCATGACCAGCGGCCTGATCCGCCGCCGCAGCCGGGCCAGCAGCTCGGCGTCGCCCTGCTTTTCGATCGGCCGAGCGTAGTGCTCGCGAAACCGGGTCGGGCTCGGGAACAGCCCCGGCGCGGTGATCGACAACAGCGACCACAGCTCCATGAGGTTGTTCTCCATCGGGGTACCGGTGATCGCCAGCTTGAACGGTGCCGGAAACCGCCGCGCGCACTGGTGGACCTTCGACTGGTGGTTCTTGGTGAACTGGGCCTCGTCCAGGATCAAGCCAGACCACTCCGCCGCGGCGTAGGCATCGGCGTCGAGCCGGAACAGGGTGTACGAGGTGACCACGACGTCCGCGCCAGCCACCACGTCCGGCAACTCCTGGCCCCGGCGCCGCAGGGTGTCGGTGATCGTCACCACCGCCACGCCAGGCGCGAAGCGCGCCACCTCGGCCGCCCAGTTCGACACCACGCTGGTCGGGGCGACGATCAGGAACGGCGCCGTGCCGGGGTTAGCCTGTTTGGCGTGGCAGATCAGGGCCAGCGCCTGGACCGTCTTGCCCAGCCCCATGTCGTCGGCCAAGATGCCACCCAGCCCGTGCTGCCACAGGAACGCCAGCCAGCCGAACCCGTCGTGCTGGTAGGGCCGCAGCTGCGCGGTCAGCGCGGCCGGCAGCTCCGTGCCCGCGAGCCCGTCCAGCGACAGCAGGCCGGCGACCTGCTGCTGCCAGGCCCGCGCCTGCCGGTCGACCACACCCAGGGCCACCAGCTCCTCCCACAGACCCGCCTGGAACCGGCTGATCCGCAGCGGACCGGCCGGAGCGTCCCGCAACGCCCGCGCCTCCTCGATCAGCATGCGCAACGTCTGCAGCTCGGACTTGTGCAGGGAGAAATACGCCCCGTCGGGCAGCAGCAGGTGCGACTCACCCGCGGCCAACGCCGTGAACACGTCGGCGAACGGGACCTGCCTGCCCTCGACGGTGATGCGAACACCGAGGTCGAACCAGTCAGTGTCGCCAGCCACGTCGGTGGTCGACACACCGATACGCAGCGAGTCGGTCGCCTCCCGGTAATCCGCCGGTGCACCACTGCGCTCGATAGCGACCCCAGGCGCGTCAGCCAGCAGCGGCAGCACCTCAGTGGTGAACCGCATCGTATTCAGCCCAGCCAGCTGCGCGCGCGGCAGCAGAGCCGACCCCGGACCTATCCCCGTTTGGCCCATACCCAATTGACCCAGCCCGAACTGATCGAGCGACACGTCGAGCTCGTCGAGCACGGCCCGTTCTCCAGCCAAGTCCCGGAATCCGTCGTCGTCGTCGGTCGGCGCGAGCGGCACCCGCACCGTCGTATCGCCCACTTCGTAGGCCCATTCCCACTCGACGGACAGGTCGTGCCGGTCGCCGTAGGACGCCCGCAGCACCAGGGTGGGCTCTGAGATTGCTGGTGGCGTGAAGGCGTCGTCGGACGACACGACCGTCGCCAGTTGGCGCAGCCGGGGATAGACGTCGTCGCGGAAACGGCCGGCCTGCCCTTCGGGCACCGGCAGCCGCTGGCCCGCCAGCACCATCCGCTGCAGCGGGGGCGCAGCCGGATTGGCGAGCTTCGCCAGCCGGAACCGCCACTCGGCGGGGTCCGGATTGCTCTGCATCTGCGTGCGGGACACGTGCACGACGCCATGGCCATCAGCACCAATGAACACGACCGGCACCTCGTCGCCGGTGGATTGCCCTGGGCCGTCGGATTGCCCTGGGCCGTCGGATTGCCCTGGGCCGTCGAGGCGCAGCACCGGCGCGATGACCAGCGAGCCCGGTCCCGGCCCCGCGGTGACGTCCAGGCACAGCTCGGCGTGGCCGTACCGCTCGAGGGCGCCGAGCCGCTTGCGCGCGTGCACGATCTCCAGCCCGATGTCGGCGGCTTCGTCCAGGAACGACCACAGCCGCCGGCTGCCGAAGGTGGCCAGATCGATTGTCTTGTCCTCCCGGGCGCCGTAGTAGCTCGGCGCGTCGCTCCGCGCCTTGTACAGCGCGTACAACTCCCGCAGCAGCCGCACGTGCGACGCGCGGCAGTCACCGTAGGAGTAGGCCGGTTCGAGCCTGCCCCAGCTCAGCCCGCCGCCGACCCACCCCGTGTGGCCCAGCCGCACCAGCCGGGCCAGCAGCTTCGGCCCCACCGGCACCCCGGCGCCACGCGCGGTTCCGGCCGGTGTCATGACCAAGGAGAGCTCGATGGCCAGCGGGGCACCCTCAGCGGGCGGCTGAGCCGGCGCGAGCAGCGCGCCGAGCGTCTGCTCCCAGTTCGGTGCCGGTGGGCTGGCCGGCTTGGCGACACTGGCCGGTTTGGCGGGACTGGCTGACTTGGCGGGATTGGCCGAGCCGGCGGCGGCGATCGCCACCGCGACCACGTGCTTGCAGTCGATGCCGACCGGGCACGTGCACTCACCGAACGCAAACGCAAGCCGCGCGCCACCCCGCGACTTGAGGTACACCGCAGTCTGGTAACCGGCGCCGTTGCTGCCCCGCACCACCGCCCGCATCACGCGTTCAGCGCGGTCCCACTCCATATGCAGGACCGCGCGCTGCCGCGAGTACGCCAGACCCCTGGCGTACGTCTGCGCATCCACGGCGGCCGCGATGCTGTCCGGGTCGACACCCTCCACCACGACGAGCTGCACGCGGCTACCTCCTCCCACCAGCACGGGTCACTTCGCTGGCGGCGACGGTAGCCCCCAGCACCGACACTGGCACCGACAACGCCCGCAGCCACGCCACTGGACGGACTCGGTACCTTACGAGACCAACCAGGATGTCGACCATTGGCCCACGCTGTGGACCGTCCAGGCCTCGGGCTGGTTCGCCGAGGCTGAAGCCAGTCCTGCGATATACACTCTGGCGAAGGTGATGTGTAAAGACGTGTCTCGCTTACCCTAGGTGAACCCATGACGGCTCAAGAAGATCGTGACCCGTACCCCGGTCAGATACCAGCCCATTGGCACGACAAGCCAACCGTGCTGCGTATCGCGTTGGGTAGCAAGCTACGTCGGCTGCGTGAGGCGAGCGGAGTCACCCGTGAAGCCGCCGGATACGTCATCCGCGGATCCGGCAGCAAGATCGGCCGGCTCGAAACCGGAAGGACCCGCTTCAAGGAACGCGATGTGGCTGATCTGCTCATCCTCTACGGCATCACCGACGAGCAGGAACGGGAGACATTCCTCGCGCTGGTCCGCCAGGCCAACGCGCCCGGCTGGTGGCGCGAATACGGCGACGTTCTGCCGAGCTGGTTTGAGACCTACCTCGGTCTAGAGCAGGCCGCCTCGGTTATCCGCACCTACGAGCCTGCGCTCGTACCCGGCCTCCTGCAGACCGAGGATTACGCCCGCGTCGTCATCCAGCTGCGTCACCCGCAAGCCTCCGCCGATGACGTCGAACGCCGCGTTGCGTTGCGAACGGCCCGTCAAGAGTTCCTCGCCCAGCCCGGAGCACCCAACCTATGGGTAGCGCTGGACGAGTCAGCGCTCTGCCGGCCGCTGGGCAGCCGGGCGGTCCAGTGTGCGCAGCTGCGGCGCCTGATTGAGATGGCGCAGCGACCGAACATCACGCTGCAGGTCGTGCCGTACCATGTCAGTGGTCCCGCGGCGGCGGGTGGCCCGTTCACCATCCTGCGGTTCGCTGAGCCCGGCTTGCCGGACGTCGTCTACCTCGAACACCTCGCCAGTGCCCTCTACCTAGACAAGGAGCGCGACACAGTAAGCTACCTGGCGGTCATGGACAGCCTGTGTATTGAGGCGAAGTCACCTGACGCGTCCATGAGCTTTCTGCGTGGGATCATTGAGGATCTTCCCTGACAACCCCTGACATAGGAGCCGCAACGTGGCCGACGAGCGGTCACCCGACCCGCACTCCACGCTGACCGCCAAGATCGATTTTAATGTGCCGCACTCGGCGCGGGTCTGGAATTACTGGATGGGTGGCAAAGACAACTACGAGGTGGACCGTGCCGCCGGGGACGCCTGGATCGCGATGCACCCGGAGATCGTCACTATGGCCAAGCAGTCCCGGCGGTTCCTCATCCGTGCGGTGCGTTTCCTGACCGGTGAGGCCGGGATGCGTCAGTTCCTTGACATCGGCACCGGCTTGCCCACGCTGCAGAACACCCACGAGGTCGCCCAGGCGATCGCGCCGGAGTCGCGCATCGTCTATGTCGATAACGACCCGCTGGTGCTGGCACACGCTCGCGCGCTGCTAAACAACACCACTCCCGAGGGAGTGACCACCTACGTGGACTCCGATGTCCACGACCCGGATTTGATTATCTCCGATGCCCGCAACGTGCTGAACTTCCACCTGCCGGTCGCGGTCATGTTCATGGGCATACTCGGTCATGTGGCCACGTTCGACGAGGCGCGCTCCATCGTGGCGCGGGTGATGGCGACCGTCCCGCCCGGCAGCTACCTCGCGCTGTATGACGGCACCGATACCGATGAAACCATACGCGAGGCCCAAGCGAGCTACGATGAAACTGGAGCTGTGCCCTACATTCTGCGCAGCCCCGAGCAGATAGGCCAGTATTTCGAGGGCCTGGAGATGGTGGATCCCGGCTTGGTGTCGGTCACGCAGTGGCAGCCGGACATCGCCGAGGTCGGCAAGGTTCAGCCGATCAGCGCCTACGGAGCCGTGGCGCGCAAGCCGTGAGAGGAGAAGCATCTCCTGGAATGGTGGCCGGCTGGCCGTCGGGAGCTGGCGGGTCGGGGGACCGCGTGCTCAACCGACGGACCAGCCGGCGATGGAAGGGGCGGATGCCCCGTGGACTGTGATCTTTGCTGGTCAGAATGGTGGGACCGGGCGCGATTCACCCGCGATTTGGGACGGCACCACGATGTCGCCGGGATCAGTGCGGGCTCGCACGGTCAGACCAGGCCAGCGAGACGTCCCTGCCGCACCGCATGAGTGCACACTGCCCGCCCCGAACTCCCGCGCAAGGTGCGACAGCAACACCTCATGGGAGTGGTGCAGCAACCAGTCGCTCGCCCTGAAGTGGATCTGGCACGGCCGAGGTCGCAGCCTCATCATCACACCGGGACAGGATCGACAACGGCCCCGCCAATCAATGGGGTGCTCAATCAGCAGCAAATACAACACAGCGCTGGCCCGATACCGAATCGAGCCGACCCTCCCGACGGCACCAAGCCCGGCCCGCACGGCCTCGCGCAGCGCCTCACAGACGAGCCGATGACTGGTCTGATCGACAGTCCGACCTGTGCTGGTCACGGTCATTTCTCACCATCTTCATCCGCGACGACCGCTCCAGCCGTCTCATCGGTCCGTTGCCGTCACCGTTCACGATACTGAACGCCTTGTAGGCCAGTGTGGCGGAAATCAAGGACAGCGGAAACAGCAAAACCGCCGCATTCAGGCCGCATCGAGGCCACTGGACGGCGAGTGGCTTACGGCAATGAGCACCCGCTATCGTCTGGATACCTCCGGCGTTACCGGAAGAGAGAAGAGGGGGACGACTATGCCAGACAAGAGGCTCGGCCTGGTTGCCGCTCGCAAGGCCGCTGGCCTGAGCCAGGAACGCCTGGCCGAGCGAATGGGCGTCGAGCGCTCGACGGTGCAGCGTTGGGAAGCGGGCCACAGCACGCCCCAGCCGGGGCACCGACCGGAGCTAGCCTCGGTGCTGGGCATCCCGCATGATAAACTTGCCGAGCTGCTGGCAGATCAACCTTGCTCGGATAACCAGCAAGTAGGCAGGGATGATCTGACCCCATTCCCGCGGGGAGATGATGTTACGGACCGCAGGCAGGCTCTGACATTCCTGGGCACTTCCACGTTAGGGCTGGGAGCGGCGCACGCCGACCTTGACCCGTTTACCCAGTCGGCCATGGAAGCCATGGAGTTCACCCGCCGCGCCGAAGCCAGCCAGCTCGGCCCGAGGACCCTCGAACACCTCGACTATGTGATCTCTGACATGGCGGCCACCACTAATCACACACCACCGGGAGAGCTTTTTCCCAAGGCCCGCTGGTACCGCCGTCAGATCGAGGATCTTATCGCTGGGCGGCACACATTACGTGAGGGCAGGGAGTTGTACCGCCATGCTGGCTCGTTGGGTATCGTCCTGGCCTGGCTGTCGATCGACCTCGGTGATCTCGTCACGGCTGAGGCGCATTGCCTTGATGCGTGGGAGCACGGCTGGCAAGCGGAGGACCATGAGATCTGCGCCTGGGCCATGGATGCCAAAACCACCATCTCAACGTACAGAAATCAGCCTGCCGCAGCCAGGGATGCGGCCGAGCGTGGTCTCAAGCATGCTCCCCTGGGCAGTGCCGCAGCGGCGGGAGTAAGTTTTAAACTTGCTCGGGCCTATGCCAGACTCGGCCAAGTGGACCAGTTCCAGGAAGTACTGAAAGATGCCCAGGTCAGATTTGGCCAGCTCGACCAGCTAAGCTCTGGGCTACTTTCTGTGAATTCTGGGTATTTGCTTTATGTTGCCGATTCTTATATTTGGCTTGACCAGCCCGAGAGGGCAATTCCATACGCCAATGAAACAATTTTATTCTGTCGAGGCCTTGGCTCATCCGAGTGCGAGCCAACGAGAGAGGCCCTTGCACGACTGGACCTTGCGCAAGCGCACGTGGATCTTGGGCGACCCGGCGATGCGGCCGAACAAATCGAGCAAGCACTCAGCTCGGAGTTCATCACCGGGACGGTACTCCGCCGACTGGGCGATCTAGCGGTGCGCCTGCGTCACAAATATCCACAACTCAGAATGACGAAAGAATTGACTAATCAACACCGTGAAATAGCGACCAACCTGAGCCGCCTTGAGTTGCCCAGTCCGTAATATGACGAAACAGCTAAGCGGACAGGCCATCATGCGTACAGCGTTACCGGCGGGAAGGACGAGGGGGATGACCATACCAACTAAGCGGCTCGATCTGGTTGCCGCTCGCAAGGCCGCTGGCCTGAGTCAGGAGCTCCTGGCCGAGCGGATGGGCATCGAGCGCTCAACGGTGCAGCGCTGGGAAGCGGGCCACAGCACGCCCCAACCATCGCACCGGCCGGAGCTGGCCACAGTCCTGGATATCTCACATGCTAAACTAGCCGAGCTGCTGGCAGATCAACCTTGCTCGGATGATCAGCTCCGAACCACACCAGCCTCGTCGGCGGCGCCCCGGTCCGGCGATGCTGGTGATGAGCGGCAAGCAGGCGGGGATGATCTGTCGCCATTCCCAGCAGGAGGTGGTATTACGGACCGCAGGCAGGCTCTGACACTCCTGGGCACGTCCACGTTAGGCCTGGGAGCGGCGCACGCTGACCTTGATCCGTTTACCCAGTCGGCAGTGGAAGCCATGGAGTTCACCCGACGCGCCGAAGCCAGCCAACTCGGCCCAAGAACGCTCGAACACCTCGACTTCGTGGTCTCTGACATGGCAGCCATCTTTCCTCGCACACCGCCGAGTGAACTCTTCCCCAAGGCCCGCTGGTACCGCAGTCAGGTCGAGGATCTTATTGCTGGACAGCACACGTTACGTGAGGGCAGGGAACTGTACCGCCACGCCGGTTGGTTGAGCGTTATCCTAGCCTGGCTGTCGAACGACCTCGGTGATCCAGTCACGGCCGAGGCGCACTGCCTTGATGCTTGGGAGCACGGCTGGCAAGCGGAGGATCACGAGATCTGCGCCTGGGCCATGGATGTCAAAGCCACCATTTCCAAGGACAATAATAGGCCTTCTGCGGCTAAAGACGCGGCCGAGCGTGGCCTCAAACACGCTCCCCGAGGCAGTGCCGCAGCGGTGAGAGTAAGCGCTCAGCTCGCTCGGGCTTATGCCAGACTCGGCCAGGCAGACCAGGTTCAGAACGTATTGAAGGACACCCAAAAGAGATTTTGTAAGCTCGATCACCAGAATTCTAGCTTGTTCGCGGTCGATTCCGGTCGACTGGCTGGTTATGCGGCTTCTTCGTACATTTTTCTTGGCCAGCCCCATAAGGCCGTGCCGTACGCCAAAGAATCCATCGTCTTCTATCGCGACGGTGGCCTATCTGTGCGCTCACCAACAAGAGAAGCCATTGCTCGACTAGATCTCGCGCGAGCACACGCCGAACTCGGACAACCCGATGATGCGACCGAACAAGTAAAGCAAGCACTCAGCTCGGAGCGCATTACCGGGTCGATACTCAGACGATTAGACGATCTGATGGCGCGAATGCAACACAAGTATCCTCAACTCGGGACGACGAAAGAACTAGCCGATCGAAACATTGAAATTTCGGCTAACCTGAGCCGCTTCGAGTTGCCGAGCGCGTAAGCTGACGAAACAGCTAAGCGGGCAGGCCATCACGGTTAGCGCTCACGAGAACGATCTTCGAGGTTCTTGTGTTGACGCTTGGCGAGACGCACACATACGACTGCTGCACTCCTCGGATAAATATCTGCTGCTGCCTGTTGGTTGGTAACACGGACAGGACCCGGTCTTCGTGCTTCCTGATGACAACACCATCCGAGTGGACATCACCGTCCGATAGAGGCTCGATGGCCCCGACGATCTCTCAGCTGACGAGCCGGGCCACCGCGGTGGCGAAGGCGTCCAGGTCGGGCAGGCCGGTGGCGAGTGCCTCGTGGACTCGGGTGTCGTCGATCTCGTCGTAGACGTGCACGAGCCGATTGCGTAGCCCGGCAAGGCCACGGAGTCGCCCCGCCAGGGCGTCATCGATGACGCCCTGGTCATGCAGGACAGTGAAGCTGTCACCGAAGTCGCGCGGAGCCCGCCAACCCTCCGAGGCGATGACGTGGTTGGCCAGATCGATGCATGTCTGCGCCGCGACCTGGACGAGGTAACGGCCGGCGTACACCTCGTGGCGCAGGTATTCGGCGACGGGAAGGTCACGCAGCCGCCGCAGCTCACACAGGTAACCGGCGAGCAGCTCCAAGCGCTGGTGAATCCGGTCGAGATCAACCATTCAGCCCCTCCACCGCCACCCGGCGTAGGAAGCGGTCGCGGTGAGCCCGCTGGGTGGGGAGGAAGTCGAAGTACTCGCTTCGGGTACGGACCTCGAAGGCGACCCGGCCAGGCTCGTCAGCGCTGTACAGCAACCGGCCCTCCTCGAGTACCCGTCCGCGCAGCCCCAGCGGCGCCCGCCGGAGGTCGACAAGGTCGACTGCGGGTACCTGGAGGGCATCCGCCAACTGGTCGGCTAGACCAGCCTCCGTGAGCAGGTCTAGCGGGTGGTTGGGCATGACTGCGATATCCGCGTCGCTGGTCGGACGATACCGGCCAGTCGCACGGGAGCCGAACAGATAAGCGAACCGGACACCGGCCGTGGCAAGCACTCGATCCACGACGGACGTGCTCATAGCTGCCGAGCGTACGCGCCGAGGCCCGCGGAGGACTCGCGGGCGTCTCGCCGCGCTGGATCAGGGAGCACTGGCTCACCCACTGGCGTGCGCGAGCCGCGACACGGCTCGCACAACCCGCTTGGCGGCGTTGTAACACTTCGCTTCGGCAGCCACGGTGGGCAGCTTCTCGAAGTAGTAGGAGCACACGGGAAATTCTTGCGCCCCGAAAGTACTCTTGAATTTCTTCAGCTCTTCGGTCTGGTAGAGGCCGAAGTCGTAGCTCTGTCGTTCATCGGTGCAGGCGGCCTCGATCGCGTGCCGGTGGAGGAGTTCGTTCGCGCCGGTGCCGCGCGCCCGTTCCTTGTCCATCGCCCCCCGCCAGTAGGTGACCCGAGGACCTCCGGTGAGGACGAAAATGCCAGCGAGAGGCTCCCCTTCCCGCCACGCTATCCACACGGTGCAGCGCTCGCCCATCATGCTCGCCACCGTCGCGAACTTGCTCTGCGGCTCGCGGCGCTGCGCGAGCTTGCGCATCAATGCCAGTGGATGACCCCGCTCCTGAGCCCATCGGTCAACGGAGTTCCGGTACAGCAGGTCGAAGACAGGAACGAGCCGCCCAGTGTTGTCCGACTCCACGATGACACCTCGCCGTTCGGCTTTCCGCGCGTTGGATCGCACCTTGCTCGTGAACCGTTCCGACCACACGACGGAAAAACCACCACGGAGATCGAGCACCTGCGCGGTCCGGGCGGTGGAATACACCGCGCTCGGCGCCACCGATACCCATGCCTCGGCATCGTCCCCACCCACCATGACTCGGGTGCGCAGACCGGGATGGCGTCGAATCTCCTGGATCAACGCCCGGACCTGCTCGGGCGACGCTGGGCCGCCCTCGCTGAGGACACCGCTGGCGTCAGCGCCAAGACCCCATCCGTGCGGTGGTGATTCGAACAGTCCCAGCACGGGTGCGATTCCGGTTTTCCGTAGACGGGGCAGGATCAGTTGTCGCCCGTCAACTCCGCGGAACAGCAAAGTCGCGTCGGAGAAACGGCTGGAAGCGCATATGCAGTCAGCCCACTCGGGTGTCTTCGACAGCGCGACGCTTTCGTCGCTGGCGACTAGATCTTTCCAGGCCGAACGGGCATCCGGACCTTCCGCTTCAAGGGACAGCCGATAAGCGGGAGAAAGCACCACTCGGTCAACTCCTCTCGTCATGACACCGCACTGGTCTGTTGCATGGTGACCCGCGGCCGCGCCATGGTGACCCGAAACACGAGTGCATAGACCCCGAGTGCTACGAGCCCGCCCAGGATGAGAACTACGAGGTTGCCGAGCTGGCCCCGGCTGTGGAGGTGCTGGATCCACCACACCGCGGCGGTGACCGGCACCATCGCGACGGTGGCGATGAGCGCTCTGGCAAGGGTTCGGAGTTCGACGAACCGCTCGGGTCGGATCACGCGGTGCAGCCGAGTCAGAACCATCCCGGCGGAGGCGAGCTCACCAGTTAGGATGGCCACCACCAGCCAGACGAGGCGTGCTCCATTGGCCGGCGCGAGCAGGGTCGCGGCGGCGACCACCAGGGTCACGCCGAGAGCGACCTCGCTCGCCCGCCGCGGAATGCGGTCCTCCAGCCGCGCGTACAGCGCTTGGGAACCGAGGTCAGACACCCCACCAACCAGCTGGGCCGCCGCCACGATCGCCAGACAGGTAGCGAGTGGACCGATCAAGGCGGCGTGGCGCAACTCACCATTGGCGAGAATGTTCGCGGTGGGTCCGGCGAACACCGCGAGTAACACCAGCAGCGGCAAGCTGGCGATCACGGCGTAGGACAGTCCTTGGCGCCATGCCGAGCCGAACGTGGCGGCGTCCTCGCGATGGGCGGCGTGCGCCAACCCCGGCAGCGCGGCCATCGACACCGCTCGGGCACTGACGTAGGACAACGAAAACAACACCGCGTAGGACAGTTGCACGACGAACACGCCGCCGGGCACCGAGCCGGCCAGCGCGAGCAGCACATACATCGCCGCCGCCGGGCAGGCCGCCACCCCCACCGAACGCGCCAACCGGCGGGTCACCGCGACGGCCTCGGGGTCCTGCCGCCAGCGCATCGACGGGCGAGTCAACAGACCCACCCGCGCCGCACCGAACAACTGCAATGCCGCGTGCAGCGCGACAGCCGACGCGCTGCCCACCCCGAGCGTGATCACCATACCGACCGGCACGTGATCGATGTCAAGGCCCGCCCCGTAATACCAGCCGGCCAGCAGCACAGTGAGGATCAGGACGACGTTCTCCACAGCCGGCGCGGCCGACGCGAGCGCGAAACGCCCACGCGCCCGTTGGGCGACCATGCCGAGATAGGCCAGGCAGTTCAGCCAGATCTGCGGCGCGACGAGCAGGACCAGCAGCGTGGTCAGCCACCAGCCCCGAGCCCGCTGCTCGGGATCAGCGATCCCGAAGCTCAGTGTCCAGGCCACCACCGGGGCGGCGAGCACCAGCAACGCGACGACCGCCGCCGAGACCGCGAGCAGCCATCCGGCCACCCGGCCGAGCACCTCCCGGGCCCGGGGCAGACCCCCGGCGCCGATGGCGCGGACC
>JBOHFJ010000029.1:0-22464 GCA_050699655.1 Pseudonocardiaceae bacterium
TGGCAGCCATCGGCACCAGGACGGCAATGAACCAAGACTGGCCCGTCAGCCACCCAACACACCACAGTCACCTAGCACCACCCAACAACGCACTGACCTGGACGAACGACTTTGCGGGTCACCCTGGTTGCACCACGGGCTGATCACCGCCTCGCTAATGGCCATGGCCACCATGGGCGTGGACTTCAGGGCGACCGGGTGTTCGGCCACCCAGCGCCGGAGATCGGCCAGGACCTCCAGAGCGACGACGCTGATGGGCGCGCAGTGGGCGGCCGATGGGAAGTCACTGAGTGATGATGCCATGACGGGTTCCTCGTCGTGTGCTCGGATGGTGAGCCAAGGACATGGTGTGATGGAGACTGGCCAGTCGTGCCGCGTCGATTACGCGCAGTGGCGCGTACAGATCCTTGTCATGCCACAAGGGTGCGTGCTGGCGCGGCGACGTCGGCGACGCCAGCACGGTCCGTCCTCGGTCCACCGCGGCGGTGTGGGCAGAGAAGGGTGAGCGGGTGAGGATCTGGAGGGCGTAGGAGGTCTCCTCAGCGGTGCTGTGCCAGCGCCCCCATCCCCCGTCCGCACGTTGGGTGCAGCGCACCCACTCGGCGGCGCGTGCCACACCCGTGCGGCACGCGAGCGTTCCGTACGCGGTCAGGGCCAGGACACAGCACGCGGTCGCGTAGACCGGAGAAGCGTGCCACTTGTCCCGCCAACTGCCTTCCCGCTGCTGTCGGTCAAGCAGCCAGGAGGCGGTGCGACGCAAGGCGGACTCGTATCTAGGTCGGTCCGCGGGACTGCGGGCGATGTGGTCGGCGAGAGTTTCCAGGACATGGGCGTTGGCGGTGACCGATGGGGTGCGCTCTCCGATGAAGCACTGGAAGTAGCCATCCGCACGGAAGTCCATGAGCACATCGGGGCGCTGAGGGCGGCCGTACAGGGCGAGCGCGCGCAGGACAGCTGCGGTGTCGTCCGAGTCGGGCGGCAGGCCGGCGCCCGCCGGCGCCCCGTTCTCGGTCAGTCCATCTTCCAGGCTGTCCAACAGAACTGACGGTACATCGCAGGGCAGTTTTGATGTACCGAACGCGCACAGCAGCCAGGCGCGTTCGAAGTAGGTGATCGGCGATATCGACGGCACCGGTCCGTCACCCCGCTGCTGGAGTCGGTCCAGATACCGTGCGGATGGGTCGCTCGGGGACGGTGGGCCGCCCAGCCACGCGGCGGTGGCGGCGGGTGAGCCTCCGATCGCTCCGGCGGTCGGCTGAACGTAGGGGGCCTTGGTCGCCGGCACGCTGAGCGCCTCCCAGGAGTGCCAGAACTTCTCAGGAATCGAGTGACCGTCGGCCGCCCTGGCTCGAATGGCTTGTAGCGGTTCGATGGTGAGGCCGGAGGGCACGGTGATCGCGCCGCGCGAACGGCGCAGTGCCGAATAGCGGTCCACGCTCAGCCGGTCCAGCAGCGCGCTGATGTCCGAAACAAGGGCGGGGACAACCAGTTCGACGGCGATGGTTTCGGGAAGGTGTTGGGTATCGGTCGTTCGCAACAGCCGGCTCAGCGCGCCCAACCCGTCGTCGGCCGCCTGCTGTATCCGGCTATCTTCCACAGCCATAGCTTGTTCCGAGGCGCGTTCCAGACAGGACAATAGGGCGCGAGTGGCGCTGAGCGTGGGTACCAGCGCGTAGCCGTCGGGTTCACCCCACGTGCCGTCCGAATGCTGCCGATCGCACAAGAAACGCACCCTCGCGGTATGACCTTTGAGCCACGCAGCGTCAGCCACCAGCCGGGCGGTGTCATGGACCGACGGGGAAACCTCACCCCATGGATCGGCTGCGGATTCCCGCAGCAGGCGCGACGCCTCGACCGACAGGGAGGTGGCTGCGGTGTTACAACCAAGTCTGCGAGGGGCAGAACTCACCAAAGCTCCTTCCGGGTCGGATCAGTGGTCTCGGCGAGTGATGAACCCACTGAGCGCGGTTAACTGCCTGCCGGCGTCCTTGGTGGGGTCTGCCGCCGCCAAACACGCCAGTGCGGTATCCACATGCCGGTCGGCCTCGGCTTCAGCCCACGCTCGTCCACCCGCTTGTTCGATTAGGTGCGCCGCACGCTCCAGCTCGACATCGGTCAACGCTCCTCGTGTCCGATACATGGTGGCCAACTCCCTGCTGCCTGGGGTGTCGGCGGACAGGACGGCGACTACCGGCAGGGTCTTCTTGCGAGTCCGCAGGTCGGACATGACCGGCTTACCCGTCACCTGTGGGTCGCCCCAGATACCCAGCACGTCGTCGATTAGTTGGAACGCTAGCCCCAGATGTTCCCCGAAGGCCCGCAACTGTCCCGCCCGAGTATGTCTCGCTCCACCGGCCAAAGCGCCCAGTTCGCAGGCGGAACCCAGCAAAGCGCTCGTCTTGTCCTCAGCCATCGCCACGCACTCATCCAGGCTGATGTTGTCGCGGTGCTCGAAAGCCAGATCGGCGTACTGCCCGCGCACCAGCCGCAGCTAACCGTGCGGTGTTCAACGACGATTGTTGCGAGGACGGCTCGGCCATGACGTCGACCGCCAGTGCCAGCAATGCGTCGCCGGTCAGGATCGCTGCGGGGATCCCGAACACCGACCATACGGTGGGCCGATGGCGTCGGGTCGTGTCAGCGTCCATACATCGTCGTGCAGCAGAGAAAAGTTGTGGACCAGCTCTACCGCGACCGCTGCGGCGACCGCCAACTCGGCGTGTCCGCCAACCGCACGTGCGCACCCGATTACCAACGCGGGGCGTAGCGCCTTGCCACCTCCGGCGACACCCGACCCACCATCCCCGTCCCACCAGCCGAAATGAACCCAGCCCACCGGGCGACACCCTCCGGCAGACGCGCCACCGCTGATCGTAGCTCAGGCTCGACAAGTTCTTGTGCCTCGCGCAGCATCAAAGACACATCATTGGCTTTTGTTCGTCCGAGAGCGATCTGCCTCACCACACACCACCTCCCGACGCACCCCGGTCGACGGCCAGCTACCCAGCGAATAGCCGTCGCCCGGTGATCGGTTGGATCGTCCACTTGCCGGAGGTGTTCCTGCCGCACCCCGATCAGCGGCGGACTGGGACCGAGCGGAGCCTGGGCGGGCCGGACTTGGTGGCCATGGGTTCGACTCCCCGGAGCATCGGCTGTCCCTAGGTTTGCACGATCCGGTGTCGCGCGCATCAACCACCACGATCGGGTGACAACGGGCGCACTGTGCGGTGTCAACCCCATCGGATCCTCAGCTACTGGGAGACGTGCCGTGCTGTGGCGCGCATCCGCAGCCCGCGTGGACGCAGCGCGATAGACCGTGCGTGGTGGACGTGTTGTCTGGGAAGGAGCCGCAGGCGCCAGCGGGTGGTGAGGGTGGCTAGCGCGAGGGTGGCTTCGGTGAGGGCAAAAGTGTCGCCGATGCATTTGCGAGCCCCGCCGCCGAAGGGAATGAAGACCTTGCGCGATGGCTGCGCGGTGTGCTCGCCGGTCCAGCGGTCGGGGTCGAAGCGGTCGGGATCGGGATAGAGGTCAGGCCGGTGGTGGAGCAGGTAGGGGCTGTAGGCGATGGTGCTCCCGGCTGGGATGGGGTGCCCGCCTAGGCGGGTGTCGGTGGTTGTGGTTCGGGTGAGTATCCAGCCAGGCGGGTACATCCGGAGGGTCTCGGTGACGACCCGGCTGGTCAGCTCTAGTTTCGGCAAGTCCTCGAAGCTCGCGGGCGCGCCCGCGAGGACGGCATCGACCTCGGTGTGCAGCCGGTGCTCGACCTCGGCGTGGCGCGCTAGCAGGTGCATCGCCCACGCCAGGGTGTTGGCGGTGGTCTCCGACCCCGCGATGAAGAACGTCATGACCTGGTCGATGATCTCAGAGTCAGACAAGCCCTGGCCGTCGGCGGGATCACTGGCGGTCAGCAGTGTCGACAGCAGGTCGCCCCGGTCGACACCGCTGAATCGGCGATTGGTGATGACGCGGCCAATGATCCCTCGCAGGCGGAGTCGGGCCCGGTCGTAACGGTGGTTGCCGAAAAAAAGGAGCTTGACCAGCGATGGTGGCATGAGCATGCGCGTGCTGATACCCGCCAGGACGGTGGTGAAGTCGTCGAGCGCCGCGCCGAGCAAAGCGGCTGGCAGTGCGTCAGAGAGCATCGTTTCCACGGTGGTCCTGGCGGTGAGTGTCATCATCTCGGGGAGGACGTCGAGAACCTGGCCATCCCGCCAGGAACCAGTCACCTCCGCGATGTGTTTAGTCATCACCTGCGCGTAACCGGGCAGCCGGGTGGGGTGGAAGGCGGGCTGGACCAGGCGACGCTGCCGCCGATGCAGGCTATGCGGGCAGGTGACAAGGCCATCGCCGCCCACCTCTCGGGCCCGGTCGAAGAGGGGTCCGCCCTTGTCGAAGACGCGGTCGTTGAGCAGAACCTGAAGGATCAGCTCCGGCGTGCACACCACGATCGCCTCGATGGGCCCGATCCGGATACCCACCAGGTCACCATGAGCAGGCAGGGAAGCCAGGAACCGCAGCGGATTGCGTAGCAGCGACAGGGTGTGGCCGAGTAACGGTAACGCCCCCGGCGCGGTGCCAGCCGTACACTCAGTCGTCATGATCTTTTCCAGGGAGTGCGGGGAGTGTTTTGACTTCCTGTTGAGGTTCTCCCGTGGCACGGATACCTCCGGTGTGGGGTCAGTGATCTTGGTGTGGCCTGGCGTGGAGGGTCTCGAAGGTGACGGTGCTGTGCATTCCAATGCTGGAATCGGTGGTTGCGTCAATTATATCAGCATGCTATCCGCTCGAAGATAGCGTTGGCAAGTTCTTGTTTTTCTGTCATGCTTTCGTGTCGAGTAGTTCGAGTTGGAGAGCGAGAAAAACTGGGGGAGGCTACGCGGCGGGTCCTCTCGGCCGGGTGAGTGGGGTGAACCCGGGGTACCACCGGTGAAAGTCGTGAGCCAGGTCGTTGTTGAGGACCCGAGTAACGGAGTTGGAGTAGGCGGTGCGCTCCCCGGGGTGTCCACCGCATCTGCTGTTTTTTCATGTGCGCCACGAATGCGGAGAGGGGTTGAGGTGTAGATAGACCTTCTTGATGCAATGCTCTGGGCATCGTCAACTTGGTGGGGCTGCCTGGTGGCTGGGATGATCGGCGGGTTGATCTCGGTGGGGGAGGGGCTGGGTTCGTGGCCGCCGTTGTGCCGTCGTACAGGGGGTTCCGGTACCCGGTGGACATCAACGGTCAACCAGGTCATCAGCAAGCGCATGGTCAAAAACAGCAGATGCGCTGGACACCCCGTGGCGTCCACCTCCTCATACAGATCCGCACCCGAGTCCTCAACAACGGCCTCGGCACCGACTTCCACCGCTGGTACCCCGGCTTCACCCAAACCTCAGCCGACCGGCACGACCTCGCCGCGTGGCCTCCCCCAGTTTTTCCCGCGCTCGCTCGTGAGCGCTCAGCCCTTGTTGGCGATGTCGGTGAGGACCGCGGCCAGTGTGCGGACCGGTACTCCGGTGCCGCCCTTGCCGGTGTATCCCCACGGTGCGCCGGGGTTGTAGGCCGGGCCCGCGATGTCCAGATGTGCCCAGGCGAGGTTGGCGGGGACGAACTCTGACAAGAACACCCCGGCGATGAGCATGCCGCCGTAGCGATGGTTCGCCACGTTGGCGATGTCAGCGAGCGCGGAGTCCAGATCGGACCGCAGGTGCTCGGGAAGCGGCATGGCCCACCCGTTCTCCCCGACCCGCTGGGAGATCGCGGTGACCCGGTCGCGGAACTCGGGGGTACCCATGATTCCCGGCGTGCGGTGGCCCAGCGCGACGACCTGGGCACCGGTCAGGGTGGCGGTGTCGATGAGGTAGTCCGGGGCGTCCTGCGCCGCGCGGACCAGCGCGTCGGCGAGAATCAGCCGCCCCTCGGCATCGGTGTTGAGCACCTCGACGGTGCTGCCGCCGTACATCGTCAGGATGTCCCCGGGCCGGTAAGCGGTCGCCGAGGGCATGTTCTCGGCCATCGGTATGGTGGCGATCACCTCCACCGGGAGCTCGAGCCGGGCGGCGAGCACCGCGGTGACGACCATGGCGGCCGCACCCGCCATGTCCATGGTCATCTCTTCCATCTTCGCCGCCGGTTTGATCGAGATCCCACCGGTGTCGAAGGTGACCCCCTTGCCGACCAGCGCGACCTTCGCTCGCGGCGAGGGTGGAGCGTAATGCAGCCGGACCAGCCTCGGCGGGCGCGACGAACCGCCGCCGACGCCGAGGATGCCGCCATAACCCTCACGCCGCAGCGCCACCTCGTCGAGTACTTCGGTGCGCAGCCCGGCCGCCTGTGCCAGCGTGACGGCGCGGTCCGCGAATGAGGCCGGGTAGAGGTCATTGGGCGGGGTGTTCACCAGGTCACGCGCGGCGATGACCGAGTCGGTGACAGCGATGGCCCGGGCCAGGTCCCGCCGTGCTCCAGCGTCGTCGGCCGAGGGCACCGACAGGTCCATCTGGCCCAGCGGCCCGTCGCCGTTGCGGGACCGGTAGGCGGTGAAGGCGTAGCCACCCAGCGCGGTGCCCTCCGCGGCGGCGGTCAGGTCGATCCGAGACAACATGGTGAGCGCCCGCGAGGTGCCCGACAGCGCCCGGGAGGCCGCGCCCGCGGCTCGGCGCACCTGCTCGCTGGTGGGCTGGTGCTCGACGGTCCCGAGACCAGTGGCGATCAGCAGGGGGGCACTGATGGCTCCGCCGGTGGGTACTTTGATCACCTCGTCGGCCTTGCCTTTGGCCCCCAGCAGGGCCAGCAGCGTGGTGAGCGTGCCACCGAAGGCCGCATCGACCTCCTCGCCGCCGGGGAGCAGCCGGGGACCGTCATCGCTGGACATGGTCCCCACCACGAGAGCATCGACGGTCGCGGTGGTCACCGCTGCATCGGTGAGGCGCAGCGTCGGGGTGGTCACGGTGATCTCCTCGCTGATCTGGCTGGCTGGAATGTTTCGGGGTGCGGGTGCGGTGGCTGTGGCGGGTGTCGTGGCTGGTGGCGTTCCTGGGGCCACGAGAGGTAGCGTTCCACAGCCGTGAGTACCGATCCGCACCGCGGACCCCTGCACACCTGTCACGTCGAAGCCGGCGCCACCCTCGGGATGTTCGGAGGGTGGGAAATGCCGATCAGCTATCCCGGTGGAGGCGTCGTCGCCGAGCACACCGCGGTACGCGAGGCCGTTGGTGTGTTCGACGTCACACACCTGGGCAAGCTCAGCATCACCGGTCCAGGGGCCGCGGCGCTCGTCAACTCCTGCTTCACCGCTGAGCTGGCCAAGATCGGCCCGGGGCAGGCCCAGTACACCCTGTGTTGCGCCGAGGACGGCGGCGTGCTGGACGACCTGATCGCCTATCTGGTCAGCCCGGAGGAGGTGTTCTGCGTGCCCAATGCCGCCAACACCGCGCAAGTCGGTTACCAGCTTGCCGCCGCGGCGCCGCCGGGGGTGACGGTGGCCGATCAGCGGGACGAGTACGCCGTGCTCGCCGTCCAGGGGCCGCGCTCGGCCGAACTGCTCACCGTGGTTGGGTTGGCTGCTGGGTCGAACGCCGTCGGTATCGGCTACATGGCCTTCGTCGATGCCCAGTATCAGGGCGTGCCGGTGCGGGTGGGGCGCACCGGCTACACCGGCGAGCGTGGCTACGAGCTGTTGGCGCCCTGGGAGCACGCGCCCGCCTTGTGGGCGGCGCTGCTGGCCGCCGCCGGCCCGCTCGGTGGCCGCGCCTGCGGGCTCGGAGCCCGGGACACCCTGCGCACCGAGATGGGCTACCCGCTGCACGGCCAGGATCTGGGACCGGACATCACCCCATTGCAGGGTGGCCTGTCCTGGGCGATCGGATGGGACAAGCCGGCTTTCTGGGGACGCCAGGCGCTGCTCGCTGAGCGCGGCGCCGGCCCGTCCCGGCGGCTGCGCGGGCTGCGCGCCCTCGGGCGCGGGGTGCCGCGGCCGCACATGACGGTGCGGTCCACGGCGGGGGTGCCGGCGGGGGAGACCACCTCGGGCACGTTCTCGCCCACGCTGCGCACCGGCATCGCACTGGCGCTGCTCGATCCCGCCGTGCGGCCAGGGGAGCGCGTCGAGGTCGACGTCCGTGGCCGGGCTCTGTCGTGTGAGGTGCTCACACCCCCTTTCGTGCCCTCCCACGTGCGCTAGCTGGCGAGTCGCGCCGCGCTCGCGGCGTCGTCGGGTGGGCCAGTGTGACGCACGGTAAAGTAGTGGGACGTCCTACCATTTTTGGGCGAAAAAGGTTACCGTGCTGGGCATGAGCCCCGAGCCACTGTTCACCCGGCTGCCGCACCCTTCTCCGGTGACACCGCGGCGACGAGCGGAGATCCTGGCCGAGCCGGGCTTCGGCCATTACTTCACCGACCACATGGTGGAGATCCGCTGGACCGCCGGCTGCGGCTGGCACGATCCGCGGATCGGCCCCTACCGGCAGCTCGTGATGGACCCGGCCAGCATGGTGCTGCACTACGGGCAAGCAATCTTTGAAGGTCTCAAGGCCTATCGCCAGCCGGACGGGGCGGTGTCCGCGTTCCGCCCGCTGGCCAATGCCGCCCGGCTGCGTGCCTCAGCTCGTCGGCTGGCGATGCCAGAGTTGCCCGATGAGTTGTTCTTCGGTTCGCTGCGCGAATTGGTGCGCGCCGACAACGGCTGGGTGCCCGCCGCCGGTGGGGAAGACTCCTTGTACTTGCGGCCGATGCTGTTCGCCACCGAGGTGAGCCTTGGGGTGCGCGCGGCGACGGCGTACCAGTACCTGGTTATCGCTTCCCCCGCCGGCCCGTACTTCCGCGGTGGGCTCAAGCCGGTCCGCGTGTGGCTGTGCACCGAATATGTCCGGGCCGCACCCGGAGGCACCGGGGCCGCCAAATTCGCCGGGAACTACGCCGCCTCACTGCTGGCCCAGCAGCAAGCCGCCGAGAAGGGCTGCGACCAGGTCGTGTGGCTGGACGCGGTCGAGCGGCGCTGGGTGGAGGAAATGGGCGGGATGAACATCTACTTCGTCTTCGGTGAGGGGAAGCAGGCCCGCCTGGTGACTCCGGAGCTCACCGGAGCCTTGCTGCCCGGCATTACCCGTGACTCGCTGCTCACCCTGGCCCGAGATCACGGGCTCACCGTCGAGGAGCGACGGATCTGCACGGAGGAATGGGAGAAGGGCGTGCAGTCCGGGGACATCTCGGAAGTCTTCGCCTGCGGCACCGCGGCCGTGATCACCCCAGTAGGCCAGGTCGCCCACGCCGAAGGCGAATTCACCATAGCCACCGGCGCACCCGGCCCCGTAACCACCCAACTGCGCGAATCCCTCACCGCCCTCCAACACGGCACCACCCCCGACCCCCACCACTGGATGACTCCCCTCACCTAATCCACCCCCCGACATGGAGACATATCGGGGTAAATACGGCCCGCATAGCCCCGATATGTCTCCATGTCGGAGATCAACCTGTCGCGCAGACGGCTAGGATTAGGGTGGTGGTTAGTTCTGTGGTGGCGCCTAGGGTGTCGCCGGTTAGGCCGGTTAGGCGGCGATTTGTGTGCTTCGAGAGAGTCAGGACCGCTAGGGTGGCTATGGTGACGGCTAGGGGGCCTTGCCAGGGGCGTCCGGGGACCGCCAGCAGGCCGCCAGCCAGCAGGACCACTGCCCAGGCCACCGCGAGCGCGGGTGGCTGGCTGCCGGCCACCCGCGCCCCCATGCCGGCTGGCCGGGCCGGGGGCACACCCACTCGGGCGCACCAGCTGTAGGCGGCCCGTCCCGCGACCGTCGCCAACACGACGGGGACCAACCGGCCGGCGTCGGCGAGCGCTCCCAGCGCGGCCGCCTGCGTGGCCAGCGCCAGCACCAGCGCGGTCACTCCGAACGGCCCGCTCGCCCCGTCGCGCATCACCTCCAGCGCGCGGCTCGGCCCGCCGTAGCAGCCGAGCCCGTCGGCGGTGTCGGCCAGCCCGTCCAGGTGCATCCCTCGAGTCAGCCCGGCCAGCGCCGCCACCCCAGCCAACCCGGTCAGCGGCGCCGGAGTGCCCAGCGCGTGCAGCGCGGCCAGCAGCCCAGCGATCAGCACACCCAGCCCGGCGCCAACCACGGGCGCCCAGTACAGCGCCTGACGGGCGATGGTCCGATCCACCTCGGCGGGTGTGCCCACCGGCACGACGGTCAACCAGGACAGCGCCAGCCGCAGGCCTTGGCTCATCTGGGGCTCAATCTGGGGCTTACCTGGGGGCTCATGTGGCGCGCGACGGGGCAGCCGTTGGTCCGGAGACGCCCGCGTCGGCGAAGGTGGCCATCTCGGCGAGCACCCGCACCGCCATCTGCACCAGCGGCAGCGCGGCCACCGCGCCCGAGCCCTCACCCAGCCGCATCCCCAGCTCTAGGATGGGTTCCAGCTCCAGATGCTCCAGCGCCAGGGTGTGCGCGGGCTCCGCCGAGCGGTGCCCGGCCACCCACCACCGCCGCGCTCCCGGCGCAAGCTCCTCGGCGAGCATCGCCGCCGCCCCGACGACCACACCGTCGAGAATCACCGGAGTGCGCCGCACCGCGGCCTGGGCCAGGAACCCGGCCATCGCGGCGATGTCGGCACCGCCCGCGGTGCGGGCCAGCGCGACGGGATCACCGATGACCGGGCGGGCCCGGCGCAACGCGTCGCGGATCACCGCGGTTTTGCGCATCCAGCCGGCGTCGTCGATCCCGCTGCCACGGCCCACGACCGCCACTGGTTCCGCCCCGGTGAGTGCGGCCACCAGCACCGCGGCCGGGGTGGTGTTGCCGATCCCCATGTCGCCCGCGATCAGCAGGTCGGCGCCCCGGTCAACCTCCTCGTCGGCGATCGTCACCCCAGCGCCTAGCGCCTGGGTCACCTCCGTGTCGGTCAGCGCGTCCCGCCGGTGGATCGCGCCGCTGCCGCGGCGAACCTTGTGCCTGGTGACCAGCGGTGGCCCGGTGACCGAGGCCGGTTCGGAGTCCACGGCCACATCGACCACTCGCACCGCCGCTCCGGCCGCCGCGGCGAGTACGTTCACCGCCGCCCGCCCGCTCAGGAAGTTGCCCACCATCTGCTGGGTGACCTCGCTGGGATAGGCGGAAACCCCGTGCGCGGCGACACCGTGGTCTCCGGCGAACACGACAAGCTGTGGGTGGGCGAACGGGTGCGGTGGGCAGGCCCCTTGGCAGGCACTCGCCCACACCCCCAGTTCCTCCAGGCGGCCCAAGGAGCCCGCCGGCTTGGTCAGCTGCTCATGGCGGGCCACCGCTTCCCGGTGGGCTTGCTGGTCGGGTGGCGTGATCTCGGGGAACTCCACGTGGCTCAGCTCGTGCTCCCTGTCCATCAAATATCACTGTCCATGACAACTCCATCCAACGATCCCGCAACTCACTTCAACGCAGCGTGACAGGCAGCCCAGCCACCAGCAGCAGCACCTCATCGCACACCGCGGCGAGCGCGGCGTTGAGCGCACCGAGCTCATCGCGCAGCAGCCGCCCCGCGCGCGTCGGCGGTACAACGCCAAGCCCGACCTCCGCGCTCACCAGCACCAGCCGGGCCGGGCAGGCCACCACCGCCGACACCAGCTCAGCGCACCGCGCGCGGCAGTCCCGCAACGCGGCCGTGTTACCCGCCCAGGCGTCGACGTCATCCAATTCGCCGGTCAGCCAGGTGGCGATGTCGTCGACGAGCACGGGGACCGAGCCCGCCGCGCGCAGTGCGGCGGGGAGGTCGGCTGGTGTGGCGGTGCGCCAGCCCAGTGGCCGGCGCGCCACGTGCGCGGCGATCCGCGCTTCCCAGTCCGCGTCGCCGGGCACTGACCGAGCGGTCGCTAGGTAGTCCACGCGCGCAGCGCCCAGTAACCCCTCGGCGTGGGCGGACTTGCCCGAGCGGGCACCTCCGAGCACCAGCGTCCGCACCCGCTGAGGCTACCGTCGAGCGTACCGGGTGCGGGCGGCGGCCGAGAGTACGGCAGTGAAGAGTTGACGGTGGAAGGGGAGCATCTAGATGGCTTTGCGGTGGCGCTACCAGGATCTGGACGGCGGTCAGCTGAGCGGGCCAGACGTTGTCTTTGACGACCAGGCCGACGCCGAGGATTGGCTCTCCCGAGAATGGCCGGGACTGCTCAATGGCGGCGTGGCGGCGGTCACCCTGCTTGACGGGATGTCGGTGGTGTACGGCCCGATGAGTCTGCGACCGTAGCCCGCCTGCCCTGGCGGGGTTGGGGCTAGCGGGCCCGGTTAGGGGATCGGGTCGCCGGGACCGACGCGGGGCTTGGGTACCCGCATTCGGCGCAGCTGGGTCGCCCGGGTCATCGCGTAGAACCCCAAGCTCCTCCCGGACTCCGTTGCCTGGGGGAACCGCTCGCGGACGCGACGCTTGACGGTCCGGCCCAGCAGCACCCCCTCGACAATGATCGCGACAAGCATCGCCATCGACACGAGCGTCGCATACTGTTGCACGAACGGCGATCGCACGAAGGTCACCACGATCACCAGCAGGGCCAGCGGCATGAACGCCCCAGCGAGGTTCCGCCGAGAATCCACCAGATCTCGCACATAGGCTTTCACCAGGCCCTGGTCGCGGGGCAGTAGGTACTTCGGGTCTCCCGCCAGCATGCGCTCCCGGCGTTGCGCCGTCGCGTCACGGCGTTGTGCCTTGGACCCGCGTGTCCGGCGCAATGCCTCCCGCTGGGTCCGCGGTGGGGGTGGCGCGGGGCCTCGCTTGAGGCCCTGGGCCTCTCGGCGGCTCGGCGTGGGCCTGCCCTTGCCACCGCCCCGGGCTCGATGGCTCACCTCGTCCGGATTGGGCTCCTGCACCACCGCCGGCTCCGGTTCGGTAGCTCCGGGGCCGGTGTTTCCACGCGGGAACCTCACCTGGCCAGCTTAAGGCACCGGCCGGACGGGCGGACGATCTGTGGGTGCCAGGGGGGTGTCTGGGGGGGTCGGGGGGTGCCAGGGGGTGCCGGGAAAGACAGTCGAGTGTGTCACCATGGAGGCCACGGGAATCGTTCGTCGGCTGCGGGCGTTCGCGTACAGTAGAGATTTGTCCGTGCTGAGCGTCGATCCCCAGGGGGAGCCATGAGCGTCGAGAACATCGCCGACACCGAAGTGAGCACGCACGGTGTCGAGCTCACCGCTGCCGCTGCCGCCAAGGCGAAGGCGCTGCTCGACCAAGAAGGTCGGGACGACATGCACCTGCGCATCGCCGTGCAGCCGGGTGGTTGTGCCGGGTTGCGCTACCAGCTCTTTTTCGATGAGCGCACGCTGGACGGAGATACCAAGCGGGACTTCAACGGCCTCGGCGTGATTGTCGACCGGATGAGCGTGCCCTACCTGCAAGGCGCTGTGATCGATTTCGTGGACACGATCGAGAAGCAAGGCTTCACGATCGACAACCCCAACGCGGGTGGCTCGTGCGCCTGTGGGGACTCCTTCAACTAAACCGATTCACCCAACCTGACCGCTCGCTGCACCTGTACTGGTTGGATCTGCGCGGGTGTTAAACCTGGGCAGGCTTAGACCTGTACCGGGTAGCGCGGTTCGGGCACTGCGGGGATGATGCGCTGCTCGATGAAGATCCCGTGCCACAGCATGAAGACCAGCACCGCCCAGATTCGTCTGCTGTGATCTCGCGGACCGCGGCGGTGCTCGTCGAGCATCCGGTGCACCGCCGCGAGGTCCAGGAACTCCGCGGTGAGCGAGTCGTTGATGATGCCGCGGGCCCAGTCGTGCAGATCCTCGCGTAGCCAGTGCCGGATCGGCACTGGGAACCCGAGCTTGCGCCGGTTCAGCACATGCGCGGGCACGATGTCGCGCAGCGCCTGGCGCAGTGCGTGCTTGGTGGTGGCCCGGGTGATCTTCTCGGTGAACGGGATGGTCGACGCCACCCGAAACACCTCTGGGTCGAGGAAGGGTACCCGGAGCTCCAATGAGTTGGCCATGGTCATCTTGTCGGCCTTGACCAGGATGTCACCACGCAGCCAGGTGAACAGGTCCACGTGCTGCATGCGAGCGATCGGATCCCAGCCGGTGGAGGCGTCATAGGCGGCCGCCGTGACGTCGGCGTGCGAGACAGCTGGATCGTATCCGGGCAGCACCGCGCGCAGCTGGTCGTCCCGGAAGATCCGCGCGTTGCCGTAGTAGCGCTGCTCCAGCGGCAACGCGCCGCGCCGAAGCAGATCTTTGCCGCGCACTCCCTCCGGGATCCGGGTAGAGATCCGACCCAGCGCGCGGCGCAGCCCGCCGGGGACCTTTTCGAACGCGGCCAGCGACAGCGGTTCCCGGTAGATGGTGTACCCGCCGAAAAGCTCATCAGCACCCTCCCCGGACAGCACCACCTTGACGTGTTCCCGCGCCTGTCGGGCGATGAACCACAGCGGCACCAGCGCGGGGTCGGCCACCGGATCGTCGAGGTACCACACGATCAGCGGCAGCGCGTCGGCCAGGTCGGTGGCCGAGACGGTGCGGACCACGTGCCGGACGCCGATCGCGGCCGCCGACTCCGCGGCCACGTCCACCTCGGAGTAGCCCTCCCGCTCGAAGCCGGTGGTGAAGGTGATCAGGTCCGGATTGTGCTCGCGGGCCAGTGCCGCGATGGCGGTGGAGTCGATCCCACCAGACAGGAAGGCCCCGACAGTGACGTCGGCCCGCATGTGCTTGGCGACCGAGTCCCGCAACGCCGCGCTGATCTCGTCGTGCAGGACCCGCGCGTCGGCGTCGGAGCGGAGCTGGCGGGGCCGGAAATGGGGATGGAAGTACCGTTCGGTGACCGGTTTGCCACCAGGAGACAGGGTGAAGGAGGTACCGGACTCGATGCGGGTGATCCCGGTGTGCAGGGACGCCGGTTCAGGGACGTACTGCAAGGTCAGGTAGTGCTGCAGCGCACGGCGGTCCAGACCTGGGGACACTCCCAGCGACGGCGCCAGCTCGAGCAGGCTCTTCTTCTCGCTGGCGAACGCCACTCCGCCGGGCCCGGCGCAGCAGTACAGCGGCTTGATGCCGAAGGGATCGCGGGCCCCGAAGGCGATCCGAAGCTTCGCGTCCCAGATGACGAACGCGAACATTCCCCGGAGCCGCCCCACGGCGGCCAGCCCGAGGTGATGGTATGCCGCGACGACGACCTCGGTGTCGCCGTCGGTCGCGAAGGTCGCGCCGTAGGGATCGCGGCGAAGCTCCTCCCGGAGCTCGAGATAGTTGTAGATCTCCCCGTTGCACAGGATCGTGTAGCGCTCCGGCGTGCCCGGTGGCCCCCAGCGCAGCGGCTGGTGGGAATGTGCCAGATCGATGATGGACAGCCGGTTGAAGCCGAGCACCATGTCAGTGTCGTGCCAGGTCCCCGCCTCATCGGGTCCGCGATGGCGCTGGCATCGCAGCGCCGAAGTCACGTCCGTCACTCGCCGCGCGGCGTCCTGTCGCGCGGTCAGCAGTCCCAGCAACCCACACACGTACCCGCCCTCTCCTCAGCAACCCAGTATCCGCAGCAACTCAGTATCCGCAGCGACCCGGTATCCGCGGCGACCCAGTATGACGCCGGGCGCCGGGTTACTTGCGCCCTGGGCGCACTCTGGGGCCCGCGCTGGTTTAGGCTCCTAGTGGTGGGCTTCCTGGCCGCATCGGGCGACTGAGGAGGAGCGAGGGGTGATCGCTGTGGGCCGTTGCCGAGCGGTTCGGCTGCTGAAGGTGGCCGGACTGGCCGGAATGGTTGCCTTCCTGTCCAGCGGATGTTCGGTGTATCAGGCGTTCGCGTTCGGTTGGCCGGAAGGGATCACCCCTCAGGCCGAGCGGATGCGCGACCTGTGGATCTGGTCGACGGTCGCGGCGTTGGCGATCGGGTTGATTGTCGCGTTATTGATCGTCGGGACGGTTGTCTTCTGTCGGAAAAAATCCGATGAAATACCCCGGCAGACCCAGTACAACCTGCCACTGGAGATCATCTACACGGTCATCCCGTTCGTGATCGTCGTGGTGCTTTTTTACTTCACTGTGACGACTCAGGACTTCGTCCTCGCTAAAGTCGATAATCCGGCGCTGCGGGTGCGGGTAGTCGCCTTCCAGTGGAACTGGGAATTCCAGTATCTGCAAGACAAGCCGGGTGCGGGTGGCGGCTATCCTGTCCGGCTTACCGAAGACGGCGAACCGCTCTCCACGATAGGATCATCGGCCGTCATTCCGCTTCTAGTGGTGCCAACCAATCGGGTAGTGGAATACCGGCTTGTTTCCAAAGATGTCCTGCACTCGTTCTACATTCCAGATTTTCTCTTCAAGCGTGACGTCTTCCCGCGCCCGGAAAAGAACAACACCGACAGCGTCTTCCAGACCACTGTGCAGCGCCCGGGTGCTTTTGTCGGTCGCTGCGCCGAGTTGTGTGGCACCTACCACTCGATGATGAACTTCGAGCTCCGTGCGTTGCCGGTGGATCTGTTCGACCGGTACCTGGTCTTGCGAGCTCAAATCAACCCGCGAACGCAACACTCCTACACCGCGGGTGAGGCGCTCGCGCAGCTGAACTGCGGTGAGCTGTGCGCCCCCGAGGCCGTGACGACCTCCCCGTTCAATACCGACCGCACCGCCCGCGACGCTCACGCTCCGCAGGCCCGTGGTGGCCACTAACCTTCAGTATTTCGAGCGGGAGTCCCTTCGGCAGGTTCGAGAGCGAGGCGCACGATGAAGATTGAGGCACGGATCTTCGAGTTCATGGCGGTGTTCTTCTTCTTGTCCGACGTGGTCTATGGACTGTGGTCGCATGATCCGGCCGGGACTGCGGGGCTGACGCTGTCCGGTGGGCTGGCTCTCATCCTCGGCACCTACTTGCGGTTCGTCGCCCGGCGAGTCCAGATGCGTCCTGAGGACAACTCCGAGGCGGAAATCTCTGACGGCGCTGGTGAGATGGGTTTCTTCTCACCAGGCAGTTACTGGCCCATCGGGATGGCGGGTGCGGCGAGCGTGATCGGCCTCGGGTTGGCCTTCGATCAATGGTGGATGGTGGTGCTCGGCGTGGTGAGTGTGCTCGGGACAGTGGCCGGATTGATCTTCGAATACCACATCGGTCCCAAGGCGGAATAGTCACTGCTGTTGCTGAAGCAGTGACTATTCCGCTGGGCTGGTTCTGATTCTCCCGCTGGCCAGGTGGTGGTTCTATTCCCTGGGCTGCTGCGGCCGGCCAGCCAACTCTCGGCCGGCGCCGTTGGTGCCGACTCCATTGCCGGCCGCTTCCCGCCGGGCACTCTCCAGAGCGTTCGTCTGATCGGCGGGGTCTGGTTTGAACAGGGAACCGGGCATGGGGGAACCAGCGGAGCCAAGCTGGTTCATGCGCTTGGGCACTCGGGCACCCTGGTACTCCAGCGAGATGGGATGGCCGTGCCCGTCGAGACCACCGAGGGGCTGGTGCACCTCGATGAACTCGCCGTGGGGAAGCCGCTTGACGATGCCGGTCTCAATTCCGTGCTCCAGAATTGACAGGTCGGCGCGTTGCAGGCCGAGGCAGATCCGGTAGGTGACGTAGTACGAGATTGGTGGCAACAGCAGCAGGCCGATGCGTCCGGCCCAAGTGGTGGCGTTGAGCGAGATGTTGAACGCGTACGCGATGACGTCGTTTCCGCCCGAGAGCAGCAGCACGAACATGAACGAGATAGCCATCATGCCCAAACCGGTTCGCACCGGGGCATCCCGGGGGCGTTGCAACAGGTTGTGCGAGGCGAAGTCCTTGGTGAGCTTGCGCTCGATGGCTGGGTATCCAAAGGTAAGGCCGAACATGATTCCGGGGAGCACCATCGTCGGCCAGAATGACGCGGGGATCATGTAATTGCCCAGGTAGATCTCCCAGGCGGGCCACAGCCGGGTGGAGCCGTCCAACCAACCGACGTACCAGTCGGGCTGCGAGGCCGCCGAGACCTGGGCCGGGTTGTACGGGCCGAAGTTCCATATCGGGTTGATCTGGAACAACCCCGCCAAGATGCAGATCACACCGATGTTGGCCATAGCGAAGCCGCCGGCTTTTGTCGCGAAGATCGGCAGGATGCGGATGCCGACCACATTGCGCTCGGTACGCCCGGGCCCGGGGAACTGCGTGTGCTTCTGGTACCAGACCAGCCCGAGATGTACCGCGATGAGAGCGACCAGGATGCCCGGGATGATCAGCACGTGCACGATGAAGAATCGGGGTATGATCACAGTGCCAGGGAACAGACCCCCGAAGATCGCCCACTGTAACCAGGTACCGATCACCGGTGGCGACATGATGATCGATGAGATGATTCGGAGCCCGGTTCCGGAGAGCAGGTCGTCGGGCAGTGAGTAGCCAGTGAGGCCCTCCAGACCGGCCAGCAGCACGAGGGTCACGCCGATCGTCCAGTTCGTATCCCGCGGCTTGCGGAAGGCGCCGGTGAAGAAGACACGGAACATGTGGATGATGATGGCGGCGACGAACAGCAGCGCCGCCCAGTGGTGCACCTGCCGGACGAACAGCCCACCGCGGACATCGAAGGAGATCTGCAGCGTCGACTCGAACGCCCGGGACATCTCGATCCCGCGGAGGTTTTGGTAGACACCGTTGTACGTGACGTCCTGCATGGAGGGGTCGAAGAACAGCGTCAGGTACGTCCCCGACAGCAGTAGCACGATGAAGCTGTTCAGCGCGATCTCACCGAGCATGAACGACCAGTGCGTCGGGAAGACCTTGTTGATCTGCCGGCGCATGCCAGCTGCCAGGTGAAACCGCTGGTCCAGCTGTTCGGCCGCCTCGCCAGCCTTGGTGGCCAAGCCTCCGGATCCGGCTGCGGTCGGCGTTGTCATCGCGCTCATGACCTCCGCTCCCAGAACGCTGGTCCCACGGGTTCGATGAAGTCACCCTTGGCGTAGAAGTATCCCTCATCGTTCACGCTGATGTGCAGCTGAGGCAAGGGTCTGGTGGCCGGGCCGAAGACTGGCTTGGCGTATGCCAGCATGTCGAACTGGGACTGGTGGCAGGGGCACAGCACCCGAGCGTCCTGGGCCTCGTACAGCGAAGCGGGGCAACCCAGATGGGTGCAGATCTTCGAGTAAGCGTAGAAGTCGCCGTAGTGGAAGTCGACCTGGCCCTTGCGCTGGATCACCCGCTCCGCCTGCTCCGGGTACAACCGGATGAGTATCACCGGACTGTTGGAGGCGTTCATCGCATCGTGTGCCTGCTGCTGCGACCAAGATCGCTTGTAGGGGAAGACGGTCGCGATGCTGCCGGCGGCAAGATCCTCAGGACGGGCGAGCGTGAGCTGTTCGGCGTCAAAGCGCAGGAATACTGGCTCGCCGTTGTACGAGGCCCAAGGCGTTACCCACAGCGCGGCGTGGCCACCACCCTTCCACGGGTTGCGGATCAGGCCACCCAGGGCGAGCACACCCACCCCGGCACCGAGCACGCCGGCCCCGAACCCGGCCGATCGCGTGATCAGGGATCTCCGGCCGATACCGCTGCTGACCCCGGTGTCGGCCAGGATCGCGCTCGTGGTCACCCGGTCTATCTCGGTGGAACCGCCGATGTGGCGCTGCTGTACCGCGGTCTCGTGTGGTAGCAGGTTCTTGGCGTAGGCGATCGTTCCGCCGCCGACGGCGAACACCGCCAACCCGAGCAGCACCCCGATTATCGGCGTATACAGCTGGTAGAGCAGGTGGCGATCGCCGGGGGTGCCGGGCGGAGCATACTCGAAAGGCAGGAACAGGTAGGCCGCCAGGAAACCCAGCCCAGCTAGCGCCGCGATGACGAACCACCCCGCCACCATGCGTTCGGTGCGCATCTGCGCCCGGGTTCCCGGTACCGGGAACGGATCCTCCCGGTGGGTGATGGTCACCTCGTCAAGCGCCAAACCAAGCTGGACCAGATCTTCGCGGCTCGCCTCCGCCAGCTCCGCGGCAGTGGGCGGCTGCTGCTGCCCGGTCGACCCTCCGTGCCCGCTCATGCTCTCGATCCGATCCACAGCGTGACGCCGACCAGTGCCGAGATACCGATGAGCCACGCGACGGCGCCTTCCGGGACTGGCCCGAAACCACCGAGCGCGTAGCCACCCGGATTGTTGGGTGCCCTGGCGAACGACTCCACGTAGGCGATGATGTCCCGCTTCTGCGCCACGGTGAGCTGCCCGTTGGAGAACCTGGGCATGCTCTGCGGTCCGCTGATCATCGCGGCGTAAATCTGCCGCGGGTCCACGTTCCTGATCTCAGGCGCGAACTGGCCGGAGGACAGCGCGATGCCGCGTCCAGTGAAGTTGTGGCAGGAAGCGCAGTTGAGCCGGAACAAGTCACCGCCCTCAGCCGGATCGCCACCGATGAGGCTGTTCCTCGCCGGCACGACCGGCCCGCCGCCGTTGGCCTGCACGAAGGCGCCCAGCGCGTCGGTCTGCTCGGGGGTGAACCTGGATGGCTTCTCGGGCTCCTGCGCTTCCTGGCGCACCGCGGGCATCCGCCCGGTGGAGACCTGGAAGTAGACCGCGGCCTCGCCGACACCGATCAGACTGGGCCCGCGGTCCCGTACGCCCTGCAAGTTCGTGCCGTGGCAGGTGATGCAGGCGTTGTCGTAGAGCTGCTCGCCCTGGCGCACCAGCGCTGGGTCCACCTGCATCGGATGGGTCGGAGTCTGTTGGGCCAGATTCTCTTGGGCGCGCGCGGTCTGTGGCTGGGGGGCGAACACCGTGTACAGTCCGCCGAGGGCCAACAATGCCACGCCGAGCGCGAGCGTCCCGGACAACCGACGACGCAAGCGGCTGTGTCCTGCCCGCCGCCCTGCCCGCTGCTGTGTCTGGTTGGTCATCAGTCTCGGCTACCCTTGCTGTCTTGTTCGGCGGTTGTCCTGGTGGGGGTGCTTAGGGCAAGAAGTAGATGGTGGCGAACAGGCCAATCCATACCACGTCGACGAAGTGCCAGTAGTACGACACGACGATCGCGGCGGTGGCTTGGGCTGGAGTGAACTTGCTCAGCTTGGTCCGGACGATGAGAAAGATGAACGCGATCAGGCCGCCGGTCACGTGCATGGCGTGGAATCCGGTGGTGAGGTAGAACACGGTGCCGTAGGCGCCCGACTGGATCGTGACACCCTGCTCTGTGACGAGGTTGTGGTATTCGTTCAGCGCGCCCAGCACAAACAGCAAACCCATGACGAACGTGATCGAGTACCACAGTCGCAGCCCGAAAACATCGCCCTGCTCGGCCTTGAACACCCCCCACTGGCAGGTGAACGACGAGGACACCAGGATGATCGTGATCACCAGGGCGTAGGGAATGTCGAGGTGGATCGGCTGTCCGGTCACCGCGTTGACCGGCGGCCACGGGCCGTCGTGCTGGGCCTTCACCGTGAAGAACATCGCGAACAGGCCGGCGAAGAACATCAGCTCGCTGGACAGCCATACGATCGTTCCGACGCTGACCATGTTGGGCCGGTTCAGCGAGTGCACCCGTTGGCTGATCGCGGGCCCTGCCAGGCTGGACGAGGTCACGCTCAGCATTATGGCGACAGCTGCCGCCGTATGCCGGACCGGGGCCGACAGATGCCGCAAAGAGTGACATCTCCACCCGGGTATCCCCCGCAATTGGTTAGGGTCGCGGCGCCGGACGTCCGCACACAGTGTGACGCAACACAGCGTGACGCCGTCCCGTCCCGTATCTCCGGGGCGATTGGCCGTATAGGATCAGTCCGCCCTCGGCGCGAGAGCCACCCTGCGTCCCGCCACTGACCCTGAGGATCTCGAACGCATGATGAACGCTTCGGGCGCCGCCACCACGGTGCTGGTCTTCAGCCACCGGCCGGAAGTGCGTGCGGCCATCATCAACGCGCTCGGGCCGCGGCCCTCGGTCGACGTCGGCCGCGTGCGCTACGTCGAGGCCGGGACGATCGCCGAGGTACTGGCCGAGGTCGATGCGGGTGGCGTTACCCTGGCGATCCTAGACGGTGAGGCGCAGCCCACCGGCGGGATGGGGTTGTCCCGCCAGCTCAAGAATGAGATCGCGCGGTGCCCACCGGTGATCGTTGCCGTGCGGCGCCGGGACGACCGGTGGCTGGCGGTCTGGTCGCAAGCTGATGCCGTGATCGTGCACCCGCTGGATCCGTTGGTCGCCGCCGAGACCGTGGCCGAGGTGCTGCGCTCGTCGCGGTCTCGCGCGGCGAAGGGTTGACGGGGGGTGACGGGGGGGTTGACCCCGCGCGCCGTGGTGGTGCCGCGGTGCTCCCGCGGCTGGCCAGCGCTGCTGAGCCAGCTGATCGCGGGCACTGACCTGGACGCCCAGGACGCGACGTGGGCGATGGACCAAGTGATGTCCGGCGTCGCCACCCAGGCCCAGATGGCGGCGTTCGTGGTGGCGCTACGGGCCAAGGGCGAAACTCCAGCGGAGATCACCGGCTTAGCCGATGGCATGCTCGCCCACGCCCGCCGGGTGCACGTCCCGCAGCCGGCGCTCGATGTCGTGGGCACCGGGGGTGACCGCGCGCACACCGTCAACATCTCCACCATGGCGGCGCTGGTG